>JBBKVR010000083.1:0-29582 GCA_037968575.1 Bdellovibrionales bacterium | reverse complement strand
ATTGATATGTTACAAACTCATCTGCCAAGTCTTGAGGGTTATATAGACAATATTCAAACCGCTAATCAAAACAACGCAACGCAAGACGCTCTTAATAATGCACAAGAGCTTAAAAACGTAAGTGATATGTTCGGGCTAAACGACCTCAAAGGTCTCGCAGAGGGTATTGAAACGTGCTGCACAGAAGGTCGCAATGACGAACTTTCCGAACTTGTTGCTCAAATACCAGCGCATTATCAGACCAACCTTAAGGCTTTATCTAAACGATATCCATTAGACGCCAAAACAGTCCATTAAGACATTAAGCTGCGAGTAGCTCGTCTAAACCACCTTTATCATCCAGCGTGTGAATATCATCACAGCCACCAATATGTTTACCATCGATAAAGATTTGAGGAACACTACGCAAACCACCTGTACGCTCAGTCATCTTGTCACGAGCCGCTTCATCATCTGTAATATCGTGATCGATATATTCTATGTTTTTGCTTTCCAGTAATCTTTTTGCCTTATTACAAAATGGGCAATGTGACCATGAGTAAATTTCTACCTTTGCCATTATAAACTCCTCTTTTTATTCATGTCTTTATTTAGGGTGCCTTTCATATATATTGCCATTATGCATGAAACAGAAGTTTTTATTTCAGGTGGCGGAATTGCCGGTCTAACTCTAGCCCTCAAATTAGCCAAATCAGGATTGCACGTAACAATCGCCGACCCTGTAAAGCCAACCTCCTTTGATACAAACAATATTGGTACACGCACATGCGCTGTGATGTCCCCTCTACTTCCTCTCTTAGATGAGATTGGAGTGTTAAAGAAGATAAAACCCTACAGCGCACCCCTTCACCATTTAAAAATTATAGATAAAGACAAGACTGCGTTCTTTTCTGCACAAGAAATTGATGAAGAACAATTCTCACTCAATATTCCTAACGCTGTATTGAAGGCTGTACTGGGAGAATTGGTACAAAAAGAAGAGAATATTACTTGCCTCTTCGAGTGCTCGGTTAGTGATTTCGAGTCGCATAATAATTTTATTGATATTCAACTTAGTGACAATAAAAAATGCCGTGCAAAATTATTGGTTGGAGCTGACGGCTACCGCTCTATTGTTAGGGAGAAATTAGAAATTAAAACCTCAATACATGACTATGGACAAAGCGCGCATACGTGCCGTCTGTCACACACCAAACCGCATGAGAATATTTCGACTGAAACCTATTATGAGGATGGTCCTTTCACGCTTGTTCCTCTTCCAGATAATACCTCAAGCCTCGTATGGTTAGAGCGCAAAGAAAATGCAGACAAAACACTTCAACTCTCCAAGCAAGCTTTTGTTAGAAAACTACAAGAAAAATCCAATAATATATTAGGAACGCTAACGCTACTTGATGGTCCTGACACACATCCTATCAAATCCATGATTGCTGAAAAACTTTATGGAGATAGAGTTGTTTTAATTGCAGAAGCAGCACACGCGCTTTCACCTGTTGGAGCACAAGGCCTAAACACAAGCCTACGCGATATTCAGGCATTATCTGATCTAATAATCGGACAGCGTAAATTAGGATTGGATATTGGGACTTCAACTTTGTGCGAGGAGTATGAAAATCAACGCTTTCCTGATATCAAGGCACGCTTTTCAGCCGTTCACTCTTTGAATAAAACAGTTGCGTCACAAAACAAACTTATCCAAACGTTACGAGGTTCGGTTTTATCACTTGTGAATGACAATAACGCTTTGAGAAAACTAGCACTAAAGACAGGGTTTGGTCAGTAGCTTAAAGATGAGCAGCGCGCGCCAGGCACAGTACATAAACCTTTTTACACCCAGCCTTTTTCAGAACTTTTGCGCATTCATTTGCTGTTGCTCCCGACGTCAGAACGTCATCAATCAATATGACTGTTTTGTCTTTTATGCTTTGCGCATTTTTACCATTCCAATCAAATGCCTGTCTGACATTCTTTAACCTGTCTTTGGAAGACATATGTCCTTGAGGAGGAGTCGCTTTTATTCTTTTCAAAGCACTCTTTAAAACAGGCACTTCTGAGAGTTTTGATATCTGGTCTGCCAGTAAAACTGATTGATTATAACGTCTTTTAAATAACCGGTTCCAATGCAACGGCACAGGGATAATATAATCCGCCTCAGCTAAGAATTTTTCCCCTGTTTTAACCATCCAGTGAGCAAATGACACCGCCATATGTGTTTGATCACCATGCTTGTACCCCAAAATCAATGGGCGGCAAGCATCGTTATAGACAAGGGTACAAAGTGCTTTGTCATACAGAGGTTCTTTTTCCAAACAATCCACGCATTTGGTGCCTATATACTCCACATCATCTTCTGCATCTGAAAAGGCAAAAGGAATGCCACATATTTGGCACTTGGGATCAGAGATAAAAGTAAGTTCTCCCCATGCCTTAGGTGACAATCCAGTATTGCCCTCAATAACCTCACCAGTGACCAAACATCTATAGGGTAAAGCAAGCCCTAAAGCGCGGTTAAACTTTTCCCTAAAAATCGTGCTTTGAGACCAAGGAATCATTGATTTTTTCATAACTCTCATATAGTGTCACCGTTCTGTCAGATAATAAGCAAGTGGGTGCCTAAGTACAATGGCAATTAAAAAGCTGAAAGACGGCCACTCTAAGGCTATCGGAGAACTCTCAAGTTCCTCCGCGCCAACACCTATAATCGAACCAAAATTATTTCCTGTAAATCCTACTAGTGAGTACCTCATAGATACGGTCTCACCTGAACAACGTCTAAAACGTGCGCACTTGGTAAAAACTCTACCTATTCGCATTATTAAGCGTGCTTGGTTTACCATTTCCCACCTTCTTCTTGATGATGGCGCAAAAGTTGTTGATGCTGGCTGTGGTGATGGCGCAATGGCTTATGTCATGGCAACTTTTAAACCTGAATGGAATTTTGTTGCCTACGACATTGATAAAGACTTAATCGAACAGGCAAAGAAAAAATACAAACTGGATAATCTAGAATTTATTCATTGCAAACCTAATGAATTACCCTTGGAAGAAGGAAGCATTGATGCAATTGTAAATTCCTACCTCCTGCATGAAATTTATTCTCAATCACGCTTCAACATCAAAGCCATTCGTAAAACTCTTGATTTACATTTTAATGCACTAAAGCCAAGCGGCTATATCTTCATTCGTGATTACGCCATGCCCGCAGCAAATGAATATGTGTTGATGGAAATGACGGATGACAAAGGTTTTGGTGACGACCTTGAGAGCATGGGTGAGCCCGACTTGCTTATCTGGTTTTCTGACCACGCAAGAAGCGGAGACAGTATGCACACAGGAGGGTTCTTCCTCGAAGAGCTCCCTCCACGTTTTCCTAATACGCGTTTATTTAGGCTTCCTTATAAATGGGCTTATGAATTTATTATTCGTAAAAATGACCGTGATACTATCGAGCAAGACCTCAATAAAGAATATACCTTTGCAACCCACAGGGATTTACGTCGTGAAATGCGCTCTTTGGGTGCTCGCCTACTTTATACGGCAAGCCATTGGAACGATGATGTTGTGCAGGCAACTATGGTTGATAAGTTTCGTCTTTACACAGAAGACGGCACAGCACTAGGTTTCCCTGAAACTAGTCATATTCTAATTGGTCAAAAAATTCCTGAAAAAACCAGTATCCGTTTTCAAGAATGGAGAACGACGCGCAACAAGCCAAACTCCATTAAAATTAATACTATGCGTGATAGTAAAACGGGAGAAGTTATAGATGTAGCCACACGTTATCTAAATATAACTGAACTTCTTCCTTACCGCGTCAGTGAAGATAATCGTCTCAAAATATATTTACATGAGTCTATTCCACGCTCACTGGTGAATACGGTTCCAAGAAGCGGTAAGAATATCGACAATAAAACATGGTCAGGACATATGATTGAAGCTCTATCCATGAATGGTAATGATATTGAAAATCATAAACTCTCAAAACCACCTCAAGTTAAATCCTATTTAGGAAAAACACTTAACATTGAAACTGAGGATGGCGCTCTTTTCCGTGCTGGTCCTAGTTCCTATCCTGACCCGAAAGCCATCGAAGAGCGTATTTCCACATCATATATATGTGTTAAAGAGAAAAACCCAAATCGTATTTCACTAGTAAAAACAAGTTATGAACCTCCCGAAGGTTATCCTTTCATGACGACAGGGCATTTACGTGAATATGACGCGCAATCTATTCTTAATGCCGTTGCCGTTGGTATGTTGCCCTCTGGGCGATTAGAGGCTCAAATTCTTATGCTTTATCAAAAACTGGGATTGAGAAATGAAAGCTGGAGTGAAAGTCCGCTTGTTTTAACCGAAATTGATATCAAGACTCGTTTGGACGTAAAAGATCTTCTGCGAGATATGGCAGAGGATAAAAAGATGTTTGCTCCTGTTAAGCATGAAGCTGGGCAACTTCGTCTCCTCCAGTCTGTATTCCTTGAAGAAGGACACGAAGATGGTGGCGGAATGACGGACATTTCTTCTCGTACACAAGATTTCTTTGTTCATGAAGAAAAAACAGAAAATATCGCAATTGTAATGCCTATGACACGTGACCTGAGTGGTGAAGTTCTTGTCGGGTTGAAATTGGATTACGCACCAGTGCCAGAGCGCTTTAAAGGAAACGGGAAATTCGTAAATTTACCGACGGTTCCTCTACCTGCTGAAATAGACAATATGGATTCCGCTAAACGCTATGTTGCTGAATATTTTGAAACTGAGCCAAAATTCGTTGGAACGCTAGGTGAGCCTTTCTATCAACATATTGGGATGACGCCACAAAAAATATTCCCGTTTGCGATTGCTAATAACCCTGGGGTGGACATCATGTGGGGCGGTGTGAGTACTTACGCTCCTTTTAAGCAGTTATGGGATATATGTTCTTTGATTGATTGCCTGGATGGCTTCCTTGTTATTGCTTCCCGTTGTTTCCAAACATTATTGATGAATAACGAGATAGAGTTAGCTTCCAGACCGACAACTGAACTGGCAAAAGGAATTCATACACCTCGCGTAGAAGGCAACTACGATACGATCTATTCAGCCCCATCTAAATCAGCAACCACCTCGAATAATGATAATATAAGCACTGAAGGAACAACCAAAAGTAGCAAAAAAAATAGCACAACAAACGATATTAAAACTGAGCCAACCAAAGGTAGTCATTCACACACATCAAAACCGAGTGTTGGCTAGAGAAACCAGTGACCTCATCCCTCTTCGATACTGACTTTATTCAACTGCGCAAAGCCCGCGCATCTAAGCACTATACTAATGACAACGGCCATTTTCTTATAAACTGGACATTAAAAGAAATCTCTGAGCGCCTTGATTTACTCACACGCCGATTTGAGCAGGCTATAGTCCACGGAGAATTTTTTGATGAGAGCCTTTTAAATAAGAAGAAAATAAAAAATCATCTGACCAGTGGTTTGAACAATAATCACAATATTGTAAACATGTCTGAATACTTACCTTACAAAAAGCAAAGCTGCGATTTGATTGTCAGTCTTTTTGAAATGCACCGCCTAAACGACCCATTAGGTTATCTGATCCAAAATCTTTATGCCTTAAAACCTGATGGTTTCTTTGTCGGAGCATTTCCAGGTGAAGGCTCACTTGTTGAACTAACCGATTGCCTATCCAAAACAGAAGCACAAGATAAGCATGGTGCCAGTTTGCGTACACTCCCACTCATGAGTAAGCAGGATGCTGGTCACTTGATGCAACGTGCGGGGTTCAATTTACCTGTCGTGGATTCTGAAACCATTAGGTTATCTTATCGTAGCATTTCCAAGCTTTATGAAGACATTCGAATGAGTGGTGGTGGGAACGTTTTAATGGCACGTAACAAGACTTTTTGTGGACGTAATTTTTTCAAGCACGTTGAAACGTGCTATAAAGACAACTACATGAACGAAGATGATTACTTAGAAGCCACAATGGAGATACTCTTCGTGAGTGGATGGGCACCACATGATAACCAACAAAAACCTCTTCCTAGAGGAACAGGACAAACCTCACTAACAGAAATTTTATAATGACTTTAGATATTACAGCCATACCTGCATTTACGGATAACTACATCTTTCATTTTCAAACGCCTGACGGATTGTGCGTTATTGTTGATCCTGGCGACGCCGAACCTGTAGTTGAATATTTGGATAAGAATAAACTTAAATTAGATATCATTCTTCTTACTCACCACCACCACGATCATATTGGGGGCACAGAGGCTCTTGTTAAAAAATACGATTGTGAAGTTTGGGGACCTGCAACAGAAAAGGCCCGCATTCCTGATATGGATAAATTCCTTAAGGATGAGAAAGAATATCAACTAGGAGATTTATCATTTCACGTCTTTCATACACCTGGTCACACAATGGGGCATATCTGTCTTTATTTTGACGAAGAGAGAGTTCTTTTCTGCGGAGACACATTATTCTCGCTTGGTTGCGGACGTGTATTTGAAGGTACAATGAGACAAATGTTCGACTCTTTACAGACACTCAAAGACCTACCCGATGATACTGATGTCTACTGCGCACATGAATATACACTTGCTAATGCAAAATTCATGATATCGCTCGACCCCTATCACAGGGAATATAAAAAGATACGCGATAAAATTGCGAAGATGCGCGAAGAAGGCAAAATTACAATTCCGTCAAAGCTGGGGTTTGAAAAGGATTACAATCCTTTTCTTACAGCAATAAATATCAATGAATTCGAAGAGCGGCGTAAAGCTAAAGATGCATTCTAATCTTCTTTAGAATCTGAGCCTTTATCATCTGGTTTTTTAGGTGCACGCAATTTCGGTTTTGGCTTACCTGAACCTTTTTGTCCATCACCGCCACTTATGAATGAAGGCAATTCATTACCATCATCATGGCCATTGGAGCTATTTCCACTTTTTTCTTGTGGTTTGCCACCACGTTTTTGCGGACGTTTTTGCGATGAACGGTGAGACGGTATAGGAAGAGGTTTCTGTGTTGTTTCTTTGCGCTCACTCACTGCAACTTCAATTTCCACACGAGCAGCAACTTTACGCAATTCATGGACAGCATCCTGAAGAGTTTCACGCAGAGAAATATCCTCTTTCTTAGAGACCCACGCTTCATATGTCTTGATGCAAGTGTCAGCAGTCTTTTTTAATCTTTCTTCGATTTCGTCCATAATAATTATTCTCTCTCCATGACTTGAAACAGTAACCTAACGTTGGAAAACCGACAGGTCAATTATTCATTACCAAATACTGTATTCAATTGCTGTGACACACGTATAAAACTTGTACGTTTTGACAGTTCTTTCAATTGTTTTGCGCCAACATAGGTACAAGTTGAACGTAATCCGCCCAAAATATCCTGAAGGGTGTCTTTCACAGCACCACGATATGGAACCTGAACAGTTTTACCTTCACTCGCACGGTAATTAGCAACACCGCCAGCATGTTTATCCATGGCTGTATCACTCGACATACCATAAAACTCAACGAACTTATCTTTCCCTTTTTTGACGATCTTCATTTCACTTTCATCGTGTCCTGCAAGCATTCCTCCAAGCATAACAAAATCTGCACCTGCACCAAAGGCTTTGGCAACATCACCAGGAACCGCGCACCCGCCATCAGAACAAACATGTGCACTTAGACCGTGTGCTGCATCTGCACATTCAATTACAGCCGAGAGTTGTGGGTACCCTACACCTGTCATTTTGCGTGTAGTACATACACTTCCTGGACCAATACCAACTTTTACAATGTCAGCCCCTGACAACACGAGTTCCTCAACCATTTCACCCGTCACGACATTACCTGCCATTAATGTAAAATCAGGAAAGCGATCACGCATTTTTTTGACAAAATCAACAAAGGCCTGCGAATAACCATTGGCAACATCAATGCAGAGACGGTTGATAGGGCGAACAACTTCCTTTTTTAAACTTTTTAAGACAGCTTCGAGCTTATCTATGTCATTCTGATTTGTTCCAATGCTGTACCACGCATTTTCGGCCGCTTTGGTTTTAAAAAATTTGACCAGTTCTTTTTCACTGTAATGCTTTGTCAAAGCAACAGTCAGTCCATTTCCATCTTTGGCAAAGGATTTTGCCATTTCTATTGTACCAACACCATCCATGTTGGCAGAGATAAGGGGAACACCTTCAAACTTGTGCTTACTATGCAGAAACTTGTATGTGCGGGAGATATCAACGTCTTTGCGCGTTGAAAGCGTTGAACGCTTTGGACGTATAAGTACATCTTTAAAGTCTAATTTTGTATCTGCTTCTATTCTCATTGCTTTTCTTTCTTTTTAAATTTTTTAACGTGCTTGCCAGCCCCCATCAATCGGCATTTGTGCACCTGTCATATTTTTTGCTCCATCCGAACATAAAAACAGCGCTAACTCACCGATTTCTTCAGGAGTTGTAAATTCTGTTTGAGGTTGTTTCTCGGATAATAGCTTTGTCTTGGCCTCTTCCCAACTCATATTTTCATCTCTCGCAATCACATCAACTTGCTCTTTGACCGGTGGTGTTAAAACCCAACCAGGGCAGATAGAGTTACAAGTCACGCCTGTATTTGCGCACTCCAATGCAGTCACCTTTGTTAAACCATTTAATCCATGCTTTGCTGAAACATAAGCTGCTTTCTTAGGCGAAGCCACAAGCCCATGGGCTGAGGCAATATTAATGATACGTCCCCATTTCTGTTTCTTCATATTCGGCAAAACTGCTTTTGTCAGATAAAAAGGTGCAGACAGCATAAGTCCAATGATTTTATCCCATCGCTCTGCTGGAAAAGTCTCGATAGGTTCTACGTGCTGAATCCCTGCATTATTCACCAGAATATCTATCTTGCCAAATTTCTCTACACCCGCTTTATAAAGCTCAATAGCACCCTCTTCTGTACTCAAGTCAGTATCACTATAAATAGCTTGAACACCACATCTTTCCAACTCACTTAAAAAAAGACTAATCTCTGTTGTATCACCAAAACCATTTATGATGACATTCACGCCTGCTCCAGCTAGTGTCGTCGCAATTCCCATCCCTATACCACTGGTCGAGCCTGTAATAAGGGCTGTCTTTCCTTTAAGAGACATACATATTCACCTTCAATTTTTAAAAAAAGTGTCGACTGAAGAAGAGTAATTTTCTTTTTTCTTCAGTTCCTCTTGAGTGCGTTCAATTTCTGCACTCAATTCGTCAATATAGTCATTCAATTCCGAGACCGACATATTTGTCAGGTCTTTCAGAGCCTTTTTGCCGTGTTGTGGTTCGTTATCATCATCAAACATGGCTTTAATGTAGCAAGCTTCACTCAAAAAACAATATCAACTAGAGTAGTAGAAAAAACATTTGGTTTTTTGCGTGAAATAGAGGTATACATGGGTCACGTATTTCCGACAGTCTTTCTTTCTACTGTCATTTGCGGAAGCCCTGAAGAGGCTTTGCGAGGAGAAAGAACCATGTCGTTTAAACAGTGAACACTAAACTGGAGATAAAAATGTCTACTAAAGGAATTGATACATCGAAACCAATAATGCCAAAAGCAACTGCTGTTTGGTTGGTCGATAATACATTACTGACTTTTGATCAAATAGCAGAATTTGTAGAGTTACACAAAATCGAAGTTCAAGCTTTGGCCGATGGTGACATTGGTAAAGGTATTGTTGGCAGAAGCCCTATTGATGAAGGGCTTTTTACTAAAGAAGAAATAGAAAAATGTGAGAAAGATAGCTCGCTTAGCCTTAAAGCTTTAAAAAGCAAACTTCCTCCAATCAAACTCCGTGCAAAAGGTCCTCGCTATACACCCGTTTCAAAACGTGGTGATAAACCTGATGCAATTGCTTATGTTATTAAACATCATCCTGAAATTTCAGAGGCACAGATTTGTAGACTTGTTGGAACAACTAAACCAACAATTAAGGCTATTCGTGAGCGTTCACATGCAAATACCGCCAGCATTAAGGCCCGTAATCCTGTAGATTTGGGGCTTTGCACATTTAAGGAATTAGAAGCTGCAAGTGCAAAAGGTCACCGTGCCGCAGGTCGTGATCCTGAAGAAGAAGCAAAAAAACGCCAAGATGCTGCAACCCAGAAATTACAAGCTGAAACAGAGCAAACCGATAGTGATAGCGGAGATACATCAGGCTTCGACTTTTCAAACTTCATGAAAATGTAACTATACTAAAAAATTCTACGAAAAAAGCCCTGTTAAACAGAGCTTTTTCTTTGATTATTTACATGTTTGAAAGACTTTATGAAACGACCTCGATTCTATCGAGTTCTTCTTTGACATGTAATTTTTCAAGCTTGAGTTTTTTGAGAAGAAAATCACTCGGTAGAGGTCTTTTCTCTTCGTTATGGATTTTTGTTTCCAGTGTGTGATGTTTTGATTTAAGGGCTGACAGACGGTTAACGCTAGACGTTTGTAATCCATGTACGGACATTCATGATCTCCTTTATTTTTCATCGACAAGTATACCAATTAGTATAGCGCGTTTTACCCCTTTCGACAAATTAGAGAAACCTAAAATAAAATTTTGTTAAAGTCGTCAGAGACTTACAATTAAATATCAAACTCTACACCTTGTGCCAAAGGTAACTCGGTAGAGTAATTTACTGTCTGTGTTTGACGACGCATGTAAGTTTTCCACGAATCGGAGCCACTTTCACGACCTCCACCTGTTTCTTTCTCGCCACCAAATGCACCGCCAATTTCAGCACCACTTGGGCCTATATTTATATTGGCAATTCCACAATCACTTCCCACCGAAGATAAGAACTTCTCAGCTTCTCGAATATCGGTCGTGAAAATGCAAGATGACAATCCTTGTGGAACATTATTATTAAGGCCTATAGCTTCATCCAACGTTTTATAAGTCATCACATAAAGGATTGGTGCGAAGGTTTCGTGGCAAACAATCGGTTGCTGTTTTTTCATACGGATAATGGCAGGATTCATATAAGCACCTCCATCAGGCACGCCATCTATTTTTCTCTCACCACCACAAATTACCTCACCACCTTGTTCTTTGGCATCTGCAATGGATTTCCCCATCGCTTTAGCAGAATCTTCATCAATGAGAGGGCCAACAAGTATTTTTTTATCCAGCGGATCACCAACACGGAGTGAACCATATGCAGATTTCACCTTCTCAACCAAATCATCTGCAATGCTTTCATGAACAATGAGACGCCTCAATGTTGTGCAACGCTGTCCTGCTGTTCCAACTGCTGAAAAAACGATAGCCCTCATTGCTAAATCCAAATCGGCGCTCTCACTCACAACCATGGCGTTATTACCACCAAGCTCTAGCAATGACCTACCTAAACGCTTTGATACAGTCTGAGCAACGGCACGCCCCATAGGCACACTACCCGTTGCACTAACCAATGGGACTTTTTCATTGCTGACCAAAGCCTCACCGATTTCTTTTCCGCCAATGATAACTTTCATTAAGTTATCGGGTGCTTTGTAACCAGCTTTGCGGAATTGCGCAACGGCATCATCAAAAAGTTTTTGGCACGCCAATGCTGTCAAAGGTGTTTTTTCAGATGGTTTCCAGACCACTGAATCTCCACATACATATGCCAGCGCTGCATTCCACGCCCAAACAGCAACAGGAAAGTTAAAAGCTGAAATAACTCCCACGACACCTAAAGGATGCCAGGTTTCGCGCATATGGTGACCCGGGCGTTCAGACGCAATCGTTAAACCATAAAGTTGACGAGACAGGCCAACTGCAAAGTCACAGATATCAATCATCTCTTGGACTTCGCCCAAACCTTCAGAGAGAACTTTACCGCATTCCAATGTGACCAGTTGTCCCAACTCATCTTTATTCTTACGCAACTCTTCACCAAACAAACGAACAAGTTCACCCCTAATTGGTGCAGGCATTGCACGCCACTGTTGAAAGGCTTTATCAGCTTCATCAATAGCTTTTGCAACATCACTTTGGCTGTTTTCCTTTAACTTCCCGAGTTCTTTACCATCTATAGGGGACGTAACAATAAGAGAACCAGAAGAGTCCAAATATTTATCAATACCAAAAGTGGAGAGAAGTGATTGTGTGTTCATGAGGTTTTATCCTTTTCTTCGGCTTTCTTTGATGGCTTAAGGCGTGTTTTTGCTAACTGCCCTTCACCTTCTAAAATTGGGTAGGCGACGCTTGTAATCATAGAATTTACACGCAACAAATCACGTATGATATCCATATGCATAGAACTTGTATCCATTGTTTCAGGAATTCCCTCTTTTAAACGTGAAATATGTGCCTTCGACGTTTTAACCTCCGCCATTTTAATTTCAGCTTTATCTTTGACCAACTTGCGTGCCAATTTCACATCACGTGAAATAAATACCTGTTGTGCCAATTTTAGAGATTGCTGAACCATAACAAATAAATCATCAATTTCCTTAAACCCTTCATTAGAAAACTTTTTATTCCCGTGAATTTTCTTCTTCACATGCACAAGCAGGTTTCTATCAATGATATCGCCAATATGTTCAATATTGATTGCCAAAGACATTACCTCAAAGTGTCTCTTGGACTCTTCTTCATTCATTTCCTTGGAGGCTAATCTTGCAAGATAAGATTTCACCGCTAGAAATAACGCATCGATTGTGTCATCCATATTTTTGGCTTGATTGAGTAGTGTTTCATCATTTTTTCGGAAAGACTGACGGCACATATTTAACATTTCAATGCTCATATCAGATAAGCGCAACGTCTCACGAGACGCACTCATAAGTGCTAGAAATGGTGTCGAGAGTTCCGCTTCATTCAGATAGATGGGCGATGCCGCATCTTTTACATTGCGTTTGGGAGGTGTAAGTCTGCGAACGACTTTCCCGACCTGTTTAATGAAAGGTAGAAATAGAATTGCCAAACCAATATTGAAGAACATGTGAAAGAGAACAATCGCCCAAGCTGTGTGCCCAAACTCTTCAATAATATTCTCGGTCAAATAAGGCATAAATGGCAAAACAAGAAGAACACCTATAATGCGCATCATCAAATTACCAAATGGAACACGGAAAGCTTCTGTTGTATCACTTTTCGCAGCAATCAATGCGGGGAACACATTCCCGATATTTGCACCTAAAACCATTGTCATACCAAGGCTTAAACCAATCACACCTGTTTGTGCGAGTGAGACAAGCAACAGAACGATTGCTAATGAAGAATGAAACATCCACGTCAAAATGATTGCTAAAAATACTGCAAGTATCATGTCATAAGACAGTGGTTCCAACAGTGTTTGAAAACGTGGGGATTCACTTAAAGGCGCAGCGCCTGACTTAATCATAGCAAGGGACATCAACATGATACCGAGCCCTAAAATGATACGTCCAACTTGTTTCTTTAATCCTGCACTATTACGAGAAGCATAAAGAAAATACCCAACGATAATAAAAATCGGTGACAACCACGACAAATCAAATGTCAAAATTTGAGCAACGAGAGTCGTTCCAACATCCGCACCAAGAACAATTGCCAAGCCGCCTGTAACACCAACAAGCCCACGCCCGACAAAACTGGAAATCAACATCGTTGTTGCCGTTGAGCTTTGTAGAATGACCGTTGTAACAAGACCAGCTACAAAGGCTTTCAATCTATTTTTTGTAGCTTTGGCAAGAAAGTCTCGCAGAGACGATCCAAAGGCACGCGTTGCGCCCGTTCTCACCAGCATTAAACCAAAGAGAAGAAGGCAGACGCCTGCAATAATATTTAAAAAGATAAAGGTAGGACTCATAGAGGAATAGTATAACGGCTTTTCAACTCTCTCAAAGAGCGAAGTCAGTTTTATCCGTTAAAATCCAGAATTAGGTTGAGCGATATGCTCTTCTTCGGCAGGTGTATTGTTTCTATCCAACGCCTTATTACGGTGTGGAAAGCGCCCATATTCTTCAATTACAACATAATGACGTTTGGCATACTCATAGCCTGTGGGATTATCGTCTTTCATCTTTCCAAAAAGTTCAATAGAACGTTTTTGGTCGGATAGTGACTCACTATGTTGGAAAGGTAAGTATAGAAAACCTCTTTTAACAGGCTCAAGAATTTGATCAAAACCCTTACTCACCGCGTATTTTGCAACAAGAAGGGCTTGCCCATCAGTGTTGTAAGATTGCGCGCTCCCGCGAAACATATTACGTGGGAATTGGTCTAAAAGGATAATGAGTGCCAGACAGCCATCAACGTCTTTCTTCCACTCATCAAGGTAGCCTTTACGTGCCATCTCATATGTTTCAAGGAAATTTTCTTTGATTTTTAAATCAAAGTCTTCGTTCTTTTGAAACCACTGTTGGGGTTGGGTTTCTTTAAACCAAAAATCGAGAATTTCTTGCTGACCGTTTTTCATGGTCTCCCTACTTCCTCACGTCTGACCATACGCGCTTTTTCACCGCATACATTATTCCAGCAAAAACAATCAAGAAAAGCACAACCTTAATTCCCATACGCTTCCTATGCTCAAGCTCTGGCTCTGCCGCCCAATTTAGGAATTGAGCAACGTCATGGGCATATTGATCAACTGTCATTGGTGCATCGTCTTCATATGCCACAATACCTTCGCTTAAAGGTGGTGCCATCGCAATCACATGACCGCCCATATATTCATTGTAATACTGGTTCGCCAAAAGTTCGTTATGTTCGAGCCACTCCGCAGGTGGGTCAACATATCCCTGCATAAGGCTTGCAACATAAGTTGCGCCGCCGGAGCGCGCCTTTGTAATTAGCGATAAATCAGGAGGGATTGCACCATTGTTGGCATAGGCCGCAGCTTTGTCATTTTCGTATGGAGAATTAAAGGTATCACTTGGGCGTGCAGGACGCTCGACCATATCACCTTCATCATTAGGGCCATCAACAACTGTGTATTGCGAGGCAATCGCCTTAATTTGATCTTCATCATATCCTATCGCCTCAAGATTACGGTAACTAATACGTTTCATACCGTGACAAGCTGCACAGACGTTTTGATAAACTTTAAGCCCACGTTGCAATGCCGCTTTATCATAATGCCCTAAGGGCCCATCGAAAGACCAATGAATATCAAGTAAATCTGTTCCTCCTTCGCTAGCATGCGATTGAGGTGTGCCCAAAGTCAGCGTAAAAACAAAAACAATGAGGATAAGAGTTTTGATTTTCATTTTCTTATACCCCCGCCTTCTTTTGGGCTTTTCTCTTATCTGCCATAACAGCCATGTGAATACTCTCAGGTAACTCTTTAACAGGCTCAAACTTACTCAAAAACGGAATTCCGAAAATAAAGAAACCCATATAGTAAAGCATTGTAACTTGTGAGAGAGGAACCCAAAAACCTTCAGCAGGTTTTGCACCACAGACCATTAACACAAAGAAATCCAAAACCAATAGCAACACACCAATTTTAAACCATGGACGGAAACGCGCACTTCTCACTGGATGGCTATCCATAAATGGAAGAACAAAAAGAATAGCAATAGAGCCAAACATCGCCAACACCCCGCAGAGTTTTGCATCAATGAATGCTTTGGATATCCACCAACCACTCATTATCATGGTTGAACCACTCTCCATTTGGTATTGAGAGAAATAACCAATTGCCAGAAAGATACCTGCGACAGCAAACAAAATACCCATCATGCGAAGTGAGATTTCTTCCTTACTACGATTGGTAAAGAGCGGCGCCATTGCTGCGCCTACTATTAACAAACCTATTGCCAATGGAATATTTACGCCAAATGTGAAGGCACGCAAAATGGCATAGAACGGTAGGAAATACCATTCGGGCACAATATGTGCGGGCGTTACCAGCGGATCGGCAGGGATATAGTTATCGGGGTGTCCTAAAATATTAGGCATAAAGAACACGAATATTGCGTAAATCACCATAAAGACAACCAAACCAAATGAGTCCTTGATTGTATAATACGGGTTGAACGGCAACGTATCTTGAGGGCCTTTAGGCTCAATCCCCAATGGATTGTTGGAACCTGTAACATGCAATGCCCAAACATGGAGTACAACGACACCAACAATCACAAACGGCAAAAGGTAATGCAAAGCATAGAAACGCGTCAATGTTGGATTATCAATAGAGAAACCACCACGTAGCCAGACAACAATATCATCACCTACCAAAGGAATGGCTGAGAAGAAGCTGGTGATAACTTGCGCACCCCAGAAACTCATCTGTCCCCAAGGAAGCACATAACCCATAAAAGCCGTTGCCATCATCAGTAAGAAAATCAAAACACCAAACATCCACAGAAGTTCACGCGGTCGTTTGTACGAACCATAATAAAGTCCACGGAAGATATGAATATAAACAGCGATAAAGAAGAATGACGCACCATTGGCATGAATATAACGAAGTAACCAGCCATAATTCACATCACGCATAATACGCTCAACACTATCAAAGGCCAGTCCAGAATTAGGACTGTAATGCATTGCCAGTGTAATACCTGTGACAATCATAATTGTCAGCATCACCATTGCTATCGCACCGAAATTCCAGAAGTAATTAAAATTTTTAGGTGTTGGGAAAACCCCGTATTCTTTTTGTACCATCGTAAAAATTGGAAGACGAGAATCTATCCATTCCACAAAGGCATTATCAAATTTTTCTCTAGGTTTATTCGCCATTTTCTCTATCCAACCTTAATCAGTGTATCGCTCGTATATTCGTAAGGCGGAACAACCAGATTTTTTGGTGCAGGACCTTTTCTAATACGCCCCGCCGTATCATAGTGTGAGCCATGACAAGGACAGAACCATCCACCATAGTCACCTTTTGGATCACCTACCTTTTGTCCCAATGGCACACAACCTAGATGGGTGCAAATACCCACCATAACTAGCCATTTCTCTTTTTGGGCACGTTCTTCATCCGTTTGAGGGTCGCGAAGTTCAGCAACATCAACCTTACGTGCCTCTATAATTTCTTTTTGCGTTCTATAGCGGATAAAGACTGGAGCCCCGCGCCAAACAACCGTAATAGATTGCCCTTCTTCAATAGGTGATAAATCTACTTCTGTCGTTGCAAGCGCCAACGTATCGGCGGCTGGGCTCATTTGATTAACCAATGGCCATGCCACAGTTCCTACGGCAACAGCACCCATAGCGGTAGCGGTCAAATAAAGGAAGTCTCGGCGGGTGGGTTCTTGGTCTCGTGTTTCGTCGATTGTTGTCATTTTTTGAATATCACTTTAATTAAGATAGAACTTTTAAAACTTTACACGTAGGCGGTTAGCATTATTTTCTATTTCCTTCAAGAGAGCAAGGCGCAAATCACGATGATTCAGAGGATTTTTTAAACAATGACAATACATCTTGCATTTTTTCAACCTGATATACCTCAAAATATTGGTGCGGCCATGCGCTTATGTGCTTGCCTATCCGTTCCTATGCACATCATTGAACCCACAGGTTTCATTTGGAAGGAAAGTGAGTTTAGGCGTAGCGGGATGGATTACATTTCCCATGTAGATCTGCATAAACATGTCGGCTGGGGCAGTTTTTGTGAAAGCACTAAGGACCAGCGTAAAATTCTCCTCACCACAAAATCATCGGAATCTTACATAGATTATGAGTTTCAAGATGGTGATATTTTACTGATGGGACGCGAAAGTGCGGGCGCACCTGACGAAGTACATGCACAAGTCGATGGGCGCATTACAATTCCTATGGCGCCCGATGCACGTTCATTAAATGTTGTGAATTCTGCTTCGCTCGTGCTAGGTGAAGCCTTAAGACAAACAAACAGCTTTCCGAAATAAGCTTATGCAAACAGCACGACAACAAACAGACAATATCGATTTGAAAAAACAGCAAGCTAGTGACTGGTTTTCTCAATTACAAAATTTGATATGTGATGAGTTTGAAACGATAGAGCGTGAGAACGACTCAAAGGCTACATTTACAAAAACACCATGGGACAGAAAAGAGTCTGACAGTACTAATGAGAGCGGTAGCGTTCTCAAAGGTGGTGGTGAAATGCGCCTCATGAAAGGTAGCGTGTTTGAGAAAGTTGGCGTCAATATTTCGCAAGTCTATGGCACGTTTAGCGAAGAATTTCGTGGTAAAATTCCAGGAGCCGAAGAAACAGGTGAGTTCTGGGCATCTGGAATCTCACTTGTTGCACATATGCAAAACCCTTTTGTGCCTGCCGTTCACATGAACACACGCATGATTTCAACATCCAAGACATGGTTTGGTGGTGGCGCAGATTTAACACCTACCTTCTCTTACGAGGAAGACACAAAAGATTTTCATGAGAGCCTAAAGCAAGCCTGTGACAAGCACGATCCTGCTTACCACAAAGAATTCAAGGCATGGTGTGACCGTTATTTTTTCTTGCCACACAGAAACGAGCCTCGTGGTGTTGGTGGTATTTTCTATGATTATCTCGATACCGATTGGGGTAAACATTTCGCACTTACCCAAGATGTAGGACGCGCCTTCCTGAAAGTCTTTCCAGAAATTGTACGCCGTCGCCTGAACGAAACATGGACAGAAGAAGATAAGGACAAACAGCGTGTAAAACGTGCGCGTTATGTTGAGTTCAACCTGCTTTATGATAGAGGCACGCAATTCGGACTAAAGACAGGAGGCAATACAGACGCAATCCTCATGTCCATGCCACCTGACGCAAAGTGGGATTAGAGTTTAGATTTTGCAAACTCCAAACAAGCCTCACTAACTGGCTTAAAGTTATTCTCTATCCACCAGTCTTCGACTTTCGTAAGTAATTTTCCTATTTCAGGACCTTCTTTCATACCTAGACCTTGTAAATCTTTACCTGTGATTGGAAGTGACGGAACATCCCATTTTCCAAGTAGAGTTAATCCCGCCTCATCAAATGTTGTAAGACCTGTTCGCGCGAAGTGAATGAGTAAAGCCTGAAGTACCTCTTCCCTGCCGAATTCATAAATTTTCTTTTTAAGGTAATTGAGTTTTAAGTCCTCTGTTTCAGATAATGATTTTAACGTTTTTTTCATATCTTCAAAGAACTGCAACTCTTTGTTAGAAAAAGATAATTCTAATTTAATATCTTTTTGTGCGAACTCAGATTGAAACAAAACAAAGAAACGTGCACATAAATTGAACAAATCGTATCGTTTTTGAAATTTAATAAGATTCGTAAAAAGACTTTCCTCAAAATCTTTTCTAAAGATCTCAGGTAACACATTTGCTTCATTCATAAATCCCCAAACATCCACAGATCGATCCACAGAAAGTATTTTCTTTAATTCCTCTGTAGTCCTTTCTTGGGAAAGAGAATCCACAAGCTCTGCATAGTTTTGACAAATGCCTTGTGTATAACTATCTGGTTTATCTCCATAAAGGGCTATGAAGCGGTAATAACGTAAAATCCGCAACGCATCTTCCTGAATTCTTTTACTCCCCTCACCAACGAAAGAAACTGTTCTTTTTTTGATGTCTTCGAGGCCTTTGTCTAAAGGGTCGTAAACTTGCGCCTTTTTGTCCATCAAAAGTGTATTGATTGTAAAATCCCGACGCTTGGCATCTGCCACCCAGTCATCCGTAAATGCCACTTTAGCGTGGCGACCATCTGTTTCGATATCCTCACGCAGAGTGGTAATTTCACATTTATCCTCTCCACGCACAGCTGTCACAGTTCCGTGTTCAATGCCTGTAGGAATAGCCTTTATCTTTGCTTTCTTTAAAACCTCAAGCATTGCTTCAGGCTTCAACGTTGTTGCCATATCAACATCTGACACTGGCAATCGCATCATATGGTTGCGCACAGCACCACCAACAAAGCGTGCTTGACCGCCCGCCTCTTCCACCGCATCAATCACATCCAGATACAAGGTTCTTTGTGCCCAGTTCGGTAATTTCATTAATGTCCATACAGGTTGGAGAGCAGGCTGGAGAGGTTTAGTCATTGCTCTCTCCTAATGGATAAAACTTACCTTTGCTTTGTATACTAACCATTCCATCATTTTCCTCTGCATGTTCACTCAGCAGTTCATAATAAACGTGACGACCAAGGCGTGCCTTTAGTCCTTTGCGTATCTCGATTTCTGGTAAATCTTGGCCGTGGTAATCGGAATAACTCAATTCAATCGGGTGTTGATCGCCAACCTTAACATTCTCGCCATATTGAGTTTGTAGTACCAATGTATCACCATCATAGTCATAGGATGTAATGACAAATGGCAAATCTTCGACCTCAACTTCGTAAGACACGTGGGGTGTTTTGATATGATATTTTCCTGTGTCATTATCAAACATCAACCCGCGCCCAGCCCATATACCCTCACCCGCACCAGAAAATAGTTTTGCAAGAGCTTTGCGCTGAATAATCCCAGGCTGACCAATCTCTGCAGCATGTGCATACCAATTGCCGTTATGGTCAATGGTGAAAGAAATGCCATCTTTCTTTTTCTTCTCATGGTTATAAGATTTTATTTTTTCAGGTTTCATTGAACTTCACGCTATCTATCTCTTTCCTATCGTTAGCAAAGGCATTATATAGGATATATACAAAAAATCATCTAAGAGACTCTGACCAAGAGACTCAGATAAGGGCAGCGCATTGATATGGCAAAAGCAACATTGAAAAAAACCACATCTAAAACCGCTGATAAAAAAGAACCTGAATCTAAGCCTGAAGAGCATTTTACACAGGCCGTTGAAGACTTAAATAAAATCAAAAGTGAAATCGCTAAAGTTATTTATGGGCAAGAAGAGGTCGTCAACTTGACTCTCACAGCTATTCTAGCAGGAGGTCACGGGTTGATTGTTGGTGTTCCTGGCCTTGCCAAGACATTGCTGGTTGATACGTTTGGTACTGTTCTTGGGCTTTCAACAAAGCGAATTCAATGTACACCTGACCTCATGCCAGCCGATGTCATTGGAACAGAGGTTCTAGAAGAAAACGCAAAAGGCGAGCGTTCTTTCCGCTTTATTGAAGGACCCGTATTTTCAAATCTATTGATGGCTGACGAAATCAACCGTGCAAGTCCGCGCACACAATCTGCCCTTCTTCAGGCGATGCAGGAGAAAAATGTGACTGTTAGTGGTCACTCGCATGATGTGCCAACCCCTTTCCATGTTCTTGCCACACAAAACCCAATTGAGCAGGAAGGAACGTATCCTCTGCCAGAAGCACAACTTGACCGTTTCCTTCTTCAAATTGATGTTGATTATCCCGACCTCAACGCAGAAAAAACAATGCTTTTGAAAACTACAGGTTCCGAAAAAATAAGTGCTAAAAAAGTGATTTCAGTCAAAAGACTTTTAGAACTCCAAGCTATTACCCGTGAAATGCCCGTGGGTGAGAAAATGTCTGATAAAATTCTAAGCCTTGTGCGTTCTTTGCGCCCAAGTCCTGATGCAGACGAGATGGTGAAGGAATATATCATGTGGGCGCCTGGTCCTCGTGCAGCGCAAGCTCTCATGCAGACAGCCAAAGCCTATGCACTCCTCAATGGTCGCATGTCACCATCACTAGATGATTTAAAATTCTTGGCACCGTCAGTTCTGAAACACAGAATGGCACTTACACCTTATGCAGAGAGTGATGGCATCTCCGTAAATGACCTCATCGCGAAACATTTCTAGACGCCCATGCCTTTCGGGATTTCCATTCAAAAAAGCACTACTGAAAATGTTTTAAAAGAAGCCATTTATCTGGCGCATGATTGCGCAGATGAATCTCAGGCAACTGTTTCTCATAAACCTCAAAATATTCTGGCTGTCGCTGGTCTAAAAGAAAAACGAAAAGCAGGACAAGGGTCTATGTTCTGGCAGTTTAGACCATATGAGGTTGGTGATACGCCAAGGAATATCGATTGGAAACGCACGGGACGTGGCGACAATGTTATCGTCAAAGATCGTACAGAAGAACAAGCTGAAACCTTTCGTTTCTGGATTGATCCAATTCTGAAAGAACAAGGAGATAAGCATTATGAGAGTCTTCTCTACACTTTATCTCTCAGTGTTCTCATTCATGAGAATGAAGATAAAACTGCTGTTATATCCAAGGGTAAAAACGCCGCAAAGCGCGGTTTGACAACCTTACATTCACAGCTTCATTATTTGTCATCTTTCGGGCAAGTACCATTTGAAAACTTAAAAAAAATCTCAATACCTAAATCCCATACCTGTATTTTATTTTCCGATTTCTGGCAGCCAATTGAATCTATCGAGAATGAATTAAAACCTCTCATGCGCCAGCACCCTCATGGTATTTTAGTACAAGTCGCACGATCCGAAGAACTCACTTTTCCATTTGTAGGTAGAACCTTTTTCAAGAACCATGAAGATATAGATAAAACCTACCGCATAGAGGATGCTTCTGCTGTCAAACAAGCCTACTTGGATAAAATTGAAACCCATCAAAGTGAATTAAAGTCTTTTGCCAAAAGACATGGTTGGCGTTTTGAAACAGTAAGTGATGCAAAAAGCAAACAAGAGAACTTAAGAACGCTCTATGCTTGTTTGCTACACCTTGAGGAAAAAATCAGATGAATTTTCTGTCAGGGTTAACATTTTTAAATCCGTGGTTTCTGTCTGCTTTTTTGGCAATACCATTACTGATTTTACTGTTACGAGTTATTCCCCCACCTCCCAAGCATGTCACATTAGCAACCGCAAGATTTTTAGAAAAACTGACGACACAAAAACGAACCAGCCATAAAACACCTTGGTGGCTGTTACTTCTTCGTACATTTATTCTCGCTTGTATCATTTTGGCGTTTGCACATCCTGTAATGCGCAAAGACACGCCATTGCAACTGACAAAACCTGTTTTGCTTATCATTGATAATGGCTGGGCATCGGCGCAGAACTGGTCAAAGCTCACTGTGAAAGCTGGTAGTATTTTACGTGATGCACAAGCCAATGATTTAACTGTTAGACTGGCTTTGACGGCGCCTTTGGCAGGGCAAGAAAACCCCCTACTTCGACTTGCTGAAAACCCTGCAAGTCTAAAAACATTTATTGATGGATTGTCTGCCGAGCCGTGGCAAGGCAAAGAGGGTGTGCTAGCACAAATTCTTAGCAGTGAAATTGATGAGTCAATGGATGTTGTGTGGCTTTCGTCAGGCCTAACAGGAAAAGGAACACCTCAGCTTTATAGCGAAGTTAAGGACTATAATTCACTCAAAATCTATCGACCTGATGATGGCGCACTTCCTCTTGTCATTTCCAATCAAGTAGAAAATACAGGCTCGGATGGTTACCTAATAACACGCGCCGTACCAAGTACCCTTAATCAGTATGTGACACTTTTAAATCAAAACAAAAACAATACTGTTCTGTCTCAAAATCAGTTTTCTTTTTCAGGCAATGCGCTTATCGCAAAATTTGAAGAAGATGAGGATGAGAAAAAACAAAACGCTGAAAAAATAAGGCTTGCAGGACAATCAACGGCAGCCTCAGTTTTATTGCTTGGAAAAAGTGCTGAAAAACCCTATGTCGGGATAGCGACAGCTGACACAGAAGAAACTGACTCTACCTTTACCGATAGTGAGTATTACCTCACACGTGCATTGAAGCCTTTTGCCAAAATCACAACGGGCACACCGCAATCTCTTTTAAGCGAGAAAAACCTATCGGTTCTTATTCTGCCTGATATTTCAACTCTTCCTGTTGAACAACTAGACAAGCTTGAGAGATGGATTGATAAAGGTGGCCTTCTCTTACGCTTTGGTGGTCCAGCAACAGCGCAAATAGACCAATTACCGACCGCGGTGCCCATGCAAAAAGGTGAACGCTCATTAGGTGGAGATATCACATGGGAAAACACCCAAAGCTTGACTGAGTTTTCAGAAAGTAGTCCTTTTTACGGGCTAGAACTTCGTGACAATATTACTTTGAAGAAACATCTTTTGGCTAGGCCTGAAGAAGCCAAAGAAGAAAATATATGGGCACGATTAAATGATGGTATTCCTTTTATAACAGCTTCTAAAAAAGGACGCGGCTTAATTATCTATATTCACACAACAGCCGACCCCTCTTGGTCTGATTTTCCATTAACTGGCCTCTATATTGATATTTTAAGAAAAATTCTTGCACTGGCTGAACGTCCAACAGAGGCTTTCCAACAAAGTACAAAAGGTAATGTTTTTTTAGAACCTGTTCTTGTTCTGAATGCCGAGGGACAGCTGGTTAAACCTTCTCCTCTTTTCAAAAGTTTTTCTGTATCTGAGCAAGATACGATTGAGCCAAGTGCTCTAACACCACCGGGTGTCTACTCTTACAAAGGGCAAAACAAAGTCCTCAATCTTGGGAATACGCTTAAGCAAATAGAACCCATCACAACGCTTGGGGGAGATACCAATAGATTTGGTATCTTGGAAGGGAATGCGGAAAAAGATTTCAAACCACCTCTTTTAAAGTTAGCACTTACCCTATTTTTTATCGATTGGGCTGTAATGCTTTATCTCATGCGTCTCTCAGATAGTCTGCGCACCTTCTTGTCGCGTTATAAAAGAAAACTGTCCTTGTTCATTATCTTTTCTGCGTTGTGGTTTGCACCTATCACTTCTCGTGCACAAAGCAACGACATCAACTTCATCAGTAAAATGCATCTCGCTTATTTTAAGACAGGCGATTCATTGTTAGACAGCAAAAGCCGAAGCGGCTTAACACAGTTACAGAATACGCTGATAGCACGCACATCCGTTGAACCAGAAAGCGTCGTTTCCCTTGATATAGAAACAGATACGCTTCTCTTCTTCTCTTTCATTTATTGGTATGTGACAACAGACCACGAACCATTATCAGAAAAAGCAAAGGCCAAACTCCAAAGCTACATTGAAAATGGTGGTCTGGTGATTGTTGATTTAGGGACGCCCGCCGCCGTTCAAAGCGGTTCGCTTGAAACAGAGTTTTTCTTATCACTTCTCGACGGTGTAAATCTTCCACCTCTCCAGCAAATTGGACAAGATCATCCATTGAGACGTTCTTTCTATCTGCTTGATAGATTATATGGCCGTTACGATTCCCCAAATGTCTGGGCAAGTTATGACCCTGACAATCTAGAAAACTCGGTTGCAGGACTTATCATAGGCGGAAATGATTGGGCTGGTGCTTGGGCAAGCGGGACAAATGAAATGGCAACACGCACGGGTATCAATTTCACCATGTATGCGCTCACTGGGAATTATAAGGCCGACCAACTTCATCTTCCCTTTATTTTAGAGAGGCTCGGACAATGAACGACCTCCCCTCCTCTTTAAATTATGCCTTTTCGCTCTCATACACTTTCTCACCTTTTTGGTGGGTAATATTCGTGTTTACGCTTCTTTTCTTTGGTTTAAGTTTTTATCTACAAATGCGTGGAATTTGGCTGAGGTTACTAACTGCCCTCCTCTTTCTTGCTATTTTGAGTGAACCCTCTCTTTTTCGCGAAAAAAGGCAATCCATTCCAAATACAGTTTTAGTAATCAAAGATCAAAGTGACAGTATTGAAACAGGTAATCGCAAACAACAAATCACTGAAGCTGAAGAAAATATTGCCAAAGCTTTGGCGCCTCTGGCTGATTACACATTAGAGACGATTTCACTAGATGGAAATTCTGAAAAAACCAATACACAAAGAGAAACTCATCTCTTTGAAGGCATTCGCAATGAGTTGTCTCGTCTTAAGCCTGAAGAAATATCATCAATCATTCTTCTAACGGATGGACAAATTCATGATGTCCCTGTCTCTCTTCCTATTTTAAAAGATGAAACACCACTTCATATTTTGATTGCTGGAGAAAAGGATGAAATTGACAGGCAAATCATCATCGATAAGGTCAATTCCTATGGTATAGTTGGGAAAACCACATCACTTGAATTTATCATAAGGGATTACGGTAGAGGCTCTTCGTTCTCCAACACCCCTATTCAGGTCAAAATCTCAACACCCAACTCCCAAGATATTTTCTTGAACGGTGTTGTACCTGGTGAAATCACCAGAGTTGATATCCCTATTACGCATGCAGGAAAAAATGTTGTTCAAATTGAGACGCCAGCTCTTGATAGCGAACTCACGACCCTCAATAACAAAGTTGCCCTAACGGTTAACGGTATCAGAGATAATTTGAAAGTTTTATTGGTTTCAGGAAATGCCAATATTGGAGAAGGCACATGGCGGAATTTCTTAAAGTCTGATCCTGCGGTTGAGCTTGTTCATTTCACAATTTTGCGACAACCCGATAAAATCGACCCTGCACCACCCGAAGAAATGTCTCTGATTGTCTTTCCGTTTCAAGAATTGTTTCAAGCCAAACTCAATGAATTTCATTTGATCATTTTTGACCATTATTCATTGCAAAATTTACTACCCGTTTTTTACCTTCAAAACATCAAAGGTTATGTTGAAAATGGTGGTGCGCTTCTAATTGCTAATGGCCCGACATATTCAGAGAGTGGTTCAATTTATAACTCCCCACTACGCGATATTTTACCCTCCGCACCCGTTGGCAATCCAATCAATGCACTCTTTAAACCCAAACTCACAGAGCTTGGAGAAACTCACCCCGTTACACTTCCGCTTGCAGATTACAAATTATCCAACGGTACTTATTCATGGGGGCCATGGGGACGTATTATCCCTGTAAATGCTCTGGGTGGAAGCACGCTTATGACGGGACAAAATGGCCTACCACTTCTTATTCTATCCAAAGCAGGGCAAGGGCGCATTGGTCAAATTGCCAGCGATCAAATCTGGTTATGGTCAAGACAGTATCAAGGTGGAGGTCCCCATTCACTTCTTTTGAAGCGACTGGTTCACTGGTTGATGAAAGAACCTTCTTTGGATGAAAATGCACTTGATATCACTATCAGAGATTCATTTGTTAAAATTCGCCAACGCAGACTTGATAAAACTTTGCCTGCTACAAACCTACAACTGGAATTACCTGACGGTACATCACAAAATATAACTTCGACAATTTCCGAAGACGGTTTATGGACAGAAACACAATTTGAAGCTCTTTTCCCTGGTGTCTACACGGTCGATGATGGTTTTCAAAAACGTCCCATCGTTGTGGGAGATATCAATCCACCTGAACTTCTGGACAGTGTTGCAACAGAAGAGAAACTCAAACCTCTTCTTAAAGAGCAAGCAGGTAGCATTCATTGGTTGGAAGATATGAACTCTATTCTGTTTCGTGAGCGTCGTGAAGGTCAAAGCATGTCAGGACGGTCGTGGTTAGGACTAGAGCGTAAAAAATCATACTCATTATCTGAAATTTTCCGTTACGAGATTATTCCTGATTATGCAGGCCTTATCGCACTCATGCTATTCCTGTTCGTGGGATGGTGGCGTGAAGGTCGATTACGCCCAATATTCAAAACTCGTCAGTGGTTTAAAAAATCATAAATTGATGCGCTGTTGCATCTCGTGCAAATGAAGCGCTGCCTGTGTCCTATTTTTAACTTTTAACAGTTTCAATATATTGCGAACAGGGAGCTTAACGGTAACAACCTTTAACCCCAAATCATTGGCAATCATTTTGTTCGTGTGGCCTTCAATCAGATGTTTAGCAACTTCGCGTTGCCTTAGCGTAAGACGTTTAAAAGTGATTTCTGCACGTTGAGTCCCAGATAGCTCTTGATGGTCAGAAAGTTTTTTCAGTTCAACCCAGCGATCATGGATATTTTCAGATTTGTTCATGCCTTCATTCTGATGACAAAAAGTACAAATAAAAAGAGTCACCTACCAACGTAGGAAACTAAAGAAGCGTTTTTATTATCTTTTTAGAAGATGATCATTTTGGATTTGATGGGCACACTATATGCAAACTATGGCTTGCAAATTTGGCGCCGATTGTCCGGTAAAATTTTGGAGGCATCGGATATAGCTTCCACAATTTTCTGAATATCGGCATCTGAGTAAGTTCTATAGTCCATAGTTATATCAACAGAATCCCGTGTCTTGTGTTCCTCTTTGTATCTCTCCGAAATAGGGATAAACTCTTCCGTCCAATATCTCAGCATTTCTTCGCCATCTCTCTCTTTTACACGAGCTAAAACAGCGTCTTTATCGCTATTCGCATCCATCCATATCGAATAATCTACTAATTCTCTTAACTCGCATCGAAAAGAATAAAGCCCCTCGATAATCAAAACATCTATTTTATTGGGTATTTTGACCCAATCCAGCCCCCAGTTATCCCAATTCAAACTCTGATATTGGATATCTATTGCTCCTTTTTTGAAAGGAACTATCACCTGATCTCGTAAACGTTCCCAATCTACACCGTAACCAGGTATATCTTCAGGCCACCATCTCTCATCTCTATCTTTAATCGGAGGATATGTAAAATAATCTGTACCAATGATAAACGACTGAGTGATGTTGTCACTCAGTTTCTCTGCCAAGGTTGACTTACCTGATCCTCCAGGAGCATCTATAGCAACTATTTTTCTCATCTAAGATCAAGACCTATTAAGCGTGTTGTATTAATAAAGAATTAGCCCTAGAAGGCTTTTAGACTTTTTGCAAAATTAAAGTCTCGTTGAGAAAAACGCTATAATAATGTCTTAATCGGAACAGAACTTGTTTTATTGGTGTTAATAAGCCCATCATACGCCATATAGCCCTCCAGCACCCTCTGCACATAGTTGCGTGTTTCAGAGAACGGGATTTGTTCCATCCAGTCCAGTGGATCAATCTGCCCTGTGCGCGGGTCGCCATACATCGCGAGCCATGCCTTCACGCGACTTGGGCCTGCATTATAGGCCGCTGCAGCCAATGGTATAGCACCATCATACTGATGCAAAAGGGATGCTAAGTAGGCACTTCCTAATTCAACATTATAGTCTGGACGGTTCGTTAACCAATCTTTGTTGAAAGGTTTGCCTATCTGTTTTGCTGTTTTTAAGGCTGTACCTGGAAGTAACTGCATCAAACCATAGGCATTGGCATGACTTTTGGCGAGCGGATTAAATTCACTTTCCTGTCTGATAATGGCGTGTACCATATGTGCAGGAAGCCCCGACAATATTGGAAATTGTCTAACAGGATATCCATGACCCGGTAAAGCATAACCTTGTTGTGCGGCCTTTTTATAGACTTTAACAACCGACATGGTATCGCCAAGTTGATCAGCTATTTGCGCGAGAGTGGCATAATCGCTTTGGGCTAAATTATCTTCGGATGCCATATTGATAAAAAAGGATCGACTTTCATCCGTGAAACCTGCACGGAAAAACAAAATAGCCAAACGGGTTCGTGTATCATTTGACCATTTCTGCCAACTTTGCGAGGTCACAAGGTTTTCCGACGAAGCACTGGTAGATTTACCCAACTTCTTGGCTGCTAATGCGCCATAAAAGGCAGGTCTGTATCTGGCGGCGGTTTCATACCACTGGTTGGCAACTTGTTTATTGCCACCGCGCTCGGAAGCCAATCCTGCCCAATAAGCCCCGCGCGCTTTACTAATCGGTGTTGTTACATTTTCATATAATTTTTTGAAATGCGGGAAAGCAACAGAAGGTTGATTCATAAAATTGAGAGCCAACCAGCCAGCTAGAAATTCCGCTTCTGAAAGAGATGTTCCGTCGTTTTGCCCGTTT
>JBBKVR010000082.1:0-3457 GCA_037968575.1 Bdellovibrionales bacterium | reverse complement strand
AGCACTGTCTCTACCAATATATCTGTTGTGAGCGGAGAGGGCGCGGATACTGGATCAACGTTTGGAATTACCAGCGAATCTTCTGCGGATTTCTGGGGCGAATTGCAAGTAAACTTACAGCAACTTTTAACATCGAATGCTTCTCGCGGATTTTTGAAAACAGGCTCTGACCCCCAAATACAAATATTAGCTGACAACCAATCTGACACCGTTGCTGTTCCAATTAATCAGGTTTCCGAGAACGAATTAGCTGGTGAAACTCTTGATGCCGAGGGGAATGTTGTTGGAGGTGGCATCGCTGGAGAAACAGTTGTTTCTGCGGTCGATGCGAATGGTGTTCCACTACCAACGCCAGGACAAGACCAAACGGCTCCCCCAGTTGTTCAACCTGCGAATACAGTTTTACAAATTAACACAACTCCTGAAATAGCGAATGATTCTGGGAGTGGGGATTCAAACGCAGTGTCATTCACACCAACATTTTCTATTAACAAGCAGGCTGGCGTAGTTTCCGTTTATGGGAATGAGCGTATTCATAAAGAAGTAACGGCTTATCTTGAGGAATTAAGAAAATCTCTGACTTCACAAGTTTTGATTGAAGCAAAGGTAGTTGAAGTCACTTTGCAAGATGAATTCTCTACAGGTATTGATTGGTCAAAAGTAGGTGACTTTATAAGCCCAGAACTCTCTATTGGATTTAATAATACAAATGCCAATATTCGCCCAACACTAACGCCTCTTGCTGGTAGCAATTTTTCCATAGGTTATGCTGGAAATGATATTACCGCTATCGTGGATGCTGTTTCACGGTTTGGTACTGTGAAGGCTTTAGCTAGTCCACGTATGACTGTTTTGAACAATCAGGCAGCGTCACTAAATGTTGCTCAAAACTCCGTTTATTTTGAACTCGATATTGATGTGACAACGCAGGACAACAATACTGAGACAACTATTGATAGTGAAATTAGAAATGTTCCTGAAGGCGTACTTATTAATGTTTTGCCGACTATCAATTTAGATACACAAACAATTACCATGCAGGTTCGCCCTACTGTAACGCGTATTGTTAACCGTGTTCCTGACCCTGCTGTAGCGTTTGTTGCGGCCAACAATAATATTGAGGGAGTTTCCTCTTTAATCCCAGAACTTAATGTCCAAGAAGTGGATTCTGTTCTAAGTATGCGCTCTGGCGAAGTTGCTGTTCTTGGTGGACTTATTCAAGATAGAACAGAAAGCCAACAAGAATCTGTTCCTATTCTTGGCGAAATCCCTGTCTTTGGTGCGGCATTCCGTAAGCAGGGTGATAACATACAGAAAACTGAACTGGTCATCTTTATTAAAGCAACGATTGTTAATGCACCTCAGTCAGTGCATCAAACTGATAAAGAAATCTACAGAACGTTTTCACAAGATCGTAGACCTCTTAAATTCTAGATATTGATTTCTCGAATAGGGAGGGATAGATAAAAAATATGTCTCTCGTTAGGTATATACTCACTGCATGCATGCGCGACAAACTGATACTGTCAGTCTTTGTTGCCGCAATTATTGCGATTTCCTTATCAACTTTCCTTGGTTCGACTGCGATTGTCGAACAAGATCAATTCGTTATTGTCTTCGCAGCATCAAGCCTCAGATTCTTACTTGTTGCAGGATTAACTCTCTTTATCGTGTTTTTTACAAGACGATCAATAGACCAAAGAGACCTTGAATACTTAATATCGCGGCCTGTGACCAAAAAGGATTATGTTTTCTCCCACATTTTAGCTTTTGCAGTCATCAGCTTTTTCTTTTCCATGGCTATAGGTGGCGTTTTACTCGCAATAGGCCAAAGTTACTTTAGTGAAGGCTATATCCTTTGGATTATCAGTCTCTTTTTTGAGCTTATGATTGTGAGTTCGGCTGCCTTTTTCTTTGCAATGGTTCTGAGCTCAGCCGTGTCAGGTACTTTGGCAACTTTTGCCTTTTATACGTTCTCACGTATGGTTGGGCAGGTCATAGGTATTGCGACTGATCCTGAAATGGAAGGCAAATTTGCTTTTCTCTCTAGCATAACAAAAACTGTATCTCTATTTATCCCGCGCCTTGATTTGTTTTCCCAAAGTTCGTGGCTGCTTTATGGCGTTGAAAATCTCTCGTTTTCTTTAACTTTGATCGTTGTACAAGGGATTGTTTTTTGCTTCCTTTTGGCAATTGCGACATTGGCAGATTTAACCAAAAGAGAATTCTAAAGAGCGGACATGAACCTCAAAAAAACATCATCATTAGTCTATATGTTTTTGTTTGTTGCTCTGTCTTTACAAATTTTACTCTCACTTGGTTTGCGTCCTGAGAGAGCAAAATGGGGGAATGTGCCAAATGCTCCATCTGAATTAGCTTATACTGCTGCGTTTTTAGGTGATAAATCTTTGGCGCATAGAATGGTGGCAATTCTTCTTCAAAATTTTGGTGGCTCAGGAGGACGAACTATTCCCTTAAAGGAGTATGACTTGGATAATGTAGCGGAATGGCTAGATTTAGGACATACGCTTGAGTCGCGGTCTAATTATCTCCCGTTTTTGGCGGCTTACTATTTTGGGGCAACACAAGAGCCACAATATTTAGGCCCTATTATGGATTTTTTGGCAAAGGCTGGTCGTGGGGGTGATAAAGAAGATTGGCGCTGGTTGAGTAATGCTGTCTATATGGCGCGATTCCAGCTAGAGGATTTTGATAAGGCTACGGCTTTGGCAAATGAACTTGCAGCAATGTATAGACCAGGTATGCCAGCTTTGATTGCACAAATGCCAGCCTTCATCCAATTACAAATAGGAGAAAAAGAAGCGTCTTATAATATTATGATGGAGCTTTTAAAAACATCAGCGGATGATATGCATCCCAATGAAGTAAACTTTATGATTGATTACATTTGTAACCGTATCTTGGAAGGTGTTGCGCGCGCAAACCATCCATTATGTAAGGATTTGGATAAATAAATGTCTTTGCTAAGCGGCTTGTCTTTCTCATTTCAGCAAACCATAGCCATTTTAGGTATGTCGCAGGCAATTTATGCATTGGTTTATATGCTGTCTCGTGCTGGGGGCTTGGCACGAGCTTGGATGGTTATTCTCTATTTCTTGATACTCACTTTTGCACTGTTATGCGACTTCTCACTCGATTTTTTTAGGCAATATAAGGATGGTATTTTCTTTTTAGGGTCAGGATTGTGGCTTGCTTTACCTATTTTTAGTTTCTTAATTTCCATTCAAATTATTTATATCGAGAAATTCCCTAAAATTTGGCAAATCTCTACAGTTTTTTTCCTTATAGCCATAATCAATGGATTAAACATTTATGGTTTTATAGAAAAATCTGAGGATGCGTGGGGACTGACTAACCTTATCTCTATTGTTAGTGGCTCTATATTACTGTTTCTCACTGTTTTAATTGTCCGTTCAGCAAGAGATTTATGGCAGAG
>JBBKVR010000081.1:0-2555 GCA_037968575.1 Bdellovibrionales bacterium | reverse complement strand
CTTGATAGAGGTTTAGTGTATGCAATCAGTTATGGTGGAAAAATGGTTGCACTTGACGAGCGTACGGGCTCACGTGTGTGGCAGCGTGAAATTGGTTCATCTGAAACACCGTGGGTTGCTGGTAATCACCTCTTTGTTATCACTACCAATAATCAAGTAGCCTCACTTGGGAGTGACACAGGTACAATTAGCTGGGTGACGCAATTACCAAAATTTTTGAATGAAGAAAAACGAGAAGATCCTGTTGTTCTAAAAGGTCCTGTCCTTGCGGGAGGTCGTCTCATCGTTGCTGGTTCGGCGGGTATGGTATACGAGATTAATCCAGTAGATGGTAAAATCACTAATCAATGGTCTTTGAAAAATAGAGTGGTTGCCTCACCTGTGGTTGCAATGAACACAATGTTCCTTCTCACCGAAGATGGTACGCTTCACGCTTATCAATAAACATTCAGGATATAATTTATGACTTTTACTCTGGCTATATGTGGCCGACCAAATGTTGGGAAATCAACCCTGTTTAATAAAATTGCGGGGAAGAAGCTGGCTATCGTTCACGATAGGCCAGGTGTTACGCGTGACTGGCGTGAAGCTGATGGCGTGCTTGCAGGTCGTAAACTCAAAATTATTGATACGGCTGGTCTTGAAGATGTTCTTGATCAATCACTTGAATCCCGTATGCGTGGTCAAACAGAGATGGCTCTAGAGCGCGCAGATGCTATTTTATTTGTTGTAGACGCGCGCGAAGGTATTACGGAGCTAGATAAATATTTTGCCAAATGGCTCCGCAAACAAAACAAGCCTGTCATTTTGGCAGCCAATAAATGCGAAAATCAAAAAACTGTCGATACAGGATTGGGTGAAGCCTACCGTTTAGGTTTAGGGACACCTATTCCAATGTCTGCTGAGCATGGTCTAGGGTTTGAGCTTCTTTATGACATGCTGGAAGAGCATTGGGACGAAGAAGATGAGAATGATGATGACACAGACAACGAAGCAGATTTTGATGGTGATATTGATGACCTTGAAGGCAATGAAGAATTTGATTTTGCAACATTGGTTGAAGAAGAAGAAAATAATCGCCCTATTAAAATAGCCATTGTTGGTCGTCCTAACGCGGGGAAATCAACACTCTTTAATCGTCTTCTTGAAGAAGAACGTATGATAACGGGACCAGAAGCTGGTATTACCCGTGATGCGATTACGGCTGAGTGGGAGTATAAAGGCCGTCAAATTCGACTTGTTGATACGGCAGGGATGCGTAAGAGAGCAAAGATTATTGATAATCTCGAAAAGATGTCGGTCGATGAATCTTTGCGCGCCATTCGTTTGGCACAAGTGGTTATTTTGATGGTGGACGCTGAAACACCTCTTGAAAAACAGGATTTATCAATAGGACAGATGGTCACACGTGAAGGGCGCGCATTGATTGTTTGCATCAATAAATGGGATTTGATTGATGAGAAGGCAGACTTTTTGGACGAGATGAAATATCGTTTAAGCAAGGGTCTGTCACAAGTCGAGAACGTTCAGACAATGACAATTTCTGCTCTTACTGGGAAAAACATTAATAAATTGATGGATAGCGTTTTGCATACATACGCATTGTGGAATCGGCGTGTTTCTACAGGAAAACTTAATCGCTGGCTGGATGGGATGGAGCGCTCTCATCCTGCACCGCTTGTTCAGGGTCGCCCCAACAGATTACGTTACATCACTCAAATTAAAACACGCCCACCAACTTTTGCTATTTGGGTCTCTCGTCCAGACGCGATTACCGAGAGTTATAAACGCTATCTGGTCAACGGTATTCGGGAAGCCTTTAAAATTCCGTCTGTCCCTATTCGTTTATTGGTGAGGACTTCAAAGAATCCATATCACGACTAAGTTTGTCTAAAAGAGGAGTAATTCATGGAAGATATTTATAAAGAATACTTGCCTTACATCACTGAAGTGGGTCTGCGTTTGGTCAGTGCCATCTTCGTTCTTATTGCTGGGTGGGTGATTGGTAATTGGGCGAAAAGACGAATTCACAGTTTCAAAAAACTGGATGAAACTTTAAAAGCATTTCTTGGTGGTCTTATTAAATACGCCATTCTGATTGTGGCCTTTATTACTGTACTGGCGCAATTTGGTGTTCAAACAGCATCTCTTTTGGCTGTTCTTGGTGCTGCAGGTTTGGCAATTGGTTTGGCTCTACAAGGCACGCTTTCAAATGTAGCTGCTGGTGTCATGATGCTAATTTTACGCCCCTTCAATGTTGGTGATTACATTGAGGCAGGGAGCATTAAAGGAACTGTCAAAAATCTAGGACTCTTCACAACTGAGCTCTCTACGCCTGATAATGTTTTTATTGAGGCTCCTAATAAGATTGTCTGGGATAACGAGGTTTATAATTTTTCCCGTAACACACATCGCCGTATGGATATCATTTGTGGCGTTGGTTATGGCGAGGATATAAACAAAGCTTTCAAGACGTTTGAAGATGTTGTCAAAAAAGAGAAACGCTTGATACGAACAGAGGGCAAAGAGCCTATCGTTATGGTGAATTCATTGGG
>JBBKVR010000080.1:0-5370 GCA_037968575.1 Bdellovibrionales bacterium | reverse complement strand
AGAAACATCGTCTGGATTGACGTATCCTGCGGCTCCTAGGGCATTTCCACGCCCTGAAAAGTCAGCACGACTTTTTGTCGCACGACGCATCGAGTCTGTTGATTTCATATCTGACATATCTTTACCCTTTATTGTTCTGAAAATAAGGTAAGGCAAACGCTCAAGGAGTAAAAGAGTTTAATCAGAAAATCACAAACTTTGTGCCATTGGGTGGACTAGGGCGGGACCATTTTCGCCAACAACAGCTTCCATATTATTTGGACTATCAGGATCAAAATTAGGCCCCTCTTCTCTGTTTGCATCAAAGCCACGCATGAGAGGTTGAATATCTTTGTAAACATTCGGTAAATCTTGAAATGCTTGCTTACGATACAGATCTACAGCAGCTCTTTCTTCTGGGTCTTCTAGAACAGTCAAAGATGGGGCGTATTTTTCCAGAGCCTCTAAATAATCACTAATATATTTTTGTGCAGCTATTCCAGGTGGTACATTGGCTTCTTGCATAGCCTTGAAAGTATGATACTGCCTTTGCGGATTGTCTTCCAAGATTGTTTCACCATCATCCGATAGAATATCCAAATCATCAGTAATTTGAGGAGAATACGGTGTTACATCAAAGTCATCATAATCGTTATATTCTTTGTGATAGCCCACTAAGACAGCAGCCGTTGTTTTAAGCTCAACTAACTCCCTCATTGCCTGTGCTGGATCAACATTAGAATATGTGCCATCAGGATTAAGGAGGCCGTTTGTTGCATGTTCTAGGTCAAAAGTTTCCACAAGAGAGCCATCAACATCTTCAAATACCGTGGGTGCTCTGTATACAGAAGCAAATGCGCGAGCCGCAATAAATGCCTCCCCTGTTTCTGTGAGACCACCTGCAGCTTCTGAGTACACATGCGTTAAACTTAATGCGTCAGCCTTTGTTTCCCAATCCAAAGTACTGGTCGCACTTTGTTCAAACCTAGGGTTTAAAATATGTCCAATTTCATGACGAACGGCAAAGTCAAACCAATCTTGACTCGTTCCTGGTATATTTTTTAAGTCTTCCCCATTAATGCCCGAAAAAAGGCTCATCCAGTCTTCTGGGCTTCTTTGAATATCCTCATCACCATAGAATACGAACCCATATGTTTGCCCCTCAGCTTGAAAAGCAAACGCTACGGGAGCAATACGTTCTTGAGCAAAATTAAGTAGATTATCGGAAATCACCTCTGCATTTACATCTTCTTCACCAGCTAAATCAGAGAAAGCCTCGTTATCTTCTTCCGTAAAGCCATTGATAGGTGTATCCAGAGGTAATAGCATGTTTGTTGTTTCAGTAAACATTTCATCTGTTGTCTTTGACTTATTAATAAAAGCAATATGATACTGACCTTCAATATCAATTTGATTTAAAGTTGTCTCGAGCTCTCCCTCTGCTTGCTGAGGTGTAAAAATAACACTATTTCCCATCTCTTTTAAAATAATATGTAAACATTAAGGTTGAGTTAAAAAATTTGACCTTTTAGGACGTTTGTTTATAAGGGTTTGAGAATTTTTGAAGAGGACAAAATGACATCTTATCAATACGCATATGTAATGAATGGTCTAACAAAGACCTATCCAGGTGGAAAAACTGTCTTAAATGGCGTGACTTTGAGTTTCTTTCCTGGTGCAAAAATTGGAATTTTAGGCCCTAACGGTGCTGGTAAATCTACATTGCTTAAAATTATGGCTGGAACAGATAAAGAATTTTCTGGTGAAGCTTGGGCGGCTGAAGGTGTAAAAGTTGGTTATTTGCCACAAGAGCCAGAATTAGACAACTCCAAAACAGTGCAAGAAAACGTCACGGAAGGTCTTGGTGAAATCAAGACTATGGTTGATCGTTACAACGAAATTGGGCAGTTGATGGCTGAACCCGATGCTGATTTTGATGGACTCATGGCTGAAATGGGTGAATTACAGGAAAAAATCGAGGCCGTTAGCGGATGGGAATTGCAGCGCTTTATTGAGGTTGCAATGGACGCATTACGTTGCCCGCCAGCCGATTCTGATGTCACGAAACTTTCTGGCGGCGAAAAACGTCGCGTAGCACTTGCAAAACTTCTTCTTCAAAAACCTGATTTGCTTCTTCTTGATGAACCAACAAACCACTTGGATGCCGAGAGTAATGCGTGGCTGCAACGTCATTTGGCCGAATATGCAGGAACAGTTGTCATGGTCACACACGACAGGTACTTTCTTGACAATGTAACGGGTTGGATATTGGAACTCGATCGCGGACAGGGTATCCCATACGAGGGAAATTATTCAGCCTATCTTGAACAAAAGAACAAAAGAATGGCTCAAGAAGCGCGCGAAGACGACACACGTCAAAAAACACTAACACGCGAAGCAGAGTGGATGGGACAGTCCCCGCAAGCCCGTCGTGCAAAATCCAAGGCAAGAATTGCATCTTACGAAGAAATGCTTCAAGAGTCGCAAAAAGAGACATTAGGAAATTCTCAAATAATCATTCCTACTCCACCTCGCTTAGGCTCAACTGTTATAGAGGCACAAAATGTTTCTAAGTCTTTTGGTCCCACTTGCCTGTTTGAAGACTTATCTTTCCGCCTTCCCCCTGGTGGTATTGTTGGGATAATTGGTCCAAACGGAGCAGGTAAAACCACTTTGTTCCGCCTCATTACAGGGCAAGAAACAGCAGACAACGGTGAATTTAAGGTCGGTGATACAGTAAAACTTGGTTACGTTGACCAATCCCGTGATTCACTTACTGATACCAATACGGTTTGGGAAGAAATTTCAGATGGTAATGATATCCTTAAGCTTGGAAAAATTGAGAAACCTAGTCGTGCGTACGTCTCCTCCTTTAACTTCAGAAAAGCAGATCAACAGAAAAAAGTCGGGCAATTATCAGGGGGCGAGCGAAATCGCGTACACCTTGCTAAGATGCTAAAAGAAGAGGCTAATGTTCTTCTGCTCGATGAACCGACAAATGATCTGGATACAGAAACGTTATCAGCGCTTGAAGAGGCCCTTGAGCGTTTTGCTGGATGTGCTGTGGTTATTTCTCACGATCGTGCATTTCTAGACCGCTTGGCGACCCATATTTTGGCCTTTGAGGGTAATTCCGAAGTTGTGTGGTTTGAGGGTAACTACGAGGACTACGAGAAGGACAAAAAACGTCGTCTGGGACACGATGCTGACACACCGACGCGCATAAAATACAAAAAACTGCACGCGGCTTAACATTCGCTAACTTACTGCCATTCCACATAACCCCTTCAAAAGTTGGTGTTTTTTCTAATTCACGTGGTAGAATCTATAAGAAATTAAATAAAATTTTATCTATTTCCGTTTAGACTGGAAATTGGATGAAAGGTCGTATGGTGTGAAGACGGTTTATTTAAAACCAAAAACTGTGGCAAAGATTGCTCTTTTGCCGGGAATTTTTCCCCGCCTGAAAAATTTATTCGGCGGGTTTAACTTCCTGCCGTTTTTATTGGCGCAAGTTTATGGCACATTTGGACTGTTACCTACGGCTCACCCATACCTTCAGGAAGAAAATATTGGGCGTTACGGTGTTATTAACCTGATTGCTGCTGCTGGTAACAACCTGACGTGGAAACGTGAATATCTCGATAAAATTATCCTTTATTTAGCCTCCATAGGTGCAATGGTGCTTTTCCTGCTTATGCTTGCATCATGCGTGATGTATGCCCTTGTTGCGCCTGTTTGGGCAGCTGGAATTTTCATTACACCAGACCCTGTCAATGACATTGCTTTTGAGTTGTTAGATCGCATCATTGGTGTTCCAGGTATTTACGATCCAACATTTACAACTCCTAAACCATTTCATTCAGGCCTTCATGCGATGTTTAGGCTCTATAGTTCGTCCCTGTTCGTCCTTGGATTAGTTTATTTTCTCTATTACATATTTTCCATTGTTGGCGAAACTGCTATCACAGGTACACCTTTCGGCAAAAGGTTTCATAAAATTTGGGCGCCCCTAAGGCTTGTTTTAGCCCTTGGTCTGCTTTTGCCTTTCGGCACGTACGGGTTAAATTCAGCTCAATATATCATTCTTTATACAGCCAAAATTGCCTCAGGTTTGGCAACTAATGCTTGGATTGAATTTAATCAAGTGGCCTCTAACCCGTTTAGTTATGGTGCGCAATATTCAGGCAAATTCCGAGAACGTGCTTATATTGAAATGGATGGATCTACGGTCATTGCCAGTCCGGGTAGCTACACAACACACGGACTTGCAGCAATACCTGAAATACCAAATGTGAGTGACTTAGCAGGACATATAAACCTCATTCATACCTGTATGCGCGCCTATGACATCTATCATGGGAAAGAAATTAAACCTTATATTGTCAGTTCAAACCCATCAGGATCTCTTGAAGTTGGAAACGGTGCAGTGTCTTTCGAGCGTGCTTTGGAGTATAGCAATTACACTGCCATAGAAGTTATTTTTGGTGAGAAGGATGCAGCTTTACACGAAGACGATCCTGGTTATGTTTACCCTTATTGTGGAAGTATCCTCATCCCTGCCGTTCCAGGGGGACAATTTGAACTAGGTGAACTCAGATCACTTTTCTATGAACTTGTAACAGAAGACGCATTCAACCCTGCACGACCTGCAACATATTGGCCGCCTCGAATATACGCAAATAAGCTTATTGCAAGATATGGCTCTGATTATAGCATTACGCACTACAGCGCCCTTCCAAATTCCGTCTTATGTGATACGACAGCTGGATATGGGCGCAATTATACGCCCGTGGGTGATTGTAATACAGATGCCAGTGATTTACATAGAATCTATTATGCTTCAGAACTGCAAAAAGCATTCGATGCACGTGCCTTTCCTGCTTTAAGGAGATTCCTCCAAGGCGAAACCTCATTCAATGTGCCTGAGAAAATCATGCAATATGGATGGGCAGGAACAGGAATGTGGTACAATCGCATAACAGATTTAAATTCTGATTTATTTACTGCCTTCAAGGCTGTTCCTACGCCCAATAAGCTACCTGTCATTATGGAGTATGTGCGTGGTGAGCGTTGGTCGTTAACTGAAGGGGTCACAAGTGAACAGCAATTCACGCCCGATCTTCCAGGCCAAAGTCGTTCTGTTAACTTCAACAATCCCAAAAATGCTGAAATTGCAGGCATTCTGAACCGTAGTTGGCAATATTGGAATGTGAATGATGTTGATGAAGGCACAACAAACGAGAGTCGTCACAATCTTCTTATTCGAGCCATTGCGTATGTCTTTGGAGCAGATCCTATTTTATCTATTCGCGATAATGAAAACGTACACCCATTTGCACAACTAACGGCTGTTGGTAAAGGGCTAATTGAAAACGCTATTAGAGCTTT
>JBBKVR010000079.1:0-18819 GCA_037968575.1 Bdellovibrionales bacterium | reverse complement strand
ATTTCAACTTTTGCGTGGACGTCCATCCGCATCATAAACAAAATTCCAAAAGAAGACGCCTTTGTTATTCTTCTGGTCACAGGTGTAACTGTTGCCTACGATTTGGCGCTTGCGGTTATTGTTGGTGTGATTGTCTCAGCCCTTGTCTATGCATGGAAATCAGCCAATAAATTTTGGGTGACTGTCTGGCACAACGAAGAAGACGGTAATAAGGTTTATAAATTGCATGGACCTTTATTCTTTGGTTCTATCGCAAAATTCCGTGATGAGGTTGACCCTAAAAACGATACTGAAAATGACATTGTTATCGACTTTAGTCGTGCGCGAGTTTGGGATCATTCAGCACTGGAAGCTATTGACGCTATGGCCCTTAAATATACGGAAGCAGGCAAGACACTTCACTTGGTTCACCTTAGTCAGGATTGTGCGTTGTTGCTTAAAAACGCAAAAGATATGGTTGAGGTCAACCATATCGAAGACCCACATTACGGTGTGCTTGTAGATTATACTGATGAGCTGAAAGCAAAATAGAATTTCAGCAATGTTGAAATTCTAATGTGATATAGTTTTATATGTTTTGGTTTTTAGGAATTGAAATTGCTGTTGCTGTTACGGCTTGGTCTATACTTTTAGGGCATCACGCACGTAATAAGGATTTGTTGTCAGCACTGGCTGTAATAGGTGTTGGTTTCATTGCTATCTTTTTATCTGGCTTTCTATTTCAGTTTTACACATACACTGATCTAATCAATCTGATTGCAAGTCACGGCTTAATGATTGCCTTTGCTGGGATAGCGTTTACCTCTTCCTTTTGGGTGCGCATGTACGCCAATAATCATATGCCAATTGGTATTGTAATTATGATTAGTGGGGCGGCATGGATCCTTAGTGTTTTTATCTATGAATTATTATTCTTAAAATCCCTACCCACTATGATTCAAGGTATACTTGTTTGTCTAGTTTTTGTTGGTGTCACTTCCCTGATATGGGTTAAGAACGATAAAAATATAGGATTAAAAAGTTTTTCTTGGAAGGGGCTAGTGAGTTCTTGCGTATGTGGCCTTTTACTTGGCCCATCTTTTGCGATGATAGTAGAAGTTTCTCAAGAAACATCCCTGCCTCTACTTTCGGCTCTACTTTGGCAAGTTTTTGCTGCGTTGTTTATATTCTTTGTTTTGGGGGCACGTTCTATTGTTTTACAAAAAAGCTTCTCCAGATTTTCCCCAAAAGCAGTTTATGGTTTTATGGGAGTAGCCCTTATGCTTTCAGCTACGACCGTAGGTTTTGCATACGGCGGACTTTTAGGATCGGTAACTGTTTTAGCTGGCATTGAGTCTTCGTCCATTATGCTTACTGCTTTATTTTCATGGCTGTTTTTTAAGGAAAAGCTTGTATGGAAGCAATGGGTTGCCATGAGCTTGGTAACTATTTGTATAATAGCTATTAAATTTGTTTCATAACTTAATAAGATTTTGTTCAGAAAAAATGGCGGTGTCGGAGGGATTCGAACCCTCGATACGGGGTTACCGTATACACGCTTTCCAAGCGTGCGCCTTCAGCCACTCGGCCACGACACCTCATTGCATTCGACTATCGTGACCTCATGGTTCTTAAACCACCGCATTCGCTGGGCGGCCACGACACTCACAATAGAACTTGCTAAAAAGCAACGCTATTCCTAGCGACTTTGCCTTAAAATTACAAGTCTCACAATCACAAGAATTAAAAGATTGAAATTGGAAGCCTCTCACTCTAAGTGTTCTTTTATGACAACAGAAGATTTAAATAAAACTTCTCCTCAAAGCTCGGCTATGGCGAGAATGAAATATCGTATGGCTGGGATTTTGGTTGGTAAATTGGTTAATGATTGCCAATTGACCATTCAGTGTGGGGACGGAACGCCATCGCTTGTATTTGGTAGTCGTTCAAACAAACATTTTATCATGCAAATAGACCGTCCTTTGACTCTTTGGGATATCATGACCGATCCCGATCCAATGCTTGGGGAAAGCTATATGGATGGGCGTTGGTATCTAGAAAAAGGAGATATTGGTGAGTTTGTCACTATGTTGGCACGTGGGCGAGATCAATTTTTTGAAGGTCCAATGGGACATATCCTAGGAAAAATTATAAACAAACGTCCTGATGACTATGATCATAGCCCCGAGGCGAGCTATGGCCAGATTCAACACCACTACGATATTAGCAATGATTTGTACCGCCTATTTTTGGACGAGGGTATGAATTATTCATGTGCATTTTTTGAAATGCCTGCACAGTCTCTTCGGGATGCACAGCTCAATAAAATCAAAACAAGTATTGAAAGACTTGATGTGTCTGAGGGCATGAAAGTTTTGGATATTGGTTGTGGTTGGGGAGAGACAACACGCAGCTTGGCACAAGATAAGAATGCTGAAGTCACAGGTGTAACGCTTTCAAAACAGCAGTTTAAATTGGGACAAGAAAAAGCCAATCAGATGGACAGCAAAAATAAACCTTCTTATTATTTGCAGGATTATCGTGAACACGCCCTGACACACCAAAATTATTACGACCGCATTATTTCCATAGGTATGTTTGAACATGTTGGTGACAAGAATTTCGGACAATATTTCAAGACTGTTCATGATCAGTTAAAACCAGGTGGAAAAGCGCTCATTCATTCTATTGTGCGCTCAGGAGAACCCTCAACAGCAGATCTTTCTAGTCCATGGTTGGATAAGTATATCTTCCCAGGTGGGTGCTTGTGTGAAATTGAGGATATGGTTGAAGAGGCTGAAAATCAGGGACTAAGCCTTGCCCATGAACCTTTTGTGCAAGATAGCTTTCATTACGCGGAAACTTTGCGCCGTTGGCGCGCTAACTTCATCGAAAACTACCACCAGTTAGATTCCAAAGTCTATGATGAGCGTTTTTACCGTATGTGGATTTATTATCTGGCGATGTGCGAGGCGATGTTTGCGGGGTGCGAGTATCGCGTTGCTCAAATACTTTTCACAAAACCAACATAAAAACAAAACCCTTCCAATTTCTTGAAAGGGTTTGTGCTTTGCGTAGAAAACTTGTTTTTAATTTGCGGCTGATGCCAAAACTGTTCCGCCTGTTGTTGGGGCTTTGTGTAACCACCAGCCCGTTCTGTTAATTGAAAAGATTGGCTTGTATTTCTTGATATTGTCGGCGTATTTCATTGCCTCTGACTGGTTATCCAGAATGTAGGCGCCGTCATCACCATAGACGACCAAAATAGCGTGAGGGATGTTCTTTACCATGTCCTGAACAATTGCAACTCTCATACGGCTCTCAGGAACGCCTAATGCACGTAGTGAAGCATATTTAGCAATAGCGTAATCTTCACAGTCTCCGCCTTTAGTGAAGAATTCGACAGGCGTTGCCCAATAATCAGATTTTCCCCAGTTTCTGTTGTCTGAAACGTAGCGTGTTTTATTAATCATTGTATTCACGGATGCTGCCATTTGCTTCAAAGGTTGTCCTTTAAGGGAGGCAAGGTCGTTCTTCCATTTCGAGAGAACATTGTGACCGTTTGTGGTGTTCACGTCGCGTTCAAACTTAGAAAACATATCACTCCACTTTGTGAAGGCTGAAATATCAGATGAGGCTTTCTCTGTTGAGCCGAAAAGACGTGGCTTTGATTGTAAACGTCCGATTTGTCCAGCACCGGCTCCGGCTGACGCCAAAATAATATTACCTGGAATATCTTTAATTGATCCAGCCCTTGCGCTCTTTGGTGCAAATACGGAAACTGATGCAAATACGGCTAAACCTGCGGCTGTTGTGCGGATACCTGTTTGCGCCGCAAGTGAGAATGCCAATTGGCGTCTGCTTATAACCTTCTTTTCGATCAGATACTGACCAAAACGCTGGCTTTGTCCCTTGTGGGCTTTCAAATGTTTGTGAAGTTCAGATGTGGAGAGCAACCCTCTTAAAACAAGAACATCTCCGATTTTATTTTGACGCATATAGGCTCTTAAACGACCTAAAAATCCCAATTTTTCACTCATAATTAAACTGCCTTCTCTCATACCCGCAATATTTGTTGTACCCCTATTAAAGCCTAGAAAAGTTGACGATTTCCTAAGATTGTGTAAAAAGTCATCTAATTCTCACAAAATAAGAGTAAATTTATGTTAAATAGTGCGCAGACCGCTGAATACTTGGAAAAAGTGGCAGATTCGCGTCTCCTCGTGGTAGGAGATGTGATGCTGGATACTTATGTTGTGGGCAAGTCTTCACGATTATCTCCAGAAGCTCCTGTTCCTGTGCTTTTGGTAGAGAGTGAAATCAATGCTCTGGGTGGGGCAGGTAATGCCTTTGCCAACATTGCGACTTTTGGTGCTAAGGCCTCTCTGGTTGGTCTAGTAGGAGATGATGCGCATGCAAAGAATATCAGAAGAATGGTCAAAGAGGCTGGGGGGAATCCAGATTTACTTCTTACAGATACATCTCGTCCGACAATTTCAAAAACCCGCTATTTGAAAGGGCACCAACATCTTTTACGTTGTGATAGAGAAGTTACTACACCTATTTCAGATGAACAAAAACAAGCAATTCTTATTGCGGTCAAATCACAGTTGGATCAAACGGACGTACTGATCGTTTCTGACTATGGTAAGGGCATGTTTGCTGATGCTAATTTTATCGAAAGTCTCATTAAATTGGCACATGGGAAAAATATTCCCGTTGTTGTGGACCCAAAAGGTAAAGATTTTTCGAAATACCAAAAGGCATGCTTTATCACGCCTAATGCTAAGGAATTAGCAGAGGCAACAAACACAGAACTTGCTAAAAGTAATACAGAAATTGAGCAGCAAGCGCAGATTCTTATAGATAAGTATGATTTTAAATGTGTGCTCGCCACGCGCTCTGAGGATGGGCTATCTCTTATTTCTGCCGAAGGTGAAAACACGCATATTCCAACACACGTTGAGGAAATATTCGATGTGTCGGGTGCTGGAGACACTGTGGTTGCTGTTTTTGCATGCATGCTTGCAACAGGTCTAGTACCTGCAAAATGTGCATGGCTTGCCAATCAAGCGGGAAGTATTGTTGTGAAGAAATCTGGAACATCACAGATTTCACAAAACGAACTGAGGGAAAAGGTTGCCTAGATGAGCGGAACAAAGAATATATCCTTAATGGCACCATGTTTGGATTGGGATGAAGCAACAAAACAAATCCGCGCATGGCAGGATGAAAAACTCAAAGTTGGGTTTACCAATGGCTGTTTTGACATCGTCCACTACGGCCATGTGAATTACCTCAACGAGGCAGCACAAAAATGTGACAAACTGGTACTTGGTCTTAATCACGACAAGTCAGTCAGAATTCTCAAAGGTCCTGAACGCCCAATTAACGATGAAATGGCGCGTGCCAATGTGATGGGCGCGCTAGCCTCGATTGATATGGTCGTTCTGTTTGGAGCTAAAGAAGAGGGGCAAGACAACACGCCTTGTGAAGTTTTGGGCGTCATTAAGCCTGATGTAATTTTCAAAGGTGGAGACTACACTGTTGATCAATTACCCGAAGCCAAGGTGGTCATGGAATATGGTGGTGAAGTGGATATCATGCCCCTTTATGAAGGTTACAGTACCACCAACATTATCAAAAAAAGCCGTTCAAGCTAATCACATAAAACCGTATGGATTGTTTTGAAAAAGGCTGGTAGGCTTTTAGGGTCTTAAACAACCAAACTTGTGTTTATCCCATGAAATTCAAAATCACTCTTCTTACTCTCTCTTCTTGTTTAGCTTTTACGGCCTGTGAGCTCCCATCCGCAAATTATATGCCTGATGGTTATTACTGGCACGATGATACGCCGATATCTTCCGCACCTTGGACAGCAACATGGTATGAGCGCGCCTATGAAGAAGCTCCCCAATCTGTGCGTTATGCCTTAATTGCAACATTGCGCGGGATGGCAAAGGACATGGTTGCGTCGTTTTCAGAAAATAATGGAATATATGGTGCGCCTATTTATTTGACGCCACGCTATGACATGAATGTTGTAAATGGCGCCTATGATGAGGCTTTAAGAACTGCATTTAGAGATTACGGATATCTCTTATCTAATACAGCGGAAGGGGCTATTCAGGTTGTTTATCATGCCTCTAGAGCCCAAAAGATTGGTGAACATCGCTTTGCCAAACCTCGTTCAACAGCAACCTCGCTTGGTATTACAAATGATACCGATGCTTACTTGTTTTCTATGATGCAGGTTGGCCCCAACGGCAAGGTAATTTTGGAAGAGGCACGATTACAGCCATTACCACAAGAAGATATTGCGGGTTGGTCAGGAAATTATCATGATTATGAGCGTCCTGGTCTGGCTGAACGCCAACCTGCTTACGAACGCGATTAAAAATACACTTAAATTATCTATTAAATTACTGGGCGTTAGGTGAGATTGTCATGCAATCTTTGAAGTGTGTGCAGGCTTGTTCTGCATCTGCGCGCGAATACCCTGACAACCTTGCGCGGTAGACCCACTTTGAATTGGCAGTTCTTAAAGGGACAACCTTTTCATCTCCGTATCTTAAATCTTGAGGGAGAAGTGATTTCGCTGTTTTTAAAGCAGCTTCTGTTGCCACACGACTTTGGAAAGCACCAATTTGAACAGACCACCCCTCTTTACGGGGGATACTACCAGCGGTTCTTGATTGTACACTTGCCAATTGAACACCTCTAGAGCGGTTGCTGTGGGCATCCATGGCTATATACCCTGTTTCAATGCGTGAGTTTGTCTTTGGGTCGCTGTCACCTTGGGCGAGAACAGCTGCGATTGGGTCGGCTTGTTGATTTGGAGCTTTGTAAGAAACAACTTGCGGTTTTAATGAGGCTATATCAGAGCCCATATAAGGTTTATGTAACGGCGCTGGGGGATTTGCGATTGCTATTTGTAAGCGTGGTAGTTTTTTCCATGCTGCGTCCAGAATTTCTGTCATGTGAGCGTTACGGCTTGCAGCAGTCCTTCCTCCAAACACAACACCAATAATACGCCTGTCCCCACGTTTAACGGAGGCAACCAAGTTAAATCCGGAGGCATTTATAAATCCTGTTTTTAGACCGTCCATACCTGGGTACACACCTAAAAGCCGGTTGTGATTGTTATAAGTCTTACCTTTGTATGTAAATGATTTAGTTGAAAAATACTTATAATATTGAGGGTGACGATAAATTATATAACGCGCTAATTTTGCCATGTCGCGTGCTGTTGTAACTTGTCTGGGGTTGTGTAATCCATGGGCATTTACGAACCTTGTGCTATACATTCCTAATTCTTGAGCGCGGTTAGTGGATAGTTGCGCGAATTTTGATTCTGAACCGCCAATATGCTCGGCAACGGCAACGGCAATATCATTTGCTGATTTTGTCACAAGAGCCAAAATAGCATCCTTTAATTTGATAGAAGATCCCGCTGGTAGACCTAATTTACTGGGAGCAGCACCTGTAGCGTGGTTTGAAATGCGTACATTATCATTCAGTGAGGCGCGCCCAGATTCTAGGGCGTCAAAAACCATCATTAGAGTCATAATTTTTGTGAGCGAAGCAGGGTGTAAAACCTTATCAGCGTTGCTCTCACTAATAACTACACCACTATCGGCGTCTATAACGAGAGAAGCATATTTTGTGTTTTCTGCTGCCTGTGCGCTGAAGCTTGCAAACAATAGAGTTATGCTTAAAAATACAAGTAATACAGTTTCTTTAAAGGATAGGGGCAAAGCCATAAGTACTCTGGGGAAAGCTCTAAAAATTTTAAGACTATGAATAGAATTATTCATCATTTCATTAAGTGTAAGTCGAAGACTATTAAAAGTCTATAAAATCACAAAAGATTTATTTCTTCTGCGAGGCAGTGAACACTTATCATTTGAAACTAAAATATGTTACAATATATTTATGTCAGAGCAACTTTGACGTATTCTAAAGAACACATTATGAGCACGCACGATTTTGACTACAGAGACCCTTTTGTACTCTCGGATGAAGATACCGGAGGCGATACACCTGCCGACAATAATGAGGAAGAGACTGGTCTTCTACTTAAAACGCGGCCGAAGACAAAAAAACCTGACATGTATAAAGTGGCATTACTCAATGATGATTACACACCTATGGAGTTTGTTATTCATATTTTGGAACGGTTTTTCCAAAAATCCAAAGAGGAAGCAACCGATATTATGATGCATGTTCATCGTAGAGGCGTTGGAATATGTGGGATTTATACTTACGAAATAGCTGAAACTAAAGTTAATCAAGTGATGGAATTTGCAAAGGCCAATGAGCAGCCTCTTCAATGCATTTCGGAAAAAGAATAAACAGGAGAAAGCATGCTTTCACGTAATTTAGAACAATCCTTACACCGCGCGCTTTCCACTGCGAATACGCGTGGACACGAATATGCGACATTAGAGCATCTCTTACTGTCTTTAACCGAAGACCAAGATTCTATGGCTGTGTTGCGTTCTTGCGGAATCGTTTTGGTCGATTTACGCGAACAGTTGGAACATTACTTGGATAATGAGTTGGGTTATCTTGTCAATAAGGGTGTTGATGAGGCCAAACCGACAACAGCATTTCAACGTGTATTACAACGTGCAGCTATTCATGTTCAATCCTCTGGTCGTGAGGAAGTGACTGGTGCAAATGTCCTTGTTGCACTTTTTTCCGAGCGTGAAAGCCATGCTGTTTATTTCTTGCAAGAACAAGAAATGACACGCTTTGATGCAGTTAATTATATTTCACATGGTATTGCTAAGGTTCCAGGGGCCGCTCCCGTTGCAAGAACACCAGAAGGCGTAGGTGAAGATGCTGATGACGGTGTAAAAGGTGATAGTGCTAGCGATGCCCTTAATACATATTGTGTGAATTTAAATGATAAGGCTAAATCTGGGAAAATCGATCCCCTAATCGGGCGCGAAGCTGAAGTTAATCGCACTATTCAGGTTCTGTGTCGTCGCTCCAAAAACAACCCTCTTTATGTAGGTGACCCAGGTGTGGGGAAAACAGCTATAGCCGAAGGTCTGGCAAAAAAGATTATTGACCGTGAGGTCCCAGAAGTGCTTCTGGAAGCCACAATTTTTTCTCTGGATATGGGTGTTCTCCTTGCAGGAACACGCTACCGAGGGGACTTTGAGGAGCGTTTGAAAACAGTTATTCAGGAGATTGAGCAAACTGAACACGCTATTCTCTTTATTGACGAAATTCACACAATTATCGGTGCAGGTGCAACGAGTAGTGGTGCGATGGATGCGTCTAATCTTCTAAAGCCCGCATTGGCAAGTGGCACTATCAGATGTATTGGCTCGACCACTTATAAAGAATATCGCAATTATTTTGAAAAAGACCGTGCACTAGTACGTCGTTTCCAAAAAATTGATATAAAAGAACCAAGTGTTGATGACACCATCAAAATTCTTGAAGGTCTTCAAATTTATTTCGAAAAACATCATAAAGTGGAATATACATCAGAAGCTATCCACGCCGCTGTTGAGTTATCGGAGCGTTATATAGGTGATCGTAAATTGCCTGATAAGGCGATTGATATCATCGATGAGGTCGGAGCAGCTCAAATGCTGGTGCCTGCTGATCAGCGTAAAAAAGTTATTACTTTAGAAGACATTGAAGGTGTGGTTGCAGCCATAGCGCGTATGCCAACAAAAACTGTCACCAAGGATGACAAGCAAGTTCTTTCTAACCTTGAGCGTGACTTGAAAACGCTGGTCTTTGATCAAGATAATGCCATTGATATGCTTTCTGACTCTATCAAGATGGCGCGTGCTGGACTAAGAGAGCACGGAAAACCGATTGGTTCCTATCTCTTCTCTGGACCTACTGGAGTTGGTAAAACTGAAGTAGCTAAGCAGCTTTCTAAAACTTTGGGCGTTGAGCTTATTCGCTTTGATATGTCTGAATATATGTAACGCCATTCTGTCGCGCGCCTTATAGGAACTCCACCATTGTATGTAGGATTTGACCAAGGAGGATTGTTAACTGACCAAGTTGATCAAAATCCGCACAGTGTTCTTCTTCTCGATGAAATTGAAAAGGCGCATCCTGATATTTACAATATCCTTCTGCAAGTTATGGATTACGGAAAGCTAACCGATAATAGCGGAAAAACGATTGATTTCAGAAATGTCATTCTCATCATGACAACCAATGCAGGTGCCGCACAACTGGCGAAAGCACCTGTTGGCTTTGAGCGCGAGGTTCGCGTTGATGATGATTACGAAGAAATTAACCGTGTCTTCTCACCAGAGTTTAGAAATAGATTAGATTCCATCGTTCCATTCCAAGCTTTGAAACCAAAAACAGTTATTAAGGTTGTTGATAAATTTATCATGCAACTTGAGGCTCAGCTTTCTGAGAAGAACGTTACAATTACGTTGCATGATAAAGCGCGCGAACACCTCGCTAAGCAAGGATATGACCCTGCTATGGGTGCTCGTCCGCTGTCGCGCGTTATTCAAGAACAAATCAAACGCCGGTTGGCTGAAGAAATTTTGTTTGGCGAGCTTTCAAAGCAAGGTGGCGCAGTTACTATCGATCTGAAAAATGGTGAGTTAGTTTTCGATTTTGAAGTAGATGAACCAAAGCCACAGAAGAAAAAAAATTCTACCAAGAAGGCCGCTATTAAGAAGACATCAAAGGCGAACCCTAAAGTTACGAAAAAAGGCAAAGGTAAAGCCAAAAAAGAAAATGCCAAGTAGCTTCGCACTCTTATTCATAAAATGACTTCAACTATTGCCTTTTTAGGCGTTTTACGCCATGAGTTATAGGGTTAAAAACTAGGAAAGCCTGAAGGCAGAGTATTTTCATGGGTTTATTTTCGGCATTCAGTAATTTGTCGCCTGTACATATCAACGTTAAAACATTTTTTTCGAGTGCGAAAAAGATTGGCACGGATTCCTTTGGAAACCGATACTATGAAGGCAAACCAATTCAAGGATATGCTCGCCCAAGACGCTGGGTACTGTATAAAGGAAAACCTGAAGCAACTGCGATACCGCCAGAGTGGCACGGTTGGATACACCACCAAACTAATGATGTACCTAAAGAGGGTGGAAAAAGTTTCCGCAGAAAATGGCAAAAACCATATACGCCGAATATGACGGGTACAGAAAAAGCTTACCGTCCCAAGGGACATATTTTAGAAGGCGGACAACGGGCAAAGGCAACTGGTGATTACGAAGCCTGGGATCCAAACAAAAAATAAGACTTAAGAGGGTGAAATTATGAAACAAAACGTATTTGAAACAGTACTTGGCGGGTTTGTCATTCTGATAGCTGTCGTATTTTTGTTCTTTAGTCTCCGCGTCGCTGATGTATCTTCTGCGCCAAGTGGCTATACTATTACGGCTGATTTTTCTGGTATTGGCGGCCTTCAAAAAGGTGATGATGTTCTTATCAGTGGAGTTAAAATTGGCTCTGTTGAAGATATTGAACTGCAAGAAGATAGCTATCTTGCACGTGTGAGCATGGACATTGCTGATGGTGTGAAAATACCCGATGACACGGCCGCTTTGATTTCATCCGAGTCTCTACTTGGTGGAAAATATATGCTACTTGAGCCTGGTGCGTCGGACACATTATTAGAAGAGGGAGATGCTATTCTTTACACACAGGCACCGCAAAACCTTGAACAATTGCTTGGTCAATTTATCTTTAGTGTTCAGAATGATAAAAGCGATAAAAAAGATACATCTTCATCAGAAGAATAAAATCACATGAAAATTTTTCTAACGTGCGTTGCCAGTCTTTTAATACTTGGGATTGTAGGACTCGCATCTTTTGCAAAAGCTGAAACTGTTTCCACCGCATGGTATGACTATGATGGCGTTGAGTTGCGTGCATTGGATAAAATCACAGCGCGCGCCACAACGTTTAAAGCCAAAGTTGGGCAAACTTTGAGGTTTGGTGACATTTTCATTAAAGTAAGGGCATGTCGTAAACCACCAGCTGTTGAAAAAGAAGAATCAGCAAGTTTCATTCAGGTTTGGGAAAAAGATAAAAAAGATAACGAATCTGAATGGGTTTTCTCTGGATGGATGTTTGCTTCTTCTCCTGCTCTATCGGCAATGGATCATGCAATTTATGACGTGTGGGTTTTAGGATGCACGGGCGCGAACCCTGAACCAGAGGCAGAAGATGAAGAAGAAATAGAGGCAGAAACAGGAGAGCTCGAAGGAGAAGTAACACCCGAAGCAAACACAGAAATCCTGCCTCAAGATGAGACGAAATCTGAAACCGATAAACTTATTGAGGGACTTGTCGGGGATGAATGAGAACAATGCTTGATTAGAATCGGAAACACCTCATATTATTAGAGTTGACGAATATTTAAAAACATAAGGAATAGACTAAAATGGCTAAAAACGTATCTGACTCCGAATTTGAACAAGAAGTTCTGCAATCTGATAGCCCTGTTGTTGTGGATTTCTGGGCAGAATGGTGCGGACCATGTAAAGCCATGTCACCTTTAGTTGATGAGCTGTCACAAGAAATGGCCGATAAGATTAAGATCGTGAAAGTTAACATTGACGAAAATCCAGAAGCACCAACAAAATATGGTGTTCGTGGTATTCCGACCTTTATGATTTTTAAAGGTGGCGAAGTAGCCGATACACATGTTGGTGGAATGAGCAAAAGCCAACTTTCCGAGTGGGTTAAAAAGGCCTCTGCTTAGCGTGCGTAAATTTCCTAAAAATAATTTAAAGGCCGTACAAATTCTTTGTATGGCTTTTCTCTTGGGACTTGCTTCGCCTGCGTTGGCGCAAGAGCAGGAAGAAATTGTGCCTGAAGAAGTCGTTATTGAATCACCTGCCCCCAAATATGCAGTTATTGAACTTTTCACAGCACAATCTTGTGTGTTCTGTCAGGACGCAGATGAAATTTTAGAATCTCTTTCAAACATTCAAGGTGTGATGACGGTTGCCTGTCACGTTGATTACTATCCTGCTGATACTGATCCCCTTGCGCGAGATTACTGCACTGAGAGACAAAAAGATTATCTGCGCTCCAAAGGTGTAAAGCATATTTACACGCCGCATTTTGTAGTTGATGGACAATATTTTGCTGAAGCCAAACGTCTGGAAATTGAAAAAGTTATAGAAAAAGTAAGTCGAGACCCTGTTATTCCTCTGAATATAGAGGTAAAAAACGCACCGACTTATTCTGTAGTGTTACCTGACATGACAAGTTTTATTACTCCTGAAAATTCTGCACGCGTTTTGTTATTTGGTGTGAATCAACCTGTGCAAGCAACACGTGGAAATTTTGAAATGAAGAATGCTGCTTCTCAATATGGGCTTTTGACCGAATGGGATGGAACACCAAAAGACGTTCAGTTTGATTTGGCAAATGATAAAGACATGGAGCGTTTAATTGTTTTGGTGCAAGGCAAGGATTTGAAAATTCTAGCAGCGGGTGAAAAAGGACTAAATGATTCTCAAGAAGATTTGGAAAATCCTTTTGAAGATATTGAGAATGCAGAAGTAAAACGCTCTGAAGGTCTGCCTGTTCCTGAAAATTCTGAAACGATCAAATAACACTTAATTTATTGACATAATTACTAAATAAGTGTAATGACATGAGCATGTCATTGCCAAAAAATATATCTGCGTTATCTGGAAAGCTGATTCCACAATCAGTCAAAGATTATGCTGAAGAGCATCCAGGTCGATTGACAGGGTTAATAACAGTACCTGGTGATATATTTATGGCGGCGTCAGGTTTAGGTTATAATAATATTGGTAGGATAATAGGCGGCTCCTGCGGAATTGGAGCTAACGCATCACTAATCTTTTTTGCTGATAAGAAAAAAGAAGGTGAGATAGATGCCCAAGACGAAGGTTTTTGGCAAAAAGTTACAGAACATTGGAAATTCTGGAAGTATCCTTGGGAAGTATCCACTAGCCTTAATCTAATTCAAACGGTTGGAATGGTTGCCTTAGCAGGGCCTGACACGGCTTCTGCAGTTGGCGATGTCGCAAACATATCGGGTCTTGTTTCGGATGATCAGTTTCGTTGGGGTGAAGCTGCTTGTGGTGCAATAGCAACTGTTGGATTTTGTATTATGTATGTGAAAGAAGATGCCAAATCACATGTTCGTAGAGCAAAAGAAAAAATTGAAGGAAGCTCTTTGGCAAAAACGTTTAATGACTTCAGCGGTTTTACTAAAGAACGTATTCAAGACTTGACACAAAGCTTCAATATTTTGAGCAATGTTAAGGAAACTTATAACAATACAATTAAATCTGTCTCCGAGTATGGTCCCAATAGTATAGCCGCTAAGATATTTAATATAGCTCTTATCCCTTACGCGACTGAGGGTGTTCTATTACAAGATTGGAATGTTGTAGCGAGCTGTGGAGTTTATTATGTTGCCAATAAAATTCTTGAAAAAGCGACAAAGCGAACGGACAGATTGGAAGATATTACACCAGAAGCAACTTAGTGCGCTTCTGCCCAGCTTTTGGCTGTACCGCTTTCGGCAATCAGTGGAATGTCAAACGCAACAACGCTTTCCATGATGTCCTTGATAAGTCTATCTGTTTTTTCTAATTCGTCATTAGGGACTTCCAAAATTAATTCATCGTGAACCTGTAACAAAAGTTTGGCGTTGAGCTTTGCTTTTTCCAATGCCTTTGGAATTTTATTCATTGCCAGTTTCATGATGTCGGCGGCTGTCCCTTGTAAAGGTGCGTTGATAGCCGCTCGCTCGCTAAAGTTTCTACGCGCAGGATTTTTGTCATGAATACTGCCCGTGTAGCATTTGCGCCCGAACCACGTTTTTACGAAACCATTGTCGCGTGCTTCGGCTTTCTTCTGTTCCATATAATCGGCAAGCTCGGGAAAGCGCGCAAAGTACGCTTTAATGTATGAGGCTGCCTCCCCGTTCTCAATACCTAGTTGTTTGGCCAATCCCCATGCGGAAATACCATAAATAATTCCAAAGTTAATCGCCTTTGCTTTACGACGAATATCGGATGTCATGTCTGCCATCGGCACATCAAAAACTTCTGAAGCGGTGGCGGCGTGAATATCCAGCCCGTCCTTAAATGCTTTTTTGAGTTTTGCAATTTCAGCAATAACAGCAGCCAGTCTCAACTCAATTTGTGAGTAATCAACCGAGAGAAGTGCATGTCCTTCATCTGCAATAAAGGCTGTACGAATTTCACGTCCCTCTTGGGTGCGAATGGGAATGTTTTGAAGGTTCGGGTCACTTGAGGATAGACGCCCTGTACTTGTTCCTGCCATATGAAATGATGTATGTACGCGCCCCGTACTTGGATTAATTTCATTCTGAAGAGAGTCTGTATACGTGCTTTTGAGTTTTGATAGTGATCTGAACTCCAGAACCTTTTGAACAAGCTCATTACCATTATCTACCAGTTGTTCAAGGACATCAACGGAGGTTGACCAATCACCTGTTTTGGTTTTCTTGCCACCCTCAAGCCCCAACTCATCAAATAGAACTTGTCCAAGTTGCTTAGGTGAGGCGACATTAAATTCATGACCAGAGAGTTTGTAGATTTCTTTTTCAACTTCAATAATACGTTTACCAAAACGCGTACTCATCTCTTTCAAGATTTGCGTATCGACCTTAATACCGTTGAGCTCCATTTTGGCAATCACAGGAATGAGCGGTCGTTCAATATTCTCGTACACACTTGTCATCTTCTCGGCCGCCAAACGTGGTTTTAAAATATGCCAGAGGCGTAGGGTAATATCTGCATCCTCGGCGGCGTATTCAGTTGCTTTATCAATTGGGACTTGCGCAAAAGTGATTTGAGATTTCCCCGTTCCTGCCACTTCCTTGTAAGGAATAGGGGCATGATCGAGATACATCTTCGAGAGTTCATCCATACCGTTTGAATGAGAACTCCCGTCCAGAACGTACGAAATCAGCATGGTGTCGTCGAGGCTTTGCGGATAAATGCCGTGCTTCATAAACATCTGTAGATCGTATTTGATGTTCTGCCCAATTTTCAGAACAGAGGGGTCTTCGAGTAAGGGCTTTAATAATTCCAAAGCACGATCAAATGGAATTTGTTTGATGTCGCCGTCATTAATACTACCGAACAAGTCGCCTGATGCTGAACCATGTGCCAAAGGAATGTATGCCGCTTCGCCTGGTTGAATACAAATCGAAATTCCAATCAAATCTGCCTTAGCAGGTGTAAGTGAACTGGTTTCCGTATCAATGGCAAAATAAGGCGCCTCACTGGCACGGGCAATCCATGCCTTTAATGTCTGCTCATCATTAATGCAGGCGTATTTATTATCCTTGATGGGCGGAAATGTAGGTGAGAATGCGCTCGGGCTTTCTGTATTACTCTCATCATCTCTATTATCATTTACTAGGGTTGCACCTATGCGCGCAGCAACAGATTTGAAGCCTTGCTCCAAAAGAAAGTTTGTTAATTTCTCTGTAAACGGATTATCGAGTTTTAAGCCTTCAATAGAAATAGGTAAATCGACATTATCATCCAAGCGGACAAGCCGTTTCGATATGCGCGCCATTTCGGCATGTTCTTGTAACGCCTCGCGCCGTTTAGGTTGTTTAATCTCACCTGCCCGCTCCAGTAATTCCTCCAATGTGCCGTACTCATTAATCAAAAGTGCGGCGGTTTTTACACCAATGCCCGGAACGCCTGGAACATTATCAACCGAGTCACCAGCTAAAGCTTGCACATCGACAACCTTGTCAGGTGTGACACCAAATTTCTTCATGACATCTTCTTCGCCCATCAATATTCCCTTCATGGGGTCAAGCATACGTACACCTGGGCGAATAAGTTGCATAAGGTCTTTATCGGAAGATACAATCACCACCTCGCGTCCCTCTGCTTCCGCCAACTTGGCGTATGTGGCAATCAAATCGTCTGCTTCATATCCTTCGAGTTCTAGTGAGGGTAATCCAAAGGCTTCCGTGGCTTCACGGATAAGGGGAAATTGTGGGATGAGGTCTTCGGGTGTCTCGTCACGGTTTGCCTTGTACTCGGCATAAATATCATAGCGAAAGTTTTTACGCGCCGCATCAAAGATAACCGCGACTGCACCTGCTTCAAATTCCTTGAGCAGTTTCACAAACATATTGGTAAAGCCCAACACAGCTCCAACGGGCGTGCCGTCTTTGCGTGTTAAGGGGGGAAGTGCGTGATAAGCACGGAATATAAATCCCGATCCGTCTACTAAATAGAGAGCATCTGATAAGTCTTCTTTTGGCATGATGACTCACACTATAGAGGGAGGCATAGGAAAACAATATCAGGATGAGGTAACAGCGTAAAAACTCACAGCTGCGGCGTTGGAGACATTAATTGAGGGCAACTCGCCCAACATTTCTAGTCTTGCAACCTTGTTACAGGACTCTTTGACAGATGGACGAAGTCCGGGACCTTCCGCGCCCATAACAAGTAAGCATTTCTTTAAACCCTTAGCTGCCTCACCAATGGTTTCTTCTCCGCGCTCATCCAAAGCAATACAAGTATAGCCATGCTCTCTGAATGTCTCTATGGCGCGCGATAAATTGATTTCTGTGGCAACAGGCAAATACTCAACGGCACCACAGGCAACCTTGGCAAGTGCACCGTCAATGTCGGGGGCAAAACGTGTCTGCATGATAAGTCCAGCCAAACCAAATGCTGCGCCTGATCTCATGATTGCACCAACATTATGCGGATCGGTGACGTGATCCAGCATCACAAAGACAGATTTGTCGTTTTTTCTTTCACGGATAATCAAATCCATTGCACTGATTTCGGGTAGATCGTTGGTGAGTGCCGCAATACCTTGATGAACTGTGTCCGCACCCAAAGATCTATCAAGGTCTGGACGAGTAACCATCTCGGGGTTAGGTCTTTCCAAGCCAGCCTCGTAGGCCTCTTTCATAACGTCATGAAAGCCCTCCAGTGCCTTTTCAGTAATATAGAATTTTTTGAATGTGCGCTTGGGGTTCAAATAGGCGGTACGCACAGCGTGTTGACCAAATAAATTGATTTTATGTTTAGCCGTTTTGGGTTGTTTCAGCTTTTTCGGATAATTTTTAAAATTTTTGTCATTTTTCATGGGTGATAGTGATACGCGCACTTGACAGGAAAAGCAAAAACCTTTTTATCTACAGTTCGTGATTAAAAGTCACATTCATTGTGTGGAGGAGTGGCCGAGCGGTTAAAGGCAGCAGACTGTAAATCTGCCCTCTTAGAGTACGTTGGTTCGAATCCAGCCTCCTCCACCATTTAGTCTGCAATTTGAGACACTCAGAGAATTTCTTCCCACAAGCCCCGCACACAGCGGGGTTTTGCGTATCTAGGTTTATTGGGACACTCAGAGAATTCAGTTTCAGCCGATAAATTGCCTTTTTTCTCTACTGGCCATTTTAGAGTGTCTCGAGATTGAAATTCCCTGTTTATCAGGGAATTAACAGAGAATTTTTTTATTTTCAGTGTGGGTGAACAGAAAGAAGCGAGAGAATGTCTACGCTTCGTGTGATTAGTATCAAAAATAACAGGGAAAATTACAGGGACATCAGGGTATCAAAGCCACCCATCACAAGTTTCCGGACACCAGCTTTTGAAACACCTTCACGTTCCGCAATTGCTTTCATCGACACACCTCCAAAATGCTCATCGCGCCAAATGATACCTCTGAGTAGATTTTTCAGTTGTTGGGGAGGAAGGTCAAGCGGATCATATTCATCATTTTCAGGCTTTAGAATAATGGCTCCTTTATGAGATCGCTTTATGGTGAAGGGTATAGATATCTTGGTGCTTTGTTTTTCAAACCTGTTGGGAATAG
>JBBKVR010000078.1:0-5628 GCA_037968575.1 Bdellovibrionales bacterium | reverse complement strand
CCAGGCGTGATATTTCTCGGACTTCTGCAAATGGTGGTTGTTCCGCTGATTATCTGCTCAATTATCACGGGGATAGCCGATAGCGGTTCGATGGAATTTGTAAAGAAAATCGGTGGGCGCGCTATTCTTTATTTCATCGCGACAACCTGCATTGCCATTACAATCGGCATGTTAATCACAAACTGGGTGCAACCTGGTGCAAATGTTGATCCTGCACTCATCGAAAATGCACTTGGAAACGGCTCTATTGACGCCACCAACTCCGTTCAAACGCTTGAAGACCTGACCATTCCAAAACGTATTGCCAATATGATACCTACCAATTTTACCAAAGCGCAATTTGAGAAGAATATGCTTCAGATTGTCATTGGCTCAATATTAGCTGGTTTGGCAATGTTAGGTCTTTCAAAACCCTCCGTTGCCCCTGTGCTTAACCTTTGTAAGGCAGGACAGATACTGACTATGCGCATTATTGGCTGGGCGATGAAAATAGCCCCTTATGCCGTTTTTGGGCTTATGGCGCAAATTGTTATCCAACTTGGCTTTGAAGCGATTACCAGCGTTGGGCTATATGTTGCTTGTGTGCTTGGTGGATTGCTTGCGATGGGGCTGGTTTATATGGTGATTGTCAGCGTCTTTGGAGGACTATCGCCATTGGCGTTCCTACGCGGAATTCGTGAAGCGCAAATCATTGCTTTTTCAACATCATCGTCTGCGGCAACAATGCCCATCTCGATTGCCGTTGCCGAAGAAAAACTCAAAATGCGCCCAGAAATTGTCCGTTTCACTATTCCACTAGGTGCAACAATCAATATGGATGGAACCGCTCTTTACCAAGCCGTTGCCGCCCTTTTCCTTACCCAAGTCTTTCAAGTTGATTTAAGTTTCAATGAAATGGTTCTGCTGTTGGTTACAACGGTTGGAGCATCCATCGGAACCCCTGCGCTACCTGGTGTTGGCATCGTTGTCTTGGCTACAATACTGCTTGGAATTGGTGTTCCAGCAGAAGGTATTGCCCTGATTTTAGGTGTCGATAGGTTACTTGATATGTGCCGCACGACCATCAATGTCACAGGCGACTTAACAGCCACAGCCGTCATGCAAAAGTGGATAAAGAAATAAAATTGCACAAATTTTACTTGGCATAACTGAAAATTTCTGCAAATTTAAGTTTTATAGAATAAAAAATAAACTGCGTTCAGGAAGGTTTTCTATGTTTTCACGTTTAGTTGCTGCCACTGCATTGGCATTGTCCTCACCTGTATCTGCCGATAATACTATCGAAGATATGGATGACATGGGTGGTTTTAGCCTAGAACAAATAGAAACAGTGCCTACATTTGAAATAGCTCTAAACGAATCTGAAGAATATCAAAACTCAACATTACGTTTTGCGGGAAGCAGCCAGTCTTGTTCGTCAGACGGATTCCTTGTTGAGCATTTTTATGCTGTTGGCCTAGATTTGGGAGAAAATGAGGAAGACAGCACGCTTGACTTTCCTGAATACCGAGAAGGCGAAGATCCTACAATTACAGACGCTCGCATGAATCATCAAATTCACGAGTATACAGAGCGTTTACGCACAGCACGGGCACTCATTTCTACTTCAAATCTTACGTTGGGCACATATGGCAGGGTTTTGCAGATTCATAGCTTAACCGACACACGTTTTGGAATGTCTTTGGATGAAGAAGAAAGTAAATTCTCCAATGCTTTCAGTGACTTTATTATTGCATCTGGCTATTCAGAACACGTCGAAGCTCTCACAAGCAGGCCTGTAGACAGAATAATTACACTCACTGGGTCAAGATATGAACCATCAGAAGTATGTGAGGCTGTTAGTGAAGAAATAAATAGGAGAACCTTGATAGGGTTTCAACCTGTAACAGCGTAATAAGTTTACTTCAAATCCAAATAGACGCGGTGACCATATGGTCCATTGGGCGGCAAGCTATGGCTTTCCGAGATTTTGACGGCTGAGTTAAGTTGCAAGATAACTTGCGCTGTCCCATCACTTGCTGTCTCACCGTTATAATTTTTCACAACACCTAAGCCACTTCCTTGAGCCTTTGCATTGTATTTTGTATTTGGTAATTCGATAATCAAAAGCTTTTCTTCATTATCTAAATCAGTTGTGAACTTAGCTGGTGCACCCAAATCAAGTACAACGCGCGTTGCATTACCGACTTTACCAAAACGTACACGACCAACCTCTTTCTCACCGCCAGTCACTTTCATGGATTGGCTTGGGGTAGAGGCTTTCTTGACTGGCTTTTTAATGGGCTTAGCCTTTGCTTTTTGAGGCGTTGGTTTCGGCGTTTCTGCCAAACCGTATTTTCCATCAATTCTGTTCAACTCACCTGCAATTTGTTTTAACTGCTGGTCAATCACATCGACTTTTTGCATGTGAGGTCTAAGCGCATCTACTTCTGCTTGCAGGCGCACCACTTCGTTACGAAGCACGGTTACTCTCTCATCTATTTGTGGTTTAATTATTTTTGGTGCAGGAGCAATCACAGCCTCTTCGGTTTCAATGACAGTCACTTCAGGGGGAACAGAAGACACACTCTGCCCATCATCCAACGCCCAGCTCTCTTGAGAAGGTGGTGGTAAACGCATTTCATCGCCATTTTCTGCTGAAGTGAGATATTCACAACCAGACAATAAAACGACAAACAAGAGTAATGCGAAACGCATGGAGATATCCTTAATAACTGAGGTTTGAGTGTAGGAAGAGAATCAGTGATGAGCAATGAAGCACATTTTTAAGAGCCTTGCTTATCCACAAAAGCGGTCAAGTAACCTTCTTGTAAATTTTCTGATTTTTTTCCATCATGTGTTGAAACGTAAAGTTCTCTTCGAAGACTTTGCGACCCTCTTCACCCATTTTAGCGAGCTTTTCTTTATCCTCGGTTAGTTCCTTCAAGACTTGTGACAGAGCACCAATATTTTCATGAGGAACAACATATCCTGTTTTTCCTTGCTCTACAGATTCCTTAACCCCAGCAACATCAGTCGCAACAACGGCTAGCCCTGAGCGCATAGCCTCTAGAATAGAGCGCGGAAAACCTTCCCAATGTGAAATCAAACAGTACAAATCTGCTGTTTCCAAGAGTTCTGGAATATCTTCCCGCTCACCCAAAAACTTTATTCTATCAGTTAATTCTAATTCATCCGTGAGCCTCACAACATCGGAGTTATCACCGCCACCTACTAGAGACAGAACCCAATTCTTTTCTTTAATTTCGGTTAGCGCCTTTAACAATGTTGCGTGATCTTTTTGTGGTCCAAAACGCGCAATCATCATCATGTGAACAGCATCACCTTTAATTAATTTTGTGCGTTTGGGCTCTGGTCTATTGGGCATTCCATTATGAATAGCTGTCATTTTGGATGGCTTGGTAATTTTTGCCCTTAAGCCCAGCTCTCGGTCATACTCACTAACTGTAATGATGTGTGAGGAGAACAATCCGCCAATTTTCTCAATCAACTTGTAAATTCCGCGTTTGGGTTGGGGTACATTCTCGGTAAATGCCCAGCCATGCGCCGTGAAAATAACAGGAATGCCGCAACTAAACGCTGCCAAACGTCCCAACAGCCCTGCCTTTGAGGAATGACACGAAACAACGTCTGGTCTTTGCTCTTTCAATACTTTTCGAATTTGGAGAAAAGCTCTGATATCCTGCAAAGGCTTAATCGTGCGTACCAAATCAGGAATTTCATGATAAGGGATTCCAAGATGTTCAATAAAATCAGAAACTTTTCCTGGCCAGCCTGATAGAACCAACGGCTCATCACCCTGCCCTTTGAGATACGTCGTCATATCGCGGATGTGGACTTGCGCTCCACCATATTCATCCATACGCGTTATAATATATGCAATTTTCATGGTGGTATCATTGCATGATTACCTGTAAAAACAAGAACCAGAAGCAAAAATTTACACGGTAAGAGATTGGTTATATGAAAGTTACATTGATAGGCGGAAGTGGTTTTATCGGAACAAATCTTGTCCCACTTCTGCAAAAAGCAGGACACGATGTTGTTATTGGAGACATTGAAGAGTCACAAGCATACCCTGAGCTTTGGAAATTCTCTGATATTCGTGAAGCAAGTGAATTGGAAGACGTTTGCCGAGGATGTGATGTCATTATCAATCTGGCTGCTGTTCATCGCGATGATGTCCGTCCCTTAAGCCTCTATCACGATACAAATGTTCGAGGCTCCGAAGTTCTTTGTGAGGTTGCCACTAAACTAGGCATCGAGAACTTAATTTTTACCAGCTCTGTTGCCGTTTATGGCTTCCAGACGGGTGAGCCTGACGAAGACACACCTCACCAACCTTTCAATGAATACGGCAAGACAAAATCTGCTGCCGAGGCGGTCTATTATCTATGGCAACGCCATGCACCCAAAAAACACGCACTAACAATTATTCGCCCAACTGTTGTCTTTGGTCCTGATAACCGTGGAAACGTCTATAATTTGCTCAAGCAATTGGCATCTGGCGCTTTCATTATGATTGGCAGTGGAAAGAACAGAAAATCAATGGCGTATGTTGAGAATGTGGCTGCATTTACCTTTTATGCATTAGATTTCAAAGAAGGTGTTCACGTCTACAACTATGTCGACAAGCCTGATTTCACGATGAATGAATTGGTCAAAACTGTGCGTAGTTCTCTAGGCAAAGGCAGCGGTGTTGGACCGCGCCTTCCTTATTGGTTGGGTTATTTTGCAGGTGGGTGCTTTGATTTGTTAGCAAAAATAACAGGGAAAACGTTTCCTGTTTCACGAATACGCATCCAGAAATTTTGCTCAAATACGATTTTTTCTGCCGAGAAAACACACTCAAGTGGCTTTATTGCTCCGCACGATTTAAAGGCTGCTCTGTCGAAAACCATCTCGCATGAATTCGGCGCAAAAAGCGAATAAAGCTGTTTGGCTTAAAGCTTAATTGCGCGTGCAATAACCACATCACCATCCAAAGATACGTCAACACCCAAGTTGGAACTCCAAATTTAGGTAAGAATATACCAACCGCACTCAATACTGCCGCATACGCCATAATGATAGGTGTGGCTTGTCCTGCTGCAAAACCAGCCTCAAGAAAATGGTGATGCAAATGGCGTCTATCTGCTTCAAACGGATGGCGACCTTTGCGAATTCTTGCAGAGAATAATCCGAACGCATCCCAGATAGGAACTGCCAATATCCACGCAATACTGATAGGTGCCAAAACGTTATATGGTGCTTGCGAGAGTGTCATCGCATACCACGCCAGAACAAGGCCCAATGTCATACTTCCAGCATCACCGATAAAGACAGAAGCTTTTTTACGGAAGGGTGAACGCATATTAAAGCAAAGAAAGGCAAACAAACCCCCGGCAAGCAAATACAGCCCTTCAGGAATAGCCATGCCTGATAATGTACAACCCAACATAAGGAAGCCAGTTGCAACCAGCGACAGCCCGCCCGATAACCCATCGATACCATCAATCATATTCATGGCGTTTATGAGATAAACCACACAACAGATAGAGAATATCGGCGCAAACACACCAAAGTCAGAGACATGATAGCCAAAGAGGTTACCCATGTTCACTAGATTTGCACCGCCCAATACAATCA
>JBBKVR010000077.1:0-7052 GCA_037968575.1 Bdellovibrionales bacterium | reverse complement strand
GAACGCCTTTTCAAGCAATAGACAAACCAAAGAAGATTTCCTAAACTTTCAAAGCAAGATTCGCATGACATCCCAAAGGAGCAAGTAAATGGCAGGTAATGATTTTGACGACCCAGATGGTTTTTTTGACCGTGTATTGAAAAGCACAAGCGGACAATCGCAATTCTGGGCAAGGCGTTCTTTCTGGGGTGCAATCCTCATGTCCTTTGCTGTTATTGCTTTGGTATCGGTTATTTGGCTGTCATATGTCAGTGGACCTGATGCCACAAACGAAAACACATTGCCTTTGATTGAGGCCAGCGATAACCCTTACCGCGAAACACCTGAGAATCCAGGCGGTCTTGATATTGATAATGAGGACAGTGTTATTTTCGAAGCAATGCGCGGTGAAAATGACTCTGGTGAAATCGAAAATTTATTGGCCGATGAAGAGCAGCCTTCCAGAGATACCGTTTTAGAAGAAGCCGGTATGTCTGTTGAAGACGAAGATGGTGAAGTTCTCACGGATGAAGAAATTGCTCTTCTCAAGGCACGCCTTGATGCCAAAAGAGCTGGCACTACAGTTGATGACATTCTGATTAGTGAAAATACGACTGAAACCGAAACAACCGACACTGATACATCTACTTTACCTGAGCGTGGTGAATTTGCCGAGGCTGACACGCCTAAAGAAGCTCCTGAAGAAACATTGGCTTATGTACGCTCTGTTTTGGACAAGAAGGATTTGAAAGTTGATGCCCCTGAGTCAGATACCTTGAAAGCTGTTGAAGCAAAACCAACACCTGCGACAAGCCCTGCTCCTGAAATTCCACCTGTAAAAGAAGAGCCAAAACCAGTGACAACAGCGTCTGTTTCAAGTTCTACTGGAACAGGTCCTGACCGTTACGTTCAACTTGGAAGTTTCAAGGACCGTGAGAGCGCGATGACTTTGTGGTCAACAATGAATAAAGATTTTCCTAATCTTTTCGATGGGATGGCCTTGCGCGTTCAACAGGCCGATCTTGGTGAAAAAGGGGTTTATTACCGGGCGCAAGTTGGAACAGCTCCTGAAAGCAAAGCACGTGAAATCTGCAACATTATTCTAGCCAAAAAACCGGGTGGCTGTTTAGTAGCCAAGCCCTGAGCATGAGCCATCTCGCAGCCATCTTCTCTCTTGAAGGTCTTGAGCCAAGAGCTGAGGAGTTAGCGTGTTTTGAAAACGCAAAACCTGCAGGTTTCATTCTTTTCAAACGCAACATTGATAATCCCAAACAACTTCAAATACTGACCCAAACCTTGAAACGGTCAGTAGGCTGGAATTGCCCCATCCTAATCGACCAAGAAGGCGGGCGTGTTCAACGTATGGGAGAACCACACTGGCCACGCTATCCTGCTGCCCTTGCTTACGAAGGCAACACCGATAATATCCAAAAGGCAATGGAACGTATGGCAAGTGATTTGATTGATGGTGGCATTACCGTGAATTGCGCGCCAACACTCGATATTTTAACCAACGCAACTGACAACTCGATTGGTGACAGAGGCTTTGGACATGATGCTGAAACAGTGACCAATTGCGGACGTGCCGTGATTGAGGGCTTTCTGTCACAAGGCGTTACACCTGTCATCAAACACATGCCTGGTCAGGGACGTGTTGAAGTCGACAGCCATAATTTATTACCTGTTGTTGAAACCGCGCATGAGACATTGTCCACACATGATTTTCTTCCCTTCAAAAAATTAGCACATGAATATGGTTCAAGAATTTGGGGAATGGTAGCGCATATCCTCTACACAGATATAGATGCTGATTTACCCTCCACCCTCTCACCAAAAATTATTTACGATGTAATCAGGGAGGAAATCGGCCTCAAGGGTTTCTTGCTCAGTGACGATATTTCGATGGGTGCACTTGCACCTTATGGTGACGAAATTGTCCGAAGCATTAAAACATTGGAAGCAGGATGTGACGCAACGCTTTATTGCAAGGGTGAGCTGGAACACATGAAAGCCTTGGCTGATGCACTTCCACATCTTGAGGGCGACCCCCTTAAACGTTTCGAAGTTACATGGAGTAATGCATGACAGCTCCAATCCTCTTTTTTCTCGCCTTCTTTTTGCTCCTTATCGGCTTTATGCTTTTGACAATTCTCTATGTCATTGATTTAAAAACTATGTATTTGCCTGACAAATATGTCTTTCCCTTTGCCCTATGCGGGGTTGGATTTCATGCATTGACCGCTTTTCAAATCTTACCGTTAGAACACGTGATCTTCGGAGGGATGTTTGGTTTTGGTCTCCTTTTTCTAGTGCGCTATTTTGGAACGCTCTATTACAAAACCGAAGCCATGGGGTTAGGAGATGTTAAATTATTTGGAGCAGCGGGATTGTGGTTAGGCCCTCTTATGTTGGCGTATGCTCTTTCAATAGGTGCATTCTGTGTGGTGGTTCACGGTATTCTCGTTGCTTTTGCAAATAAAAAGAGTAGCGGTAAATTTAGCCTAAAACGTCTTAAAATACCTGCTGGTCCAGGCTTCATAGTCGGCATAGCTTTGGTTATGATGTACTCAATTCTCATTCCGTTAATTGGCTAAACTTCCACTTTCCACTTGAAAGCCAGTCAAAATCATGGCTATCTCTGTAGCGATATGGGGACTGACATCAAACACCTTCTTGATATTGAAACATTGGAAAAACGCTTTATCGAGCGTTTACTTGCCAAGGGGCAGGAATTTTCAGAACGTCTTGCTGATGGCACATGGAACAGAGAACGCCTCAAAGGCCGTGTTCTCATCAACATGTTTTTTGAAAATTCGACACGCACACGCACGTCATTTGAAATGGCTGCATACAGGCTTGGTGCCTCAATCATCAACTGGGATGCCTCTTCAAGTTCTGTTTCAAAAGGGGAAACACTCTCAGACACACTCCAATGCATTGCAGGTTACAACCCAGACGGCATTATCGTTCGTCATAGTGAATTTAAAGCACCTTATACCGTCAAAGCACTAACCAACTGTCCCGTTATTAATGCAGGTGATAGCTGGCGTGCTCACCCATCCCAAGCCTTACTTGATGCTCTGACTTTGGTTCAGGAAAAAGGAAAACTCGAAGGTTTAACCGTTGCCATTTGCGGTGATGTCTTTCATAGCCGTGTTGCCAGCGACAATATTCACCTACTTCATAAAATGGGGGCGCAAATACGAGTCATTGCACCGAAAATGCTCATGCCTCAAGAACTCCCCTATAAAGAGATTGAAACATTTACAACCATGGAAGATGGGCTTCTAGGATGCGACGCTGTGATGATGCTCCGCAATCAGAAGGAACGGATGGAGCAATCTGACATCCCAGATGACGCGGAATATTTCAATAGCTTCGGATTAACACAAGAACGCCTAAAGCTTGCAAAACCCGATTGCATTGTCATGCATCCTGCTCCAATGAACCGCGGCGTTGAAATTGCTGATGATGTTGCAGACGATCCGTACAAATCCGTTATTTTCAAACAAATGGCAAATGGTCTGCCTATGCGCATGGCCATTCTGGATACATATATAAAATAATGTACGAAGAGCAATTCACTCATACACTTTCTTCTGGCATTGAGATTGATTGTGTCCTCAATAGTCCTTCAAAGGACTTGCCTAAAGAAGCAGTTGTAATTATGCACGGATTGGGTTGTAACTATTCATCTCATCCTTATCCATCTGCTACTCAATATTTCGTTGAAAAAGGCTATGCTGTTTTTCGCTTTAATTTTTGTGGAGGTGAGAAGCAAAAACAAAATATTCTCGACACAACACCCACAACCCTTACAAATGACCTCAAAGAAATAATACGGAGACTTCAAAAAGATATTTCCAGTCTTTATCTTGTAGGTCATAGCTATGGTGGATGGCTAATTATGCGCGCCAACATTCCTCACATTAACGCCTCTAGCCTGTGGGATCCTTCATACAACCTCTCAGATAGAGGTTGGGCTGAAGGTCTAGAGGATGATTACAATGACCGTATTTGTGTACGTTGGGGTGATGCTTATATGTTCAGTAAAGATATGATTGCTGAGGAAAAAGAAGAATGCACGCTGAAGAAATGTCGTGAGTTAGCGAAAAACTTCCAAACACCATTTCAAGTTATTCATGCTGATAAAGGTATTCTCTACAAACGCGATGGGTCTTATAATGAATATTCTGACCAACCTACAGATTATCACCTTATAAAAGGCGCAAGTCATTGTTTTGACGAATTGACCGTGATGCCTGAATTGTTTGACAAAACCTTTGAGTGGTTTCAGAAATGGAAAGTATGATTGAGACAATCGTAAATCATGTTCAGGGAACTGGGCTTTTGGGTTTAATTGGTGGGTACTTATTAGGCTCTATTCCGTTTGGATTGTTTCTATGCCTAATGGCTGGGTACGGCGATATCCGCAAAATCGGTTCTGGCAATATCGGTGCAACCAATGTTTTGCGTACAGGTAATAAACCTCTGGCTCTCCTTACGCTTATTTTGGACAGTTCAAAAGGGGCTATAGCTGTTCTCCTTGCTGCTTATTTCTCAGATACACATGCGATGTTTGGTGCAGCACTTGGCGCAGTTCTCGGACACAATTTTCCCATCTGGCTGAAATTCAAGGGCGGTAAGGGTGTGGCAACAACTTTGGGAACAATTCTGGCTCTCGCTTGGCCAATTGGTCTCGCAGCCTGTGTGACATGGCTGATTAGCGCTCTTCTCTTCCGTATGTCGTCACTAGCCGCCCTCATTGCCATGGCATGTGCGCCTGTCTACGCTCTCTATATGGGTTATGAAACGATGTTTCATTTGCTCCTAACACTCACAGTCCTTATCTATATCCGACACCAAGCTAATATCAGACGCATATTTGCGGGTACTGAGCCTAAAATTGGCCAGAAAAAAGATGAACAAAAAAAATGAGTGGCGCACAACTTACAGACACTGAGCGTTTAGACTGGCTTCGCCTGTCACGCTCAGGCTCGGTTGGCCCAATTACATTTCATAAACTACTAGCACGTTACAAGACAGCCGAGAATGCTCTTGAAGCACTACCAGAACTACAAAAGCGCGGCGGTAAATCCAAACCCTCCAAAATTGTTACGCGTGACGAGGCTGAAGGAGAATTAAAAGCTCTCAAAAAACTGGGAGGGCAAATAATTGCCGTTTGTGAAGAAAATTATCCTCTGGCTCTAGCGGCCATTGATGATGCACCGCCTTTGATTTCTGTTCTTGGTAATACAGATAATCTCAATCAAAGTTGTATTGGAATAGTTGGCGCACGGAATGCCTCATTAAATGGACGCAAATTCACAAGTAAGCTTGCTAGAAATTTAGGTGAAAACGAGCATATTGTCACATCAGGAATGGCACGAGGCATTGATACAGCAGCACATGAAGGCTCTCTAAGAACAGGAACGATTGCCGTTGTTGCTGGCGGGATTGACGTTATTTATCCAAAAGAAAATAAAAAGCTCTACCGTGACATTATTGAAAATGGTGGGACAATCATTGCCGAGAATGCACTTGGCATACAGCCCACTGCACAATACTTCCCGCGTAGAAACCGCATGGTCTCTGGTTTATCTGCTGGTGTTGTCGTTGTTGAGGCAACTATTCGCTCAGGCTCATTGATTACTGCACGATTAGCTGGTGAGCAAGGGCGTGATGTTTTTGCAGTTCCAGGCTTTCCAGGCGATCCACGCTCTGCTGGTCCAAACAAACTTCTCAAAGACGGAGCAATCCTAGTAGAACGTGCAGAAGATATTCTCGGGCATATTGAAAGCTTTGTCGCCAAAAAAGTCCCCAATGGTCTTTTCGAGAACAAAACAGAGTCCGAGAATTGGGACAATGACAACGATGAGGCGGATAATGAGTCACGCGAAAATGTGGTTTCTTTGCTGTCTCATCAACCAGTAAGTGTTGACGAAATCGTTCGTACATGTCATTTGAGCATATCTGGCGTGCAAACCGTTCTCCTTGAATTGGAACTTGCAGGCCGAATAACACGGTTACCTGGTAACCGCGTAAGCCTTATAGAATAAAGAGTTTCGGAGAAATATTTTGAGTGCATCAAATCTCGTCATAGTTGAATCACCATCCAAGGCAAAGACCATCAATAAGTATTTAGGGTCGGATTATGAGGTGTTAGCCTCTTTTGGACATGTTCGTGATTTACCATCCAAGAATGGTTCTGTCGCCACAGACGACGAATTCAAAATGATTTGGGAGCTATCTGAACGTGGTCAAAAGACCATGAAGGATATCAAGTCTGCCCTTAAAAAAGCCAAAACATTATATCTCGCGACTGACCCTGACCGCGAAGGAGAAGCCATTGCATGGCATGTGAAAGAAATTTTAGACGAACAAAACCTTCTTAAAGGTAAAGATGTACAACGTGTTGCGTTCAACGAAATTACAAAAACTGCGGTACAAGAAGCCTTTAATCACGCACGTGAACTGGATGAACCCCTCATCCATGCTTATCTTGCAAGACGTTCTCTTGATTACCTTGTTGGGTTCAATCTTTCCCCTGTTTTGTGGCGTAAATTGCCTGGTTCTCGTTCCGCAGGTCGCGTGCAATCTGTTGCTCTTCGCTTGATATGTGAGCGTGAATCCGAAATTGAGAAATTTAAGACCGACGAATATTGGTCAATTGAGACACGCCTTCAAACACCTAAGGGTGCTCCTTTTGTTGCGCGACTAACGCATCTGGCAGGCAACAAGCTTGATAAGCTTGATATTAACAACGAAGAAGATGCGACTGCAGCAGTTAACCGTATTGAGAAAAAAAATCTAGTCATTCAATCGGTTGAGAAAAAGAAGACAACGCGCAACCCTGCTCCACCTTTCATTACCTCTACTTTACAGCAAGAGGCATCAAGAAAGCTTGGGTTTTCAGCTAGCCAAACAATGCGCACAGCCCAACAGCTTTATGAAGGTGTAACAATCGGGGGCGAAACCGTTGGTTTAATTACCTACATGAGAACAGATGGTATTACGCTCTCAGGTGATGCCCTTGCACAAACCCGCAGTTTAATTGAAAAAGATTTTAAAGA
>JBBKVR010000076.1:0-3013 GCA_037968575.1 Bdellovibrionales bacterium | reverse complement strand
TTGCTTTTCAAAGCCTTGGATTAAAACAATACTTCTTCGTATCGAAAATAAGACTATTTTTTTGTGGTTTTGTAAGTGATTTGGGAAATAAAATATTATGAGGATTAACTAACAGGTGTGTTCGAAGCAAAACGTAAAGCACCAGTTGGCAAGGCTGTTCTTGCTGCCATACTAAAGCTAAATGTATCTTCATTAACAAGATGAGGGGCAACCTCAGAAACATAACCCAAAATTCCATCTCGCAATAATTCCGCTAATTCTTCTGTTTTGCCTTCTTGGTTCAAAATAACTTTGGAAAATTGTATCTGGTCACTAGGACTATGCAGATTACCAAGCTCCATAAGTACAGTTGCAACTTCGTTACTTTGGCAACGCAAAGTTGCAAGATTCTTTGTTCCCGTTCTGGCAAGTGGAGCCCACTCGCTTAGTCTGTAATTTTGACTGAAATGGTAGGCAAGTCTTTCTGAAGGATTTGAATCTGTTTCACCATTTCTTTGTGTTGCATATGCAAAAGCCGTTGGATTACGAAATTCAGGATTTGCAACCGAATCCGCATGAGGATGAACATACATAACTAATGCCTCCGGGAACTCCTCAGCTATCCTCGTGGCAATTTGCGATCTCCACCCCAAAGATAGTTTGGTGTCTAATCCGCTTAGTGAGAGTCCATTACGCGTATCCCCACGCATATTAATTACAATAAAGCCTTCTGCTTCTAATTGACGGGTCAGCTCTTCGGAAACTTCCGAAACAATTTGTGTTTCTTCATATGTTATTGGGTCACCGGCAAGTGTTTCAGTCTCAACATAGGCTCCAGTATCGTATCCCACTCTTGCATTAGTTGCTTCACGTCCGTGTCCAGCATCTATAATTGCTATTTTAAATTGTCTTTCGGCAGTTGGCATCGGGCGGTTTCTGATTTGACTAACATTCACACCAGAGCGACTGGAAATGCATCTGTCTATATTTTCCAATTGACCAGATTGAGCCCGCTCAACAAAATTTTCCGTATATTCAGCAATAAAGGTTTCCAAACGCTCACGCATTACATTTTCAGCTGGCGTATTAACGTTTCTTGTGACTGTGTAATCAGTTTCATAGACAGGTGCAGAAGCCTCTATTGAAGAGCTATCTTCAATACTATTAACCCCTACACTATCAACGTCTGTTGGAGAAGGCTGGCAAGCTGCCGCACTTAATGCAATGCCCGCAACCCAAGCCCACGGGCTTTTCAAAACATTGCAACCACCACGTTTAAGTTTAGTAGCCATAGGCCCTTCACGACGTAATTTATGACTGATGTGTGTTTCGTCTTGCATAGATTCCCCAAAAAATTTTATTAAATCCTAAAAACAGTTCATGTTTTATAGAAGAATTTATTTATTATGTCAATATATTTTATGTAAATTAAGCGGGTAAGATTTTAAGGTAGAGATTATTCTGCACCTTGTTCTTCAATAATATCGGCAATATCAGGGCGTTTTGAAAGTCTGATTTCAACGCGGTGGAAGGTTCTAATACCGTAATCACGCTCTTCGTTTGTTTGTCCACGTCCCTTGTATTCAGAGCGTGTTGTCGCGGTTACCCCTTCTCTTTCAAGGAAGCTTTTAACATTTTCTGCTCTGCGATAAGCAAGAGAATTATTATTAAATCGTTGAGCCTCACCAACACTGCTTGCATACCCAACAACGGTTACCTCATCTATATTCCATCTCCGCAGAGTCCAAATTATATCACTCATTTTTTCCTGAGAGGTCGCTGATAATTTATCATCTCCGATGTCAAAAAAGACATAGGGTAATGCCTGTACAGGCGAGATAACGAATATTGACCAGTCAGGAAAACGGGAACGTAGACTGTTTTCAACGTTATGGAGAACAGATAGCCCAACCTTCTTTGTCGGTTCGGGATAAATCACAACCCTGTTATTTTTCATGTCGACTTGAACGAACTGCAAAGGGAAAAAGACTGCGTTCTTTACGGATTGCGCCATTTCCTCGCGCGCACTAACCAAACTTAATTTATCTTGAACAGGGCTTGTTAAAGCACTCTCGGAAATTTTCTCTTTTTCTTCCAAAAGTTTTGCCTGTTTAGCCCGTGCAACAATAATTTGGTCAAGGGAAAGGACGACAGAGGTATCAATTTCTTTCTCTAATTTCTTCTGAATTTCAAGTTGTGCACCTGGAATATAGGTGTCGGTAATCATAACGCTTTCAACTCCAACTTCATTGTTACCTTTGAAAGCAATAGAGAAATTACTCATACGACTTGTTACATTTTCAAAATGCTTATCAATTTCTAACTTGGCAACATTAGTTACATAAGATTGATAAGCAATCTTGTTTAAAGAAAAACCTAAGGGAACAGAGAGCAATCCAAACACGACAAACACCAATGCCGTCTGCCAAATCGTATAAGAGCGTTTATTGTGTGTACTTTTAAAACCATACCATTTTGCCATCAAGGTCACAGTGAGTGAAATCGCCAGCAGGTTCGTCATGAACAGGAAGAAAGCACCCTGAGCAATAGGCCATGTTGTTGTAGCAATTCCATACCCTACAACGGCCAATGGTGGCATCAACGCAGTCGCAATGGCCACACCAACAATGGTTGCACCTTTTTGACGAATGGTCGCATACCCGCCTGCCATCCCCGAGAAAATAGCAACCAGCAAATCAAATAAATTAGGCTTTGTTCGTGCCAGAATTTCTGGTGTTGGGTCGGTTATAGGTGAAATCAAAACAATGAAAGCGGCTATCCCTACGGAAAATACGAAGCCCAAAAGAATGGCAACAAGTGCCTTCTTCATTTGTTTCAGATCAACAATACAAAGTGAAAATCCCAAGGACATAATGGGTCCCATTAGCGGAGAAATTAACATCGCACCAATCACCACGGCAGGCGATGAAAGCAAAAGCCCTAAAATCGCAATCGCGCAAGACACTGTCACCATAAATGAATAGCGCGAGGTCATGCGACCATCTTCATTGACCAGAGGGACTATTTCTTCGTG
>JBBKVR010000075.1:0-8690 GCA_037968575.1 Bdellovibrionales bacterium | reverse complement strand
AATGTAGAGATCAAAAAATTCTCTGCACCTAAACTCCTAAATAGCGAAATACCTGATCACCAAACTATTGGTGAAGCCTTGGGCATGATGGATTTTGAAACAGCTGCCAAAATGTCAGGTTCTCGTTTTGTGATCTTAAGTCACGGACTTGCAAAGCTAGAGCGCGCTTTAGCTAACTTTATGCTGGATGTTCAGACAGAAGAGAACGGTTACACGCAAGTGTCTCCTCCATTGTTGGTCAACAGCAATGCTTTATTTGGAACAGGTCAGCTTCCCAAGTTTAAAGAGGATTTGTTTCTTACTAAGAAAAATAAGACTTTAGAAGGTAAGCCAGATGGTATTGATGAGGTTACAGGTGGAGTTATTAAATATGGTCAAACAGCACAAAAGGAAGATACTTACCTTATTCCAACATCTGAGGTGCCACTAACCAACATCGTTGCAGATACAATTGTCGAAGAAACAACGCTTCCCCGTCGCTACACAGCATATACGCCGTGTTTCCGTTCAGAGGCTGGGTCTGCAGGGAAAGATACCCGTGGAATGATACGCCAACACCAATTCTATAAAGTTGAAATGGTGTCCATTGTTAAGCCCGAGGACAGTGAAGCAGAGCATGAGCGCATGACCAAATGCGCCGAGGGTATTTTAGAGAAACTGGATTTGCCTTACCGTACAATGATTTTGTGTGCGGGTGATACTGGTTTTGGAGCACGCAAGACCTATGACATAGAGGTCTGGTTACCTGCACAAAATACTTACCGTGAGATTTCAAGCTGTTCAAATTGTGGTGATTTCCAAGCGCGCCGCATGAATGCACGTTTTAAGCGTGAAGGTGAAAAGAACACAACATTCCTACACACACTGAATGGTTCTGGATTGGCCATTGGACGTACGTTGGTGGCTGTCATGGAAAATTACTATAATCCTGATGACGGCAGCGTGAATATTCCAGAGGCTCTACAGCCATACATGGGCGGTCAGACCAAAATTCTTCCGTTGAAGTAAACATACTCCCCGTGATACTTTAAAGGGATGTGGTGTTCACCGCGGTCTTTAATTTATAATCCTGTTCAGGAAACGAGCCGAGCGAATCAACAAGTGAATCAATTAGACACACGTACAATCCGACTGGTTATGCAGTTGCGAAGTGAAGGCATTCAAGACACCAATGTTTTGAGTGCAATTGAGAAAACACCTCGCGAGATGTTTGTGCCTCAAGCCCTACAACATCAAGCATACGAGAACAAAGCCCTCTCTATTGGTTTGGAGCAAACAATCAGCCAACCTTTCGTTGTTGCGGTTATGACTCAAGCTTTAGAAGTGAATGACAGAACCAAAGTTCTGGAAATAGGGACGGGGTCTGGCTATCAAGCTGCCATCTTGTCTTATCTATGTAGGCGCGTTTATACGATTGAACGTCATCGTCCATTATTAGAAACAGCAGAACAACGCTTTGAGGCATTACGTTTGCGCAATATTACTGCCATAGCAGGTGATGGAATGAAGGGCTGGCCTGAACAAGCACCCTTTGACCGTATTATTGTCACCGCTGCTGCTTACATGAAGCCACCAGAAGCCCTTATCAACCAACTTGCAGATGGAGGTATTTTAGTCGCTCCTGTCGAGAATGGTGATGGAACCCAAGTTTTGAAATGTTATAAACGCGAAAATGCAGATACGTTGGCGGTACGCGATATTTGTCCTGTTAAATTTGTACCTTTATTACCTAATATTGTGCCATTGAACATGTATTCAACAGATGAACTGCAAGAGGTGAGCGCTTAAGACATGAGACGTTTAGGTATTCTCATTGCTGTCTTTCTTTTATTCGGGCTTGCCGCCTGTGAAAACAACCATCCTGAAAATGTAAACGTCTATCATTACGGTAAAGCCGATGGTGGAGGATCCATGGGGGCTCATGCAGTTAAGCCAGGCGATACGGTTTATACAATTTCACAACAATATAATTTGCCGATGCGTGATTTGATTGTTCTGAACGATTTAAAACCTCCTTATCACTTACAAAATGGTACGCGTGTTTTGCTTCCAGCTCCTGCAACTTACCGCGTTCGTCAGGAAGATACGCTTTATTCAATATCGCGTCTTTTTGAGACGTCTGTTACTGATTTGGCGAAGATGAATAACTTGCAACCTCCTTATGTGATTAAGACAGGGCAAGAGGTGCGTATTCCGTCCACGATTGCACAAGTTAAACCACCTGTGAGTCAACGCGAACAAGCCCAAAACACATATGTACCGTCAACGCGTCAGGCAACGCAACAAGCCACACGCCCCTCTGTTATGGGAGAAAGTTTAGAACCGTTACCAAAACCTGATTTACCAAGAGCAGTGAGTGAACAGTTGCCTACGAAGGTTGAACCAATGCAGACCGCCTCTGCTAAGCCTGTGAACACTGAGATTAAACATATAGCACCACGCAGTTCCGCGCGTTTCCTAAGGCCTGTACGTGGGAACGTGATTTCAAATTATGGTGCAAAGGCAGATACACTTCATAATGATGGAATTAACATTACTGCACCACGTGGAAATACTGTGCGCTCTGCTGAAAATGGTGTTGTGATTTATTCAGGAAATGATTTGCCCGGCTATGGAAATTTGGTTCTTGTTAAACATGCGGACAATTATGTAACCGCCTACGCTCACATGGACAAAATGTTGGCAAGTAAAGGAAGTACAGTTACGCGCGGTCAGCCTATTGGAACAGTTGGTTCAACAGGGAATGTTACCGACCCACAATTACACTTTGAAATTCGCAAAGGTTCAAAGACACTTAATCCTGAAAATTACCTCGAATAAAGGCACGCTTCAATTGTGCATATTTCAAAACCTTTCTCTTGTTTTTGAGATATGAGAAGCTATAGTCCTTTGCAGAATAAGTAACTCCAGACTGAATATATAAAGGATAGACCCCATGTGGATTTCAAAAGCCTTCGCACAAAGCGAAGAATTTACAGAAACAACACTCGCTGTTGCAACAGCACCAGATGCAGGACAAGCATTTATGATGAATATGCTTCTGATTGGCGTGTTGATTGCACTATTTTACTTTTTAATGATACGCCCTCAACAAAAGCGTATGAAGACACATCAAAGTATGCTGAGTAAGTTGGATAAAGGTTCGAAGATTGTCACACAAGGTGGGCTTGTTGGAACAGTTGATAAAATCTTGAACGACAGTGAAATGCTTATTCAAGTCGGTGATATCAAAGTCACAATTTTGCGGTCCGCCGTGATGTCAATGCATCAGGATGCTATTCCTGCTAATGATGCAAAAGCAGCCAAAATGCCTGCTAAAAAGAAGTAATCCGACAGGTTTAATTACATGATTCATTTTTCCAACTGGAAAATCTTTCTGATTGTCGCGGTGTGCGTATGGGGTGTGCTTTTCACAGTACCTAACTTCATAGCACCTGAGACACGTGCGTCTATGGCTGAAAACATGCCTGGATGGATACCATCACAAGCGGTCAATCTGGGTTTAGATTTGCAAGGTGGCTCCCACTTACTTCTTCAAGTTGAATTGGGTGATGTCATTAAGGAACAATCTTCCGATTTATTGGCGCAAGCACGCACCGAACTGCGTAGCGAGCGTATTGGTTATACGAGACTTTCTCCTGTTCCAAATGGCTTTCGTGTATCTTTGCGCGACAGTGCACAGGCTGATGCCGCTAAGAAAATCCTCAGAAAACTGGATGAAAGAACGGAAATCAAAACTCTGGAAGAGGGGACATACGAAGTTGCCTTTACTGAAAGCGGCATTAATGACATTAACACGCAGACGCTAAGCCAATCAATTGAGATTGTTCGTCGCCGTATTGATGAAACAGGTACAAATGAACCCGTCATTCAACGTCAAGGCGATGATCGTATTGTTGTGCAACTTCCTGGTCTCGATAGTCCTGAGCGCATCAAAGAACTTCTAGGTAAAACAGCAAAACTCACATTCCACCTTGTCGATCAAGATGGTGGGATTGATACGTTTTCTCTACCTTCGCGTGATCTTCAAGGGCAAGAACTCTCAGTTAAGCGTCGTGCGATATTAACAGGAGATATGTTGACCAATGCGTCACCAAACTTTCAAAATGGTGCGCCAGTCGTAAGTTTTCGTTTAAATGGACAGGGCGCAAAACGCTTTTGTGATGTCACTAGAAACAACGTTGAAAAGCCATTCGCAATTGTTCTTGATAATGAGATTGTTTCTGCGCCAAATATCAATGAGCCTATTTGTGGTGGCCAAGCAATTATTTCGGGTCGCTTTACGGTTCAGGAAACATCAGACTTGTCATTGCTTCTCCGTGCTGGTGCATTACCTGCGCCTTTGACTATTCTAGAAGAGCGTACAGTTGGGCCAACACTGGGTCGTGACTCTGTCGAAGCAGGGAAGCTTGCAGGAATGTTGGCATTTGCACTTGTTCTTGTTTTTATGGTGATTAGTTACGGTCTGTTTGGATTCTTCGCAGCAATTGCTTTGTGTTTTAATATGTTCCTGATTTTCGGAATTCTATCATGGTTGCAAGCAACACTAACATTGCCAGGTATTGGCGGGATTATCCTGACAATTGGTATGGCTGTTGATGCTAATGTCCTTATTTTTGAGCGTATACGCGAAGAAATGCGTACAGGTCGTTCTCTATTGTCTGCCATTGATAGTGGCTATAAAAATGCAATCTCAACCATTGTTGATGCCAACATGACAACCTTGATTGCGGCCATCTTCCTTTATTCATTCGGAAGTGGCCCTGTAAAAGGTTTTGCTGTGACGCTTACAATCGGGATTATTACATCCATGTTTTCGGCAATTATGTTGACGCGTCTGATGGTATCACTTTGGCTTAAATATAAACGCCCGACAGAATTGACGATTTAGGATAACCGCATGAAACTTCTCAAACTCGTTCCTGAAGAAACAAATTTCAATTTTATTGGATGGCGTACTTTTGCTTACGCCGTTTCGCTTGCGATTATCATAGGCTCGCTTGGGCTTTTGGCTTTTAAGGGTCTTAATCTTGGTATTGATTTTACTGGCGGGACACTGATTGAAATTCAAGTTAAAGAAACACCCAATCTTCCTACTCTTCGTGATGATTTAAATGGATTGGGTTTAGGCGGGATTTCCATTCAGGAATTTGGACAGCCAAATGACCTCTTGATTAGAGTAGGTCAACAAAATGGCGATGAAACTGTACAGAAAGCTGCGATTGATAAAGTAAGGACGGCGATTGATGCAAACTTTTCGGGCGAAGAAGTCGATTATCGCCGTGTTGAATATGTAGGGCCCCAAGTTGGTGATGAACTCAAGAAAGCAGGGCTTTTGGCATTCTTGCTCTCTATGTTGGGTATTCTTGCCTATATCTGGGTACGCTTTGAATGGCAGTTTGGTGTAGCTGCTGTCATAGCTTTATTTCATGACTCTATCGGTGTTTTAGGCTTCTTTGCTCTTACGGGTGAGTCATTTGATTTGGCAACACTCGCCGCTGTACTTTTGGTGGCTGGTTATTCTATTAACGATACAGTGGTTGTTTTTGACCGTGTGCGTGAAAATCTTCGTAAATATAAGAAAATGCTTTTGGGTGAATTGTTAAATAAATCAATTAACCAAATGCTCTCCAGAACAATTATGACATCGCTTACCACGGTGTTGGTGTTGGTGATGCTCTATGTGTTTGGCGGAGAAGTGATTAAAGGTTTCACAGAAGCGCTTATCTTCGGCATTGTACTGGGTACATTCTCATCCATCTACGTGGCTGCACCGCTTCTGATGATATTTAAAGTCCGTGCAGATAAACCCAAAGCTAAAGAAGCCACTGCATCATAAGTAATGGACGTCACACCCCTTATCAAAGCCAATACGCAAGTTATTCAATCCTATGGTGACGGCCAGATAAAAGTCAGCGGTAAGCGTTATTCCCAACCTATTATTGTTACTCCACAGGTAACAGAAGAGTGGAGCAACGTTTCTACCTTTGAAGATTTAAATCTTCAGATATTTCAAAAACTTTTTGAAGGTAAAGACATTGATGTGTGTTTGCTTGGCACTGGTAAGGTAGCAAGGTTCTTACCCGCTGATTTAAGGAAAGAACTTAAAGCCAATAATATGAATGTTGAAATTATGAATACGGGTGCGGTATGTCGTACATATAATGTCTTGATAGCAGAAGGCCGCCAAATCGCGGCGGCCTTGTTTCCAGTGTAGTAATTAAGAGTATTAAGCGGCTTGTTGCAAAGGCCCTTGCTCATATTTTTCAGAGGCAGTGTTCCAATTTACCATAGAGTTAATAAATTTCTTCAAGAAACCTCCACGGTCATTGCGGTAATCAATGTAATAGGCATGTTCCCAGACATCACAAACGAGCAATGGTGTAAAACCTTCAGTTAAAGGTGTTTCCGCATCTGTTGTACTTGTGATTTGAAGTTTGCCTTGTGCATCCATTACAAGCCAAACCCAGCCTGAGCCAAATTGACCGACACCAGCGGCTACAAATTTATCCTGAAAGTCACTCAGGCTTCCAAAAGTGCTGTTGATGGCCTCACCCAGTTCTCTGGGTACATCTGTTCTACCTTCATCAGGAGAGAGACATTCCCAAAAGAAAGAATGGTTGTAATGCTGACCAACTTGATTAAAAAGTTTTTTATCATTTTTGAATGAGTCTTTGACGACTTCAACAAGGTCATCATTTGTGTATTTGTCACTTGTCAATTCGTTTGCTTTTGTTACATAAGCATTATGGTGTTTGTCATGATGATATTCGAAGGTTTCCTTCGACATTTGTGGCTCCATTGCATCATAGGCGAATGGAAGGTCTGGAAGAGTGAAAGACATTTGTATCTCCTTGGTTGTTCTCTTAAACATTCATTGTTACAACTCATAACCTAGAGGATTTGTTCCAAATGGCAATGCAGGATACGGACATGAAAGGTAATTATTGCAAAGACATCGTTCAGAAACACGATGCAGATCGTTATGCTTGCTCTTTATTTGCCCCACGAATAAAGCAAAAGGCTCTTTGGGCGTTATTTGCCTTTAATCATGAAATTGCCAAGACGCGTGAAGTTGTAACAGAAACACAACTAGGGCTTATTCGTCTACAATGGTGGAGGGAGGCTATAGATGAGATTTATGCTGGCAAGGATATACGCGCGCATCAAATTCTCCAACCGCTTGCCAATATTATTATTGCTTTTGATTTAGAGAAAGAAGACTTTGAAACACTTCTTTATGCGCGTGAATTTGATTTGGAAGACGTGCAGCCTGAAAACCCTGAGGGTTTGGTCAATTATGCAGATTTTACCAATACTTCACTCATCAATATGACGTGTCAGGTTTGTAACATCTCACTAGATGAGCAGAGAAACAAACATCTGGGTATTGCTTATGGTTTAACGGGTTTGATGCGTGGGGTAATGGCATACGCAAAACGACAACGTTGTTTCTTACCTCTCGATTTAGTCAATGAGAACAAAATTAAGTTATCTTTTCTTTATCAGGGGAAATCACAGGAGGGTTTACCACAAGTTATTGAGATTATTTGTAAAGAAGCACAGCGTAATCTGGATATAGCTACACAAGACAGGTTACCTAAGCCTTTACATGCACAAGCTAGGTTAATCGTGATGAATTTAAATATGATGAAAAAGGCAGGATATGATCCATTTCTGAGTATTTACTCCAGAGACCCAAATTTTAAATTATTGAGGATGATCTAAGCGGCTTTTTGAATGGCTTGTTGTTGAAGCCATATCTGCAAATCATTTAATGCACGCTCAGATACAGCTTTTTTACGCTCACGTCCTTTAATGCGTTTGCCACGCTCATTAAACACTTCTAAGTCAGGGAACAATCCAAAGTTCACATTCATGGGTTGGAATGTATCTGCATTACCACCACCTGTTATATGAGAGAGCAGGGCACCAAAGGCTGTTGTTTCAGGGGGTAGATTAAAATCAGTACCTATAATTTCTGAGGCAGCCATACGGCCAGCCATTAAGCCGACAGCAGCACTCTCAATATAGCCTTCACAGCCTGTGATTTGTCCTGCAAAACGTAATCTTGGCATGGCTTTGAGTTGGAGTTTGTCGTTCAACAGTTTTGGTGAGTTAATAAATGTATTCCTGTGAATGCCACCTAGGCGCGCAAAGTCAGCCTCTTCTAGTCCAGGTATTGTGCGAAGAACACGTATTTGGTCTGCATATTTCATCTTGGTTTGAAAGCCGACCATGTTGTAAAGCGTGCCCAAAGCATTATCCTGACGCAATTGAACAACAGCGTAGGATTTTTCATCAATATGAGGGTTGGTAAGCCCAACGGGTTTCATCGGACCAAAACGCAATGTTTCAACACCGCGCGACGCCATTACCTCAATGGGCATACATCCCTCAAAGTAAGGTGTGTCTTTTTCCCAATCTTTGAATTCAGTCTTTGGTGCATCAATGAGTTCCTGAATGAAGCCTTCATACTGTTCTTTATTCATCGGACAGTTAATATAATCAGAGCCTGTTCCAGCAGGACCTTCCTTATCATAGCGGGATTGAAACCACGCAATATCAAAATTGATGGACTCTTTATGAATGATAGGGGCAATCGCATCAAAAAAAGCTAGCTCATCTTCACCAGTTAATTTTTGGATATCTTTCGCCAGTGCTTCGGAGGTGAGGGGGCCTGTTGCAAT
>JBBKVR010000074.1:0-4072 GCA_037968575.1 Bdellovibrionales bacterium | reverse complement strand
TTTGCAGGATTTTCAATCCGTGTCATATCAGGAGCCTTCCCGACATTTGCTAATCTTTCACCTGCGCCGCAAGCCGTTAGCATTGAGCTGGCTGTGACCAGAAGTAATACCTTTTTCATTGAATGTTTCATGTTTTCCCAACCTTTCCGTTTTTCATGTTTTGTCCATATTTTTTATTTTTATCGGACAACAACTACTCCATCTTCGCTAACCATTGCTTGAAGATTCTTATTGCTCTCTAAATTCACCACTCGGATCATTTCACCGCGTGAACCATTTTGAAGAGCTTTTCCTTTTGCAGTCAGAAGCAAGGCATCTGATTCATATATAATTGTTAACTCACCACCGCGTTCAACCAGTTTCGGCAATGCAATATCAACACCGCGAAGAGGTTTATTTGGGTAAAGTGTTTTACTTGCTGCCATACCTTGTAGGTCTGCAACATTCACCAATGCTCCGCGTGGAACCATCGTTTGGCGTAGAGATATACTTGATAAATCAGAGGCACTTATCACGTTCCCTGCTTTAATCTGTGTATTTAATACGGGCACATCAACAAGTGGGTGAGCCGTTCCAGTAATTTCGTATTTCTTGAGTGGACGCTCAGCAGATGGAGCAAGAACTGTTGCACTAAATCTGGCATCTGCTGTGTTGTAGCGAACATTACGGATATCCGCAGTAGCTGGCTCATCCTTTGGCAAAGTCAGACGTGACAGGTTTTCATTAATAGTAATTTCCGCATCACCAGTTAAGCCTTTTTCGCTCAAAGCCTGCTTAATATTACTCTCAAGTGTTTCAAATCCGATGACATTGGCATCACGACGGATGATAACCTCATCCATAATAGACTGTGCTTGCCAATCAATATTTGCCGCTTTGGCAATACGCATCAATGTTCTGGCATTCAAACGCATATCTTGACCAGGCATTGGCGTACGCCCAATAACAACATCAGCCTTCTCACCAGCATTTTCAAAGATATCGCCGATTTTCAAAATATCACCATTAACAAGAGAAACTGTTCTTAAATCAGCAGCCGTTGCAGAGCGCACCTGAAGCATCACATACATAAATATGCTACAGACAAAAATGGAGAGGACCATACTTTTGGCGGTCAGTAATCCGATAGCCAATAAGCCGTTATCTGTACTCATCGCTTTTCTTTTGCTTTCGTATCCAATCATGATCCAATTCCCTTTTTTATATGTTTATTATCGTTTACTTATCTCAACTGTGCCTATCTAAGCTGGCTAAGTGTTCCCATCATCTCGTCTGATGTTGAAATCACCTGTGAGTTCAACTCATAAGCGCGTTGTGCCGTAATCATTGTTGTAATCTCTTTCACAACATCAACGTTTGATTGCTCAAGTGCACCTTGTAGAAGTGTTCCAAAGTTATCTTCGCCTGGTTGGCCTACAATTGGGTCACCTGATGCTTCTGTTTCTAGGAATAAGTTGTCACCAACTGCTTCAAGACCTGCAGGATTGATGAAGTTCACCAATTCAATCTGGCCAAGATTTTGTGAGTCTGGTCTATCTCTGAAAGAAACAAACACCTCTCCAGCTCTGTTGATTTCAAGGTTAACCGCATCATCAGGAACAGTAATGCCTGGCTCTAGCAAAAGACCTTGTGTTGTTACAATCTGACCATCTTGGTTTAACTGCATGGAACCTGCTCTTGTGTAACCTGGCTCACCATTTGGCAGTTCAATTTGGAAGTAACCTTGGCCATCAATCGCCAAATCAAGTTCACTATCCGTAATTTGAACAGTTCCTTGTGTATGAATACGGTATGTTGCTGCCGGTTTCACACCAAGACCCAACTGAATACCTGATGGCACAGTTGTATCCGCAGAGGAAGAGCTCGTACCCGGACGAGTGATGTTTTGGTACATCAAATCCTGAAACTCAATACGTTGGCGTTTATAGCCTGTTGTCGTCATGTTAGCGATGTTGTTGGATATCACGTCCACATTCATCTGCTGTGCTAACATTCCTGTCGCGCCAATATCTAGTGATCTCATGTTACTACTCCTTGTTTAACTTGCGTTGTCTTTAATGTTCTTCACTGTTTATTTATGATCCAGCTGGGCGCCCCAGTCTCTGGATTGTCGTTCTTTGTCTCTCATGGTCATTTTGTAACATTCGTTGCATTGCCTGATATTCGCGGGAAATATCAATCATGCGTGTCATTTCACGAACTGACTCGACGTTAGAGCCTTCGAGTTGGCCTTGTGCAACTTCTGTATTTTGTGACTGTTGACCTGTTTCTGTCGTTTGGTACAAACCACTCCCTTTTGGTGTAAGAGATTGTTGGTTAGTAAACTCACGAACCATTAATCTGGAAATTTCACCGTTTTCTGTTGAAATACGCCCCTCTTTATCGATTCTGATATCTTTTGCTTCTGCGGGAATTTGAATTGCTCCACCATCTTCGGCTGCAACTTTGAAACCTGCGGGAGTGACAATTTCTCGATTGTTATTGAGTGAAAAGTTACCAGCGCGTGTATATTGAACGCCTTCTGGTGTGTTGATTCCGATAAACCCTGGACCACTTAGAGAAACATCAAGCGGATTTCCTGTTACTGAAACAGGACCTGGCTTTGTAATGTCGTACTGACCGTAATCAGTCACCATAGAGATAGGATCTCTTCCGCCTTTGGGGTCGGATATATATTCTTTAAAGAGAGGTTGTTGTGCGCGGTAGCCGGGTGTATTGGCATTCGCAATGTTATTAGCCACAAGATCCATTCCTGTGCGTAACACCATCTGGCGCGATAACCCTATATACAATCCATTTTCCATGATCGACCTAACCTTTGTTTGTTTTACTTCTTTTTTTTATTCGAACATTATTGCCCGTGCCCCATTAACTATGCATGAGGCGTGCCAAGTAAAAATATTATTATATTTCAGATGGTTATTTAAATTTGAGACAAAAAAATTAGGCATTTGTGATGGGTAAAATCTGGATTCAGGGGGCAATTTTTACCACCGCCCTGATAAAGTCTAATCACAACGGAATATTTGTGAGTGTTTTCAATACGCAACCTTTATTCTTAAGGTGTGCGTGATATAGTAAAAAAATGACAGATACTCCGAATACACCACAACAAGATAATCCTGAGAAAACTGTCCCCTTGGATGATGAGGGTAGTGGCGGCAAAAAAGGTCTGATGATCCTTGTTATGTTTATCCTGCTTACAGCAATAGGTGGTGGATTGTATTTCAGTGGTTTGCTTGATGGGTTACTAGGTAAAGACACAACAGAAGTTGCAGCAGGGAAGAAACTTTCTGCCAAAGCGGAAGAAGCTGGAAGTGTTGCTTTTCTTGCTATTCCCGACATGATTGTGAATTTAAATGCAGAAAGTGGCAAGTCGCGCTACTTACGCCTTTCCGTCCAATTAGAACTCGAAAGTCAGGAAGATGCTGTCGCTGTGCAGGCTATATTACCACGCGTAATTGACCAGTTTCAAACTTATCTTAGAGAGTTGCGCGTATCAGACTTGCGTGGCTCTAAAGGCATTTACAGATTACAAGTTGAGCTTCTGAACCGTGTAAACACGGCAGCAGCACCCATTAAGGTCAAGGATGTTCTATTTCAAGAAATTCTTATCCAATAAGCTTCTAAAAGATGAAAATAGTAAGCGTTTCGTGATAGACTAAAGGAATAAGTAAAAAGGTCGTAAAAACGACAAAATACGGGATACATAAGAAAATATGAGCAACACACAGACTCCTGTTAAAGAGGACGAAAAAACTCAAAAAGCGAAAGCGACGGAATCTACAGTGGATGAGTCTGCTGAAGAGGATGTTGCCGACTTTGGTGATGATGACGGGCAACCTGTTCTTAATCAGGAAGAAATAGACTCCCTTCTCGGCTTTGATAACGATTTTGATGGTATGGATGACAGTTCAGGCGTGATGGCGCTGATTAACTCTGCTCTTGTTAATTATGAACGCCTGCCGATGCTGGATATTGTCTTTGACCGCTTGGTACGCCTCATGTCCACATCCTTAAGAAATCTTACTAGCGATAATGTTGATGTTAGCCTCGACCATGTCTCAACTGT
>JBBKVR010000073.1:0-37313 GCA_037968575.1 Bdellovibrionales bacterium | reverse complement strand
TCATATTCAACGTGCGCTGTAGAAATCGTGATACCACGTGCTTTTTCTTCAGGAGCCTTGTCAATTTTATCAACTGTCTCACCGTTACCATAGAGCATCGCAATCGCTGCAGTCAGCGTTGTTTTACCATGGTCAACGTGACCAATCGTTCCAACATTTACATGAGGCTTATTACGCTCAAACTTTTCCTTAGACATTTATCTTCTCCTCTTATATTCAAATTCAAATTCGTTAATTAACCAGCCATCTTTTCTTTGACTTCATCAGTCACACTAGATGGTGCAGGTGAATAGTGATCAAACAACATTGTGTACTGTGCACGACCTTGTGACATAGAACGCAAGTTATTGATGTAACCAAACATGTTTGCCAATGGCACCATAGCTGAGATAACTTTCGCATTACCGCGATCTGTCATACCTTGAACAATACCGCGACGAGAGTTCAGATCACCGATAATGTCACCCATATATTCTTCAGGTGTCACAACTTCGACCTTCATCATTGGCTCAAGTAACACTGGACCAGCTTTTTGCATTGCTTCGCGGAATGCCGCACGACCTGCAACCTCAAAAGCCATCACAGATGAGTCAACATCGTGGTAAGAACCATCAGTTAGAATGGCGGCAAAATCAACAACGGGGAAACCTGCGATAATTCCGCTTTCTTTTTGTTGCTCGATACCTTTTTTAACACCAGGGATGTATTCCTTAGGAATATTACCACCCGTAACAGTATCTTCGAATGTAAAGCCCTCACCAACTTCGTTAGGTTTGAACGTCAGGATAACGCGCGCAAATTGTCCAGAACCACCAGTTTGTTTCTTGTGTGTGTAGTCAACCTCAATCTCTTTAGTGAATGTCTCACGGTAAGCAACCTGAGGTGCACCGATATTGGCTTCAACTTTAAATTCACGTTTCATACGATCAACCAAGATATCAAGGTGAAGCTCACCCATACCTTTAATGATTGTTTGACCTGACTCGTGATCAACAGCGACACGGAAAGATGGATCTTCTGCAGCCAACCTTTGTAGCGCAGTCGACATTTTCTCTTGGTCGGCTTTTGTTTTTGGTTCAACAGCAATCTCAATAACAGGCTCAGGAAATTCCATACGCTCTAAAACGATTGGATGAGCTGCATCACAAAGAGTGTCACCAGTAGTTGTATTTTTCAAACCAACAAGCGCAACAATATCACCAGCTTCTGCTATCTTTATCTCTTCACGGTTGTTTGAGTGCATCAACAGCATACGACCGATACGCTCACGGTTATCTTTCACTGTGTTTTGTGCGTATGAGCCAGACTCCAATGTTCCAGAGTAAATACGGATAAATGTTAAAGAACCAACAAATGGGTCATTCATGATTTTGAATGCAAGAGCTGAGAACGGCTCGGACTTATGAGGTCTACGATTCATCTCTGTTTCACCATCAACTTCTTTACCTTTAACAGAACCAATATCTAGCGGTGAAGGAAGATATTCAACAACACAATCCAACATTGGCTGAACACCTTTGTTCTTAAATGCAGAACCACAAATAACAGGATAGAAAGAGTTTGTGACTGTACCCTTACGGATACATTTACGAAGTGTCATCTCATCTATTGGTTTACCTTCAAGGTAATCTTCCATGGCTTGATCGTCTTGCTCAACCACAATTTCAATCAATTTCTCACGGTATTCTTCAGCCTTGGCTTGAAGATCAGCAGGAATGTCAGTTTCTTGGAATGTTGCACCTAGGTTTTCCGAGTCCCAAACAACAGCCTTCATTTTAATGAGATCTACAACACCAGCAAAGTCGTTTTCTGCACCGATTGGTAATTGCAAGCACACAGGTGTTGCACCCAAACGGTCAATGATTGACTCTACAGATGCATAAAAGTCCGCACCAATTTTGTCCATTTTGTTAATGAAGATAACACGAGGCACATTGTATTTGTCACCCTGTCTCCAAACTGTTTCAGTTTGAGGCTCAACACCAGCGTTACCGTCAAGCACACAAATCGCACCATCGAGCACACGTAATGAACGCTCAACTTCAATTGTAAAATCAACGTGACCCGGAGTATCAATAATGTTTAGGCGCATACCTTGATTAGAGAACTGGCCGCCCTCAAGGCCTTTCCAGAATGTAGTCGTCGCAGCAGATGTGATTGTGATACCACGCTCCTGCTCCTGCTCCATCCAGTCCATAGTCGCGGCACCGTCATGCACCTCACCAATTTTGTGAGACTTACCAGAATAAAACAGAACGCGTTCTGTAGTTGTGGTTTTACCCGCATCAATATGCGCCATAATCCCAAAGTTCCGGTAGTTCGCAATGTCGTATTCTTCAGCCATAATGTTCTCTTAAAAGTATTCCCGTTAAAATTTCTTATTTGTTTGTGATTACCATCTGTAATGAGCAAAAGCGCGGTTTGCTTCGGCCATTTTGTGTGTGTCATCACGTTTTTTGACTGCATTACCGCGGTCATTTGCAGCATCTAGCAATTCACCATAAAGACGCTCTGTCATTGTTCTTTCACTGCGCTTACGAGCAGCACTGATAATCCAGCGGATAGCCACGGCTTGACCACGTGTTCCATTCACTTCGACAGGAACCTGATAAGTCGAACCACCAACGCGGCGAGATTTGACCTCAACCTTTGGCTTCACATTAACCAAAGCCTTATGAAATACAGCCAGGCCTAAATTCTTTTTCGCTAAATCAGCATCAAGCTCGATGTCATTAGACGCTTTGTTCTCTGTCAGGCTCTCAAGTGCGCCGTAAACAATACGCTCTGCAATTGCCTTTTTTCCACCAATCATGATGTTGTTCATGAATTTGTTCAGAACAAGATCACCAAATACTGGATCAGGTAAAATTTCTCGTTTTTCAGCTCTTCTACGACGCATCTTCTTCTCCGCTTGCTTATCTAATTACTTAGGTCTCTTCGCACCATATGCGGAACGAGACTGTTTTCTGTCTTTCACACCTTGTGTATCCAAGGCACCACGAATAATTCTGTAACGCACACCAGGTAAATCTTTTGTACGGCCACCCTTAACAAGAACAACTGAGTGCTCTTGAAGGTTGTGACCTTCACCAGGAATGTAGCAAATGACTTCATAACCAGTTGTTAGGCGAACCTTAGCAACCTTACGCAAAGCCGAGTTCGGTTTCTTTGGTGTCGTTGTATAAACACGAGTACAAACGCCACGAACTTGTGGACTACCCTGTAGTGCACGGTTCTTTTTGGTTTTCATCGCTTTCTTACCGCCTTTGGCGCGGGGATTGCGGATAAGCTGTTGTATTGTAGGCATGCGTGCCGTCCTCTTTTAATCTCTAATAGTTGTCTTGGATGGTTTGGTCGAACACCGTAAAAGCCATAGCAAAGATTTTGTCAGACTTTATTAATCTGCTTTGCATCTTTGTTATTAGCTTAAAACTTACGTCCGAACTGCGTTTAGTCAAAGTAGAAGTCTACGACCAGCTCATCCGATTCCTTAAATTCGAGCGGACATTAGCGGAAAAGAGGGGCAACCGTCAAGCACGAAATTAAGTTTTTTTGAATTTTTTGAAAGAGGTAGCCAATAGTTGAGAGATATCAACTAAATGAAGAGTGGCTATATAATATCTTATTAAACGCAACCCACTGAAAAAATAAGAACTTTTTCACTACAGCAATAAAAAACCCGCATCAATGGCGGGTTTTTAGTATTCTTTAAAATTGAAACGATCTAGCCGTTAGCTGCCTCTTTTGTTTCATCAGCTGTTTCTTCTTCGTCAACTTGATCTGCGGCATTAGCCGCAGCTTCAGCTTCTTTTTCAGCTGCCAAAGCATCTTCTGCCTCTTGTTGTGCAGAGATAGCTAGTTTGTCGCGCTGACTGGCAACACGTTTGATGCCCTTAACGATCGCGCCTGTTCCCGCCGGTATCAAACGACCAACGATAACGTTCTCTTTCAAACCAGTTAGTACGTCTTGCTTGCCCTGTGTAGCCGCCTCTGTCAGGACACGCGTTGTCTCTTGGAAGGATGCAGCAGAGATAAAGGAACGTGTCTGTAGAGATGCCTTCGTAATCCCTTGCAAGATTGGCTTGGCTTCAGCAGGACGCTTACCTGAATCAATGTATTTTTGGTTCTCGGCCTCGAACTCTTCCTTATCAATTGTTTCACCAATAAGGTAAGTCGTGTCACCAACATCCTGAATTTCAACCTTCTGCATCATTTGACGTGCAATCACTTCAATGTGCTTATCGTTGATTTTCACACCCTGTAGGCGATAAACGTCTTGGATTTCGTTAACGATGTAATCAGCCAAAGCCTCAACACCCATAACATCCAAAATATCGTGAGGAACAATCGCACCATCAATAATGGACTCACCCTTACGGATGAAGTCGCCTTCGGCAACCGCCATGTGACGACCTTTTGGCACCATGTATTCAACAGGCTCAAGAGACTTGTCTGAAGGGTTCAGGATAATGCGACGTTTGGTTTTGTAGTCTTTACCAAACTCGATGTAACCATCAACTTCTGCAATCACAGCGGCGTCTTTTGGACGACGTGCCTCAAACAATTCAGCCACACGCGGTAGACCCCCTGTAATATCGCGCGTTTTAGATGTTTCACGAGGGATACGGGCAATCACATCACCAGCTTTAACTTCCTGTCCGCTTTCAACGGAAAGAACCGCTTGTGCTGATAGATAGTAGTTTGCAGGAAGACCACTTGGCAGATTAATAACCTTGTCTTTCTTATCAAGAAGAGAGATACGAGGTTTCAAATCTTGTCCTTTAGGCTGAGCTCTCCAATCAATCACAACTTTAGCAGCAATACCTGTTGCTTCATCAGTCTTCTCAGAGATAGACACACCCTCAACAAGATCGAAGAAGTGAGCAACACCATCTTTTTCTGTAATCACAGGAATTGTGAATGGATCCCAATCAGCCATGCTTTCGCCTGCTTTGATTTTTTGACCATTTTTCACAAGAAGGCGTGAACCATAAGGAATACGATAAACTGCTTTTTCATTGTCCTTAGCATCAAGAACAGCAATCTCTGAGTTACGACCCATAACAATGATTTCACCACTAGAGTTTTTCACTGTGTTTTCATGACGGATTTCAATTTTACCTTCAGAAGAAGCCTCAACTGAGTTTTGCTCAACACCACGTTGCGCAGCACCACCAATGTGGAACGTTCTCATCGTTAGCTGTGTACCTGGCTCACCAATAGATTGAGCAGCCATAACACCAACAGCTTCACCCATATTCACAGGTGTTCCACGTGCAAGGTCACGACCATAACAAGTTCCACATATCCCACCGCGTGTTTCACAAGTCAGAGGCGAACGTACTTGAATTTTGTCAATTCCAGCAGTTTCAATTTCCTCGGAAACAGCTTCATCAATGATTATGTCTTGCTTGATAATCAAGTCACCTGTTAGAGGATGCTTCACATCTTCCATGGCACAACGACCAAGAATACGTTCTGCAAGGCCAACAACAATATCAGGACCATTCATTACAGGTATGATTTCGATACCAACTTTTGTCTTACAGTTTTCTTCAATGATAACCACATCTTGAGACACATCAACCAAACGACGTGTTAGGTAACCAGAGTTCGCAGTTTTCAACGCTGTATCTGCAAGACCCTTACGCGCCCCGTGAGTGGAGTTAAAGTATTCGAGAACTGATAGACCTTCTTTAAAGTTAGAGATAATAGGTGTCTCAATAATTTCACCAGATGGTTTCGCCATCAAACCACGCATACCAGCAAGCTGACGGATCTGAGCGGCAGAACCACGCGCACCAGAATGAGCCATCATGTAAACAGAGTTCAACTCACCGCTCTCAATGTTTGAAATTTCTTTCATCATCGCATCGGCAACGTCATCAGTACATTGTGACCAAATATCAACAACCTTGTTGTATTTCTCACCACGTGTAATCAGGCCATCCATATACTGTTTTTCAAATTCCTTAACCTTGTCTTTGGCAGCATTGACAAGCTTAACTTTGGCCTCAGGAATAACCATGTCATCCTTACCAAAGGAAATACCAGCGATACAAGCATGTCTGAAACCAAGTTTCATCATACGGTCACAGAAAATTACTGTCTCTTTCTGACCACAGAAACGGTAAACAACGTCAATCAGATTTGAGACATCTTTCTTTGTCAGAACACGGTTCAACAAGTCAAACGGGACTTGTGGGTGCCTTGGAAGAAGTTCTGAAATCAGAATACGACCTGGTGTTGATTCAACGATTTCTGTTTTTGGTTCGTTGTTCTCATCAACTGAGTGATAACGACATTTGATTTTCGCGTGCATTGAAACGTGACCAGAAGTCAACGCGTGAGAAATCTCACCGGCGCCCCGGAATGTCATGCCTTGACCCACTTCGCCTTCACGGGCAATTGAGAGGTAATAAAGACCCAAAACAATATCCTGTGTAGGCACAATAATTGGCTTACCATTCGCAGGAGACAGGATGTTGTTTGTAGACATCATCAAGCAACGTGATTCAAGTTGTGCTTCGATAGATAGAGGCACGTGAACCGCCATTTGGTCACCGTCAAAGTCAGCATTAAAGGCTGTACAAACGAGAGGGTGAAGCTGGATAGCTTTCCCTTCAATCAATATTGGTTCAAACGCTTGAATACCAAGTCTGTGCAATGTTGGCGCACGGTTTAGAAGAACTGGGTGTTCACGGATAACTTCTTCCAAGATATCCCAAACTTCAGGACGTTCTTTTTCAACCATTTTCTTGGCAGCCTTAACAGTAGACGCCATACCATAAAGCTCAAGCTTGTGATAAATAAACGGCTTGAAGAGTTCGAGCGCCATCTTTTTCGGCAGACCACATTGGTGAAGTTTCAATTCTGGACCAACCACAATCACGGAACGACCAGAGTAATCAACACGTTTACCTAACAGATTCTGGCGGAAACGACCTTGCTTACCTTTCAACATGTCTGAAAGTGATTTCAGAGGACGTTTGTTAGTTCCTGTAATCACACGACCGCGACGGCCATTATCAAACAGTGCATCAACAGATTCCTGAAGCATTCTTTTCTCGTTACGAACAATAATGTCAGGTGCACGAAGCTCCATAAGGCGTTTCAAGCGATTATTTCTGTTAATCACACGACGGTAAAGATCGTTCAAATCGGATGTTGCAAAGCGTCCTCCATCAAGTGGTACAAGCGGACGAAGCTCAGGTGGAAGTACAGGAAGAACATCCAGAACCATCCATTCAGGACGCGCACCAGATTCAATGAAAGCCTCCAAAAGCTTCAAACGTTTAACAAGTTTCTTACGCTTGGCTTCTGATTTTGTTTCACCCAAGGCTATTTCTGCATTTGCACGCTCGGCCTCAAGATCAATAGTAGAAAGGATTTTCTTCAAAGCTTCAGCACCAATGCCAGCTTCAAAGTTATCGCCATACTCATCTTGTGCATCCATGTATTCTTCTTCAGTCAACATCTGCAAAGGTTTAAGCGAAGTCATGCCAGGCTCAATAACGATGAAGTTTTCAAAGTAAAGAACACGCTCAAGGTTCTTCAGTGTGATGTCGAGCATCAAACCTACACGTGAAGGCAACGATTTTGTGAACCAGATATGTGCAACAGGGGAAGCAAGATCAATGTGACCCATGCGTTCACGACGCACTTTTGTAAGTGTAACTTCAACACCACATTTTTCACAAATAATACCTTTGTACTTCATGCGTTTATATTTACCGCACAAGCATTCGTAATCCTTCACAGGACCAAAGATGCGCGCGCAGAACAGACCATCACGCTCTGGTTTAAAGGTTCTGTAATTGATGGTTTCAGGCTTTTTGACTTCGCCAAATGACCATGAGCGGATTTGCTCAGGGCTGGCTATTGCAATACGGATTGCTTCAAAGCTCTGAGGGCCTTGTGGTTGCCCGAATAAGTTCATCAATTCATTCATCTTTTTGCTCCTGCTTGTCGCCTTACTTTTAAGGCCTTTAAAATCAAATTTTTATTTTTCAAGAAAGCAGACCTTCTTTAAAAAAGGCCTGCCTAATTTATTTAATCCGCGTCAGTCATTTCGACGTTTAGACCCAATGCCTTCAATTCTTTGACAAGAACGTTGAAGGATTCAGGAATACCAACCTCGAAGTTATCTTCACCACGAACGATGGATTCATAAACTTTCGAACGTCCAGCCACATCATCAGACTTGATTGTAAGAAGTTCCTGAAGCGTGTATGCCGCACCGTATGCCTGCAATGCCCACACTTCCATCTCTCCAAAACGCTGACCACCAAACTGGGCCTTACCACCAAGAGGTTGCTGTGTAACAAGAGAGTACGGTCCAATCGAACGGGCGTGAATTTTGTCATCAACCAAGTGGTGAAGTTTCAACATATACATGTAACCAACAGTTACTTGTCTGTGGAACGCTTCCCCAGTACGACCATCAATCAATGTCACCTGACCAGAACCACTCAAACCTGCTTTTTCAAGAAGTTCAGTAATATCTTCTTCATGTGCTCCATCAAAGACAGGTGTTGCCATCGGTACACCACCACGAAGATTGTTCGACATCTCGAGAACTTGCGTATCATCAAGTTGTGTAACTTTCTTCCTATACTCATCTTCACCATAGGCCTCATGAAGTTTGTCTTTAAGACCTTTCAACTCAGCAGCTTTTGGTTCTTTAGGATTATCAAACTGGTTAATAACTTCACCAATTTGCTTCCCAAGGGAGGCAGATGCCCAACCCAAGTGCGTTTCAAGAATTTGACCAACGTTCATACGTGATGGAACACCAAGTGGGTTCAATACGATATCAACTGGTTGGCCGTCTTCTAGGTAAGGCATGTCTTCGGCTGGCATGATTTTGGAAACCACACCTTTGTTACCGTGACGACCCGCCATTTTATCACCAGGCTGCATCTTACGCTTGATAGCAACAAAGACTTTAACCATCTTCATCACACCAGGTGGCAATTCGTCACCACGCTGAAGTTTCTCAACCTTTGAATCAAAACGTTTCTTCAGATTATCAACCGCGCCATCAAATGTTTTACCCATAGCTTCAATCTCAGCCATGATTTTTTCATTTTTTATATTAATTTGGCGAAGAAGGCCGCGTTTTTCGACTGCTTCGATATCAGAAAGCTTGATCTTGTCGCCTTTTTTCAGCTTCACGCCTTTTGGTACAGATTCAACTTCCTTACCTGCAAGCAATTCTTCCAAACGAGAATAATAACCATCTTCAAGAATTTTACGCTCATCATCTCTATCTTTTGCAAGACGCTCAATTTCTTCGCGCTCAATAACCAAGGCACGCGCATCTTTATCAACGCCACGACGGTTAAAGACACGAACCTCAACGATTGTTCCTGTTGTTCCAGGTGGAAGGCGAAGTGAACTGTCTTTGACGTCAGCTGCTTTCTCACCAAAGATGGCACGAAGAAGTTTTTCTTCAGGTGTCATCGGCGTTTCACCCTTAGGTGTCACTTTACCAACAAGAATGTCACCAGGAGAAACTTCCGCACCGATGTGAACAATACCCGCCTCATCAAGGTGTTTCAGAGCTTCTTCACCAACATTTGGAATATCACGCGTGATTTCTTCAGGACCAAGCTTCGTATCACGAGCCATCACTTCGAACTCTTCTAAGTGAATAGATGTGTAAACATCATCGCGAACAATACGCTCGGAAATTAGGATTGAATCCTCAAAGTTGTAACCATTCCAAGGCATGAACGCTACAAGGACGTTACGACCAAGAGCCAACTCACCAAACTGCGTGGATTGACCATCAGCGATAATATCACCAGCCAAAATTTTATCACCAACAGTCACCAATGGACGCTGATTGATACAAGTCGATTGATTGGAGCGTTGGAATTTAGCAAGTTTATAGATGTCAACCACAGGCTCATCAGCACTCAACTGACCTGTCGCACGAATAACAATACGCTCAGCGTCAATTTGAAGAACTTCACCTGTACGGCGTGCCGTTACAGCAGCGCCAGAGTCACGAGCAACTGTTGCCTCCATGCCTGTACCAACAAGTGGTGCATCTGTGCGCAGTAGAGGCACAGCCTGACGCATCATGTTTGATCCCATCAAAGCACGGTTTGCATCATCGTTTTCCAAGAAAGGAATAAGAGACGCCGCAACAGATACAATCTGTTTTGGAGAAACGTCGGCATATTCAATCATATCAGGTGTCGCCATGATGTTTTCACCACCTTGACGGCATGAAATCAAATCACTTGTGAACTTACCTTTATCGTCAATATCAGCATTGGCCTGCGCAATTGTGTAACGCGCCTCTTCCATAGCAGACATGTAAACAACCTCATCTGTTACTTTACCTTCAGAGACTTTTCTATACGGACTTTCAATAAAGCCGTAAGGGTTTACGCGAGCAAAAGTGGCCAAAGAGTTAATCAAACCGATATTTGGACCTTCAGGTGTTTCAATCGGACACATACGACCATAATGAGTTGGGTGCACGTCACGAACTTCAAATCCAGCACGCTCACGTGTCAAACCACCAGGACCCAAAGCTGAGAGACGACGCTTATGCGTAATTTCTGACAATGGGTTTGTTTGGTCCATAAATTGTGACAATTGAGAACCTGAGAAGAACTCACGAACAGCTGCTTGTGCTGGCTTAGAGTTAATCAGATCATGCGGCATATAAGTGTCAATCTCAACAGATGACATACGCTCACGAATTGAACGTTCCATACGAAGCAAACCAATACGAATTTGGTTTTCCATCAACTCACCAACGGAGCGAACACGGCGGTTACCAAGGTTGTCAATATCATCGACTTCACCCTTACCGTCTTTCAAACCATTCATATATTTCAAAATGGAAAGAATGTCTTCTTTGCGAAGAATACGCAGGGTATCAGGAGCATCCAAATCAAGACGGGCGTTCATTTTTACGCGACCAACGGATGACAAATCATAACGCTCTGCATCAAAGAACAATGAATTAAAGAGTGCCTCAGCACTGTCAACGGTAGGTGGCTCACCTGGACGCATAACACGATAAATATCAATCAACGCTTCTTCGCGCGTATCTGTTTTATCGGCAGCAAGTGTATTTCTAAGATGCGCTCCAGTATTTACATGGTCAATCGCAAGCAAAGGAAGATCCGTAATGCCCAGATCATCAAATTTTGCAATATCATCTTCTGTGAATTCGTGACCAGCCTCATATACAACTTCACCAGTTTTATCATTGATGATGTCACGGCCAAGATATGTACCTTCAATATCTTCTGGCTGAACCAAAATTTCTTTCAGGCCATCTTCAGCAAGTTTTTTGGCTTTACGAGGTGTAACTTTTTGACCAGCTTCCACAACAACTTTACCAGTCTTTGCGTCAATCATATCAGATGTCAGTTTGACGCCACGGAATTTCTCAGCATCAAATGGAGACGTCCAGCCTTTTTTGCCTTTGCTATAATCATTAATTTCATAGAAAGTCGCAAGAATTTCTTCATTGCTCATTCCCTGAACCATCAACGGGTCTAGAGGCTCGCCTTTTTCTTCCATTTCAGCGCGATATGCGATTGTATCTTCGGAATCCAAAGCGCGTAAGAATGTTGTCACAGGCAGTTTTCTACGACGGTCAATACGAACGTTTAAGATATCTTTTGCATCATATTCAAAGTCTAACCATGAACCACGGTAAGGAATAACACGTGAAGAAAAGAGGTACTTACCAGATACGTGTGTTTTACCGCCATCATGATCAAAGAACACACCAGGTGATCTGTGCATTTGAGAAACGATAACACGCTCTGTACCATTAACAATAAATGTACCGTTTTTGGTCATCAACGGCATATCAACAAGATAAACATCTTGCTCTTTAATATCGCGGATTGATTTCAAACCAGTTTCTTCATCAACATCGAATACTGACAGACGCAATGTTGTACGCAACGGTGCAGCATAAGTCATTCCACGCTGACGACATTCGTCTGTGTCGTATTTTGGCTCTTCAAGCTCATAGGCTACGAAATCGATTTCTGCGTTGCCATTAAAGTCACTGATTGGGAAGACAGATGTTAGAACTTCTTGCAAACCCTGCATGTTACGATCTTCATCAGATGTATCAGACTGAAGAAATGTGGCGTATGAATTCTTCTGAACCTCAATAAGATTAGGCATTTGCGTAACTTCACGAATTTTCCCGAAAGAACGGCGAATTCTTTTTCTGCCTGTGAAGCTATCTACGATATCTGATGGATTATATGTTGTTTCTTTTTTTGCGCTCATTGCTCTTCCCTTAATCATCTAATCATCTGTGTTTCCGCATGTGCAGAAACGGCGAAAGCTTTTCATCTTTTTAAGGCCGGTTGACCTTAATAAATCTTTTAAAAAATATGTTTGAAATCGCTGTTTTGACTAAAACATGATTTCAACGCAAAGTGGCGAGGGACTGAATAGCCCTTCGCCTACTTGGCATGTTACTTAACGGAAACGATTTAGTTTGTCCACTGATAATCTAACCTTTTTTGAATTCCCTTCAACTAAGGTTGATTATTTAAGTTCGACTTTACCACCAGCAGCTTCAATTTTCTGCTTCAGTTCTTCCGCTTCTTCTTTCTTAACGCCCTCTTTAAGAGATTTAGGTGCGCCTTCGACCAAGTCTTTGGCTTCTTTCAAACCTAGACCTGTAATAGTGCGGACTTCTTTAATAACAGCGATTTTGTTTCCACCAGCTTCGGTCAAGACAACATCAAACTCGTCTTTTTCTTCAGCAACTTCCGCAGGGGCAGCAGCAGCTACAGCTACAGGAGCAGCGGCAGAAACGCCCCATTTGTCCTCAAGTAGTGTTGCAAGCTCCGCAGCTTCCATTACTGTCAACGCTGATAGATCATCAACGATTTTTTCCAAGTTAGTAGCCATATCATTTCTCCTTTTAAGCTTCTAAATGTGAATTCTAAATAACTAAGTAAACCTATTCGCCCTTCGCACCTTGCGCTGCGATAACTCTTGCCAATTGACCGGCTGGTGCTTGCGCAATGCCCACAATCTTCGTTGCCGGCGCCATAAGCAAACCAACAAGCTTTCCACGCAACTGATCCAAAGACGGAAGCTTAGAAAGTGCCTCAACACCAGCAGCATCCAAAACTTTTGTGCCCATCGCACCACCAACAATCACAAGGCGGTCGTTATCTTTAACAAACTCTTGTGTAATTTTTGCAGCGGCAACCGGATCTTGTGAAAAAGCAATCGCAACAGGGCCAGTAAACAAATCAACGATACTCTCGTAATCCGTTCCTTTCGCGCCCAATTTCGCGAGTGTGTTCTTTACAACTTTAAAACCAGCGTCTTCATTTCTGAGATTGTCTCTCAAAGTTGTCATTTGTGCCACTGTCAAACCTTCGTTCTGAGTAACAACAACGATACCGCTATTGGCGAACTTGTCGTTCAACCATGCGATTTGATCTTGTTTATCTGCACGGGTCATACCCATGGCATTTCTCCTTATTAATATAAAACAAATAAAAAAGAGGCTTTTAAAAAGCCTCATCCAAAATATCGACAAAAAGAAATCTAAAGTGAAAGCCAACCAAAGGCTTTGTTTTTATGCTTCTCTCTATCTATGCAGGGTTTCAAATGACCTGCAGTCTTGGACAAAGTTCAGGGCGCATATAAAAGGGTCAGCAGGTAACTGTCAACCCTTTTTATATAAAATATTTTAAAATCAACCAAACGTTGCCATACGACAAGGCCTGCCTGTTAAAATATCAGTACCTCCAGAAATATAGGCCTTACCTCCACCAAGGATGTACCCCACTCTATCAATGGCCGCATTCTCACCAATGGCTGGCAATGCGAATGCATCAGAAGTCTTGCAGGGCCTATCTCCAGCTAACATCAAAGAGTCAGCCCTCACCGCCACTCCATCAGGTTGAACGTAAACATGCTTACCACTTCTTGTTACACCCTCACCTATGATTGTCCCTAAGCTTAAACGTTCTATGGCAACTACATCTTCTGATTTAGGTTGTCGGATTTTAACAACCGGGTCAGCCAAATTTACTGTATCTGTGTGTGGTGCATATGTAGACATTTCATTCTCCCTGTAGAATATTGAGTTACACGCCCTCTTTATTTATTTGCTATAATAATGTCAACTAAAATAGTGATTTATTCATAAAAAACCCGGAATAAGTCCGGGTTTCTAAATAATATTTTTAAATGCTACTTTCTAAGCTGCCTTCGCTGCTTTGCCAATACCAAGGTCAGCCAAATCAAGTTTAAGCCCAGGACCCATGCTTGATGTCAAAGTAATCTTACGCATGTAAGTTCCCTTTGCACCTGATGGTCTGGCTTTCGTAAGAGCATCAATAAATGCCTTAATATTTTCAGATAATTTCTTATCGTCAAAACTTGCTTTACCAACACCAGCGTGAATGATACCTGCTTTTTCAGCACGGAACTCAATCGCACCACCTTTGGCTTCTTCAACAGCCTTAGTAACATCAACTGTAACAGTTCCCAATTTCGGGTTAGGCATTAAACCTTTAGGTCCCAAAATCTGACCAAGCTGTCCAACCAATGGCATCATATCAGGCGTTGCAATCAAGCGGTCAAAGTCCATTTCACCAGCTTTGATTTTTTCTGCTAAATCTTCGGCACCAACAATATCAGCGCCAGCTTTTTTAGCTTCAGCCGCCTTATCATCTCTTGCCATCACAGCCACACGCACAGTTTGACCTGTTCCGTTAGGAAGGACAACAACACCGCGGACATTCTGATCAGAGTGTTTAGGATCAACACCCAAGTTCATTGCAACTTCGATAGTTTCATCGAACTTACGAGTCTTTGCGGATGCCTTTAGGGCTTTAATTGCCTCATCAAGTGTGTAGAACTTTTCACGGTCAACACTCTCGTAGGCTTTCTTCATTGCTTTTGAATTTTTTGCCATTGTCTTAACCCTCCAAAACTTCTACGCCCATTGAGCGACATGTACCTGACAAAATTTTGACAGCTGCATCAACGTCATTGGAGCTTAGGTCTTTTTGTTTTGCTTCTGCAATTTCTTTCAATTGGCGCACTGTAATTGTTCCCACAGTTTCACGTGAAGGATTATCGGCACCTTTTGGAATTTTAATTGCTTTCTTAATGTAATAGCTCGCAGGAGCTGACTTTGTAATAAATGAGAAAGAGCGATCCTCATACACAGTGATTTTCACTGGTACAGGCATTCCTTTTTCCATTTTTGACGTGTCATCATTAAAGGCTTTGCAAAACTCCATAATGTTCACACCTTGTTGACCCAATGCGGGGCCGAGAGGTGGAGATGGGTTCGCAGCACCAGCAGGAACTTGCAAGCTAATTAGACCTGCAATTTTTTTTGCTTTCTTTGCCATGGTTTCCTCCGTTGGCTTAAAGTTTCAACGTTTGTTTTCGTGGTACGGCTCTGGATGGCTAGAATTTCTTCACCAGACGACCTTCCACAAAACGGCGTCACCATAATCGGAGGCAATTTGAAATGCAAGTAATTAAATTAAATCATTTTGATGGACAAGAAACACTTCCGTAGTGATGATTTGTTGGATCAAGACATTCACCATGCTCTACTCCTAATCTCAGATTAGGCACGCCTAGAGCTTCTCCAGCCCTCCCACCATCAGGTTTATCAAAAGCCTCAGATGCTACTACATCAGTTTTTATTTCATTATCAGACATATTCACTATCCCTGTACGCATTAAAGTTGCGACAGGGATAGGCGAGTCGTCATAAAAAATCAAGTATTTTCAATAATCAGGCTTTTTCAACCTGTGTATATTCAAGTTCCACAGGTGTGGCGCGACCAAAGATGGAAACAGAAACTTTGAGCTTTTGCTTATCTTCATCAATCTCTTCAACGCTACCGTTAAATGACGCGAATGGCCCATCAACAACCTTAACATCTTCACCAATATCAAAGGTAACAGATGGACGTGGACGATCAACACCTTCTTGAACTTGTTGAACAATGGCTTCTGCCTCTTTCTCACTAATCGGAGAAGGTTTGTTACCTGCGCCTAAGAAACCAGTCACTTTTGGTGTGTCTTTGACCAAGTGCCAAACTTCATCACTCATGTCCAATTTAGCAAGAACATAACCAGGATAGAATTTACGCTCAGCATTGACCTTTTGACCACGGCGCATTTCAACCACTTCCTCTGTCGGGACCATAATCTCACCGATAGAGTCGGACAGACCTTTTTTAGCCGCCTTGTCTCTAATGGCATCTGCCACTTTATTTTCAAATCCTGAGTAAACGTGAAGTACGTACCAACGCTGTGCCATAATTTTGATTCCTTATCTCAAGCCTTTTATAATTTTATAAATCCAGAATTAATTTGATGAAAAACGACATAACTTGGTCTGCAAAGAACAGGAAAGTTGCAATAATGACCACCATTATAAAGACAGCAATCGTTGATTTGATTGTTTCGTCCTTTGAAGGCCACGTAACCTTATTCAGTTCGGACTTAACTTCCTTAAAATATTGTATTGGACCTGTCTTAGCCATCTTAAAATCCTTAATCGTTTTATCTCTTTTCCCCACAAGCCCCGTAACCCGTTTTGGGCGGTGAGATCTTTAATAAAGGGAAGTATCAATGAAGATGCCTCATGTCTTAAATCAAAACAACAACTATTTCCAGAGATTTTTTTGTGAACATAAAAAAGATTTAGCCACTCGTTTTGTGGCTAAATCTATACTGCGCAAAAAGACTGCTTGTTATTTTTGTGTCTTCTGCGTGACAATCCCCGAAAGTGAGTCACCTACAACAAAAAGAGACATTGCCAATAAACCAACATCTTTTAGTAAGAACTGTCCTGGCATTACGCTAATCGCTGGAAAGCTTAATGTTTCAGGACCAAAGATACCTTCAGTTGACAGCATAAAACTGAGAGTGGTCAAAAATAGCCCGCAAGACAAGAGCCCTCCTACTAGAGACAACTTAGGTGAAATAAAACGTGCCAAAATTAAACCACCAATTAGAAGCTCTATAACTCCAAGAAAATTAGAAAAGCCCTGCTGTGAAAAGACATCATACATCCAACCTATGATTGGACTAGGTTCTACCAAGCCCACTAAACCAGATGCCTCGTATGCAGTGAACTTCATGCCTCCAAACCAAAAATAGATAATGGGTAGGGCAAGGAAAATAGCGCACCTCGCATATTTATTAATACAAACGCTAAATTCTTCTGGTGAATGTGTCATGATTTACTCCTTCTGGCTTTTGATTATGCAGCTTTTTTCTTAGTCTCTTTTTTAGGTTTGGCTTCTTTAAATTCAATGGTTTCTACAGGCACCTTTTCCTTAAAAGTGTGTGTGATATATGGGAATGGAATTTCAATCTCCGCCTTATCAAGGGCAGCTTTTACAGCCTTAATAACCATGGCACGACTTTCATGCATATCGCGGGGTTTTGATTTTGCCCACCAGCGAATATTGAAGTCGACACTAGAAGCTCCGAATTCTTTAGCAAAGACGTCAACGCCTTTTGATTGTTCGACAATCTCTAAACTCTCCATACAATCTCGTATGACTTTCTCTGCCTCTTCAAGGTCTGTATCATAGGATACTCCACAAACAATCTCGAAACGACGAAGTTCTTGCTCAGTTAAAATATAGACTGGGTTTTTAAAAAGAATACTGTTGGGAACCATAATCAACTGGTTATCGGTTTGGCGAATTTGCGTATCGCGAATATTGATTTTCTCAATTTTACCAAGCATTCCCTCACACTCTATAAAGTCACCAATACGCATGGTTCTGCGGAGCATAATCATAATACCCGCAAGGAAGTTTTCAAAAATATCTTGAAAAGCAAAGCCAATCGCGATTGAACCTAATCCCAGGCCTGCCAAAATTTTGGCAGGCGTTAAGCTTGGCATGACAATGGTCAAAGCAATCAGTGAGCCAAAAACCCAAACGCCAATTCCCGCAATGGTTAGAACAAGACTTTGTAATGAGGGACGAAGGTGTGAACGATCAAGGGCTTTACCAAGTGCATATTTAACAATTTTACTGACGATTGAAGTGACAATCAGGACAATAGTGGCTATGCCGAGAAGTGGGATAATTTTGACAAATCCAATCCACATTTCACCCAATTGTTCCTTGAGTGGTTCTAAAAAACCGACATCCATTTCCATTATTTTCCCCGTCTAAAATTCAAATATTACAGTAAGATAACGAGATAGGGGGATGTCAGTTCCAAATTTTATTTAGCTGAAGAATATGTCCGCTGCCAAAAATGCAAAGAAAAATCCCCAATCTCCCCACATTGTATTTGAACGGATTTTGCTTTAGGAGTAACCACAATCAAGAACGCGCGCTCAACTCAGAAGACTGTTAGCCAAAAATGCTCAAAATAAGCTCAATTTCACTAACAATTTTAACGGCAGTCTACTTTACATTTGGACTTAATTTCGTTCTGGCAGGTAAAATTTATAACATCCTAACGACAGCAGATGGTCTAGGAATAATCTTTATAACAACCATTCCGCTTTTTTTCATTTCTGCACTCACTTTTATCTTCACGCCATTCATATCAAAATATATTGCGAAACCATTTCTGGTTTTTATTTTAATGGCGAGCGCCTGTGTTAATTACGGGGCCTACACTTTTGGCGTTATTTTTAATCAAGACATGCTGGTCAATATTTTTGAAACCGCCACTGGTGAGGCTTTTTCTTATCTTAATTTGAAATTGGTTATCTGGATTTTCTTATCGGGCATTGTGCCCAGCCTACTGGTCATATTCACTAAAATTGAATACAAATCATTCTTCATAGAAATCCTTAGAAAACTGTTGTTGATGGTAGTCTGCGCCGGAATTATCGCATTAATTGCCCTGTTCTTTTATAAAGATTATGCCTCTATTGCGCGAAACAATCCAAAATTGCAAAAAGATATTGTGCCCACTTATTACCTATCAAGCACATTCAAATATATAAAAAATACATATTTTACTACACCACTTAAATACCAAGAAATTGGTATGGACGCTAAACGTATCGTTGAAGAAGAAAATGAAAAATATCTATTTATTTTCCTCATAGGGGAAACGGCACGTGCTCAGAATTATCAATTAAATGGATACGAAAGAGATACCAACGCATACACAAGTATTATAGATAACGTCATATCCTTCAAAAATGTAAGTTCATGTGGCACTGCGACAGCTGTTTCTCTGCCCTGCATGTTTTCCATGATGGGGCGCTCTAACTACTCAAGAGCGCAATTTGATAGTCAAGATAACGTTGTCGACATTTTAAAGCGTGCTGGCTACAAGCAAATCTGGATAGATAATAACACAGGGTGCAAAGGTGTTTGTAAAAACATTGAAACACACGCAACTACACAGATACCTGAATTACATTGTAGCGGTGAAGAATGTAATGATAGCGTTTTCTTGGATGTCATTGATGAACAGATAAACTCTTTAAACGGACAAGATGGAATCATTTACTTGCATCTTCTTGGAAGCCATGGACCCACTTACTATAAGCGTTACCCACCAGAACACGCTAAATTTAAACCTGATTGTAGAACGAGTGATCTTCAAAATTGCACCAGAGAAGAAATCATCAATGCCTATGACAACACTATTCTTTATACTGACTACGTAATGTCAGAAGTCATTAAGAATTTGGGCAAGCATGAAGAGACTTATAAAACAGGTGTGATTTACATGTCCGATCATGGTGAATCTCTTGGCGAAAATGGATTATACCTTCATGGCATGCCTTACGGTTTTGCCCCCGAGGAACAAACCCATATTCCTTTTATTGTCTGGCTTTCCGACAGTATGATTAAACATGAAAAGATGGATATGAAATGTATGAAAGATACTGCCCAAAGCGGTGTATTCTCGCATGATAACTTGTCACATACTCTCCTTGAGGTGATGGATGTAAAAACAACGGCTTCTGACCCTAAGAAAGATATGTGGGAACATTGTGAAGATAAGAGAGAATAGTGAATATACGTCAAGAACTTGAACGCAAACTTATTCATTTAAGTTCTCTATGGATGGTTTTCGCTATTTATTTTTTTGATAAAACACAGGCACTAATTTTCTTTGGTTCTCTCTTAATTATCTTTTTCGTTTTAGAATACCTAAGAATGACCAATGAAATAGTGGGTAAGCTTGCTTCTCGATTTTTTCAAAATATTATGCGTCCTCGTGAAACCGTTCAAAAATTTAGCTTCCGAGCCCTGACGGGATCTTTTTACTTTATTCTGGCTGTTTTCTTGAGTGTGCTTCTCTTTTCAAGAGAGATTGCCATTGTTGCAGTCTTAATCATGGTTATTTCAGACACAATAGCGGCCTTGGTTGGCAAGAGCATCGGTAAAGTCAGAATATACGACAAAACACTAGAAGGTTCTGTTGCATTTTTTGTAACTACATACGTTATCTTGCTTGTTGCACAATTTGAACTATCCCATATTCATATTTTTCTGATTGCACTTATTGTTACCCTAGTCGAGCTGACAGCAAATAAAATCAAAGTGAATGATAATCTCTCTATAACGCTCTGCTCGGGATTCCTAATTGCAATATTGAGTAACAGCCCACTAATGCTGACTTATTAGTAAACCCTACACACGCACTTCACATTGTATTTGAACTGATTTTGCTTTAGGAATAATCAAAATCAAAACAGGCGTTTAAATAAATAATATGACCAAATATCTCGTTACATCTGCCCTCCCCTACATCAATGGCGTTAAGCATTTGGGAAACCTTGTCGGTTCTATGTTGCCAGCCGACGTTTACGCACGTTATTTGAGGTCTGCTGGGAACGATGTTCTCTATATATGTGCAACAGATGAACATGGGACGCCTGCAGAATTAGGGGCGCAAGCCGAGGGTACGGATATCACTGAATATTGCGCCAAAATGCACGATGTTCAGAAAGAAATTTATAAGAATTACGATATTTCTTTTGATTGGTTTGGGCGTTCAAGCTCAAAGCAAAACCATGAGCTTACCCAACATTTTTATCATCAGTTGGACAAGAACGACATGCTTGAGGAAGTAGAAACACAGCAGGTTTATTCCAAGGCTGAGGAACGCTTTCTGCCCGATCGTTATGTTGAGGGAACATGTCCACATTGTGGTTATGAGCGTGCACGCGGTGACCAGTGTGAAAGCTGTACCAAGGTTCTCGATCCTGTCGACCTTATCAATCCACGCTCTGCCATTTCAGGCTCTGAAGAGATCGAAATTCGTCCCTCCAAACATTTGTTCCTGAAGCAATCAACAATGGTTGATACGTTACGGACATGGATTGGTTCTCAAAAAGATTGGCCAACACTTGTCACATCCATCGCCTATAAATGGCTCGATGAGGGTTTGCGTGACAGAAGCATTACCCGCGATTTAAGTTGGGGTGTTCCTGTTGCCTACAAAGGTGATGTTCGTAAGGGCTTTGAGGAAAAAGTTTTCTATGTCTGGTTTGATGCACCGATTGAATATATTGCCGCCACTGCTGAATGGAGTGAAGAAACTGGCAACGATTGGGAGTCATGGTGGCGTGAAGATAAAGGCGCAAATGACGTCAAATACGTTCAGTTCATGGGGAAAGATAATGTCCCGTTCCACACTGTTGGTTTTCCTGTCACTTTGTTTGGTTCTGACGAGCCTTGGAAAAAAACTGATTATATTAAAGGTTTAAATTGGCTCAATTATTATGGTGGAAAATTTTCGACCTCAAGCCGTCGTGGAATATTCATGGATCAAGCGATTGAACTCCTGCCCTCTGACTACTGGCGATGGTACTTAATGGCAAATGCCCCTGAATCTCAGGATACAAGTTTTACGTGGGAGCAATTTCAATCAACAGTAAATAAAGATCTCGCTGATGTTCTTGGCAACCTCCTCAGTCGCGTTCTCAAGTTCTGTGCCTCCAAGATGGATGCTACAATTCCGAGCGTCACCGAATATGGTGAGTTAGAGAATGAAACTACTAGAGTTTTAGAAGAAAAACTCGTGCGTTATACGAAATTCATGGACGAGATGGAGTTCAGAAAAGCAACAGCAGAACTCCGCTCCATGTGGGTGACAGCCAATGAATATCTGCAACAGGCAGCGCCTTGGTCGACAATCAAAGAAGATATCTCAAAAGCAGAAATCAGTATCAAATACGCGATAGACCTCATCAAAATTTTTGCTTCGCTCTCCTCGCCTTTCATTCCAAATGCATCAAAAACAATGCTGGAATTGCTCGGGGAAAAACCAGAATTTACATGGCCTGAAACCTTTAAAGATGCTTTAGGGCAAACAAAAGCTGGTGAAAAAATCACCACGCCCGACATTCTCTTCAAAAAAATCGAAGATGAGCAAGTCGAAGAATGGATCACCCAGTTTGGTGGGGAGTAGTGGATAATTCGAAATCAACAAATATAGGTTTGATATACGCTTTTCTAGCTTTCTTTCTTTATGCTGTTTCGGACGCTGTTCGTAAACTTCTCGTCACAGAATTCTCAGTGTTCGACATACAGTTCTGGATTTGCATCATCACGATTATTGCCGTTGTTGGATATGCGATTTACAGAAAAAGATTACGTGCACTTCTTTACACAAAACACCCCTACCTTCATCTCGCACGTTGTGCTTGTGTCGTTCCCGTGATGTTTTTGGTGACATATGTTTTGGAAACCATGCCTCTGGTTGATTTTTACACAATCATTTTTACAACACCTATGGCGACCTGTTTACTAGCAAGCCTTTTATTCAAAGATAAAATTACAGTAGTAAACATGCTGGCGATTGGCCTTGGTTTTCTTGGTGTAGTTATCGCCTACAGACCAGGGTTAGACTCCTTAAATATGCCTTTTTTCATGTGCCTTTTGATAGTGCTGTGTATTGCAATAACAGCAAATATTTACAGACTATTTACTCCGCTCGAGAACAAACTTTCCTTCGTTCTTTATCCCACAGTTATTAGCTTTTTCATCTCATTATTTTTTATCTCGGATAACGTCACGTCAGTAGATATTGTTGATGGAATAAATCTGACAATCGCAGCCGTAACAATTGTTTTCGGTGTTGTGTTTTCTGTGTTTGCCTATGCAAAAGCACCTGTGGCCATGGTCAGTGCAACGCACTATTCGCAATTGCTGTGGGGATTAATATTTGGTTATATGCTGTTTGGCGATTTACCCGATTATTACATGACCATTGGTGCGCTCATCGTTACATTCTCGGGGATAATTCTAGCCTTCTCCAACCGCAAACGCCGTAAAAAACTTCGAAAATTCGCGATTGCCAAACCAGTTTAAGAATATTTCTTCTTCTGTATTTTGTGTTCTCCTACATCAAAATATAAATTTTTAGAGAAGGGGATTTCTAATCTAAGCGTATTGTTTGTTGAATGAATCAATTTACCTCTACTAGTGCGATAACACTTTTTAAAGAAAGCCTAAAAAATGAAACATCTGATCCTACCAGCTTTAACTATTGCACTTTTAACTGTTGGCTCTAGTCAGGCACTAGCAAAAGACAATGATAAGAGAAATATATTTGAACGTATTGGCGATAAAATTGCGGACATTTTTACAGGTGAAGATGATGATTTTGATGGAGAAAAAGGCAATGAAAATGCACTCCGTCAAATTGATAAAAATCTTGATAAGCACGGCGGTGAACATCATGGACTTGAAAATGCTCGCCGTAATGTCTCTAAGAATAAAGGCGATGATGACGATAGTGATGGCCTAATTGAAGAGATTGTAGAAGACATAGAAGAAGCTTCAGATGATATTTTCGATGGTGATGGTCGCAAAGTTGGCAACAATAAAGATTTTAAGGATAATCCCGGTCACGGTAACGGGAGAGGGCACAATTAAATAGCAAAAAGCTTGTCTTCTGACAGGCTTTTTTGATTATAAAATCTGATGTTACTAGACTTTTTTGGCGCCAATAAGAAACCATAAAAGCATACCCACAACGGGAAGAGCCAAAACAACCACAATCCAAACCAACTTCATCAGAGGTTCGATGGCACTTTGAATAATTCCTACGATTGCGATGATGTCTAATACCAGAACAATTAAACCTACAATACCATATTCCATTTTATTACCTTTCAATTATTTCACTGCATAACTAATAGGTAGAAAATGGATTTAGTTCCAATTTATCCTTTTAGATGAGGTGGATGGTGTTATTTACTTTTCAGAGAATTGATGAGATGTCTCCCGAAAAAAGACATAAAAAAACCATCTAGTTAGATGGTGTATGGACGATTATTTAAAGGATGTTTACACGAGGCGCCGCCCCATCCGCTCTTTCCGCTTTTCTTCATCCTGTAATAATCAGGGTTCTTACTGTCGTCTTGGTTGTCCTGCATAAATTCTTCAAAAACGGCTGTATTGAATATAGGCTGGAGTGGTTCAACATCTGCTGGTGAACCCGTACTTAAAGATAAAACTGTTAGAGCGTGTAGAACTTGCATGGCCTACAAAAAATTCCCTGTTAAACTTGCCCTTCTTATCTAATATTTTGGAGTCCCAGTCAACATAGAAATCAGTAGTTTTTATTAAAAACCACAGGCTAATCGAAAACGTACCCAATTTCTTTCATCATAGCTCTAATTTTAGGGCTATCGCGAACTTCACTCATTACAATTTGTTGTTTCTTGGCAAGGCGATTTTGTTTGCTCTGCATCGTCTGACCTTCTTTTTTAGTGACTTCGTGAAAGGCATCAATTCCTGACAAATGACTCATCACTTCAACACCTCCCGCATCGTTACCGTGCTCATATAGCATAGCTTTCAGATCTGGATCAGCATCGTACGTTTTACTCGCTTCTTTAAAATATCCCCCGCTACTTCCCGAGAGCCTTTTTAGTCGTCCAAAATGAACCGCCTGATAGAAATAAATATCAAGAAGATACAACTTTATATTGTCCCAAATAGACTGATTATCAATCAAGTTTAGATGATCAACCTCGGGCAATATATCGTCGTATAAATCACTATATTTGGCTGGCAGATGCCCAAACACAATTGTCTCCGAATGCTTTTCATCTAGGTCAGGCACAGGAACAACACTGACAACTGCGCACCAATCATTTCCAGTTTCAATAAGGTTTGCAATAATGATGTGAACAGCCTGTGCTCCATCCTCAAACTGAAACAAGCTTTCTCTTATCACAGAGATAGCGGCCTTTAAGGGCGTCTCTTCAAGTGAACTTTTAACGATGTGAGAGTTCATGACTCACAGTATACACAATAGAGGTGATGACTTGAAACTCTATAGATTATAACAAACCTAAGACAGTGAAGAACCCTGTTTGGTAATAAATTGGTCAAGTTCATTGGCAAATTTTTGACGGTCTTTTGCGCTAAAACTATTTGGTCCACCTGTCTCAACACCCGAGCCACGCAACTCATCCATAAAATTACGCATACCCAATATCTCTCCGATATTATTGCTCGTATATAATGTTCCGCGTGGATCAAGAGCCGTTGCTCCCTTCTCAACCACGCGCGCAGCAAGTGGAATATCTGCGGTAATAATCATGTCACCCGCCGAACAAAGCTCAACGATTTCATCATCGGCAACATCCAGCCCATCACCAACTTGGATCATTTCAAGAGTATCAATTTGGGGTAGGCGCAAATACTCATTGGCAACAAAGGTGATTGTAATGCTGGTACGCTCTGCCAGGCGGTACAAGATTTCCTTCACGCCCTTGGGACATGCATCACCATCAACCCATATTTTCATTTAATCAGCCTGTTTGACGCGGATTTTATTTTTTCCAATTTTCTTACCGTGCAATTGTTGAATAGCAATCTTGCCCTCGTGCTCCAACGCCATTTCCACAAAGCCAAAGCCCTTGGATTTACCAGTGTCTTCATTCAGAACCAAGCTACAAGCCTTGATGTTGCCGCAGACCTTAAACAGTTCTGCAAGTTCTTGCTCTTTATAATCACGGGGTAGGTTAAGGACAATAAGTTTCATAAAGGTCTGCTCCAATGGACAAAAGGTAAGGCTCTGAGTACCATAGGCGTGCATTGTTGCAAAGCTTAAAGGAACACACCCATTATGTCAGACACTGAAATTAATATCGAAACCATGGGGCGTCTTGCTACTGCGTTATCCTTCATAGCTTCTCCTGATGACCCTGCTGTCCTTGCCATGCGTGCCGCAGTGGAAAGTGGAACGGCCAAAGATGTCAAACACGCCCGCACGCTATTCCTGCGCGTGAACGCAACAAAACGCAACGCGGCCTTGGCTATGTTGATGGATGATTAGGAGTTAACCCGCCTGAACTTCAAGCCATTCCGCTTCGGTTGCTTCTAAATCTGCACTAACTTGTGTGTGCTTCGTTTGAACTTTAACAGTCTCGGCAGCTGGTTTTGTATAAAAACCTTTGCTAGCCATCATTTTTTCGAGCTCGGTTTTTTCAGTCTCTAATGTTTCGATTTTCTTTTCCAGTTTTGCCACAAGTTGCGGATTTACGGCTGTAGCTGGTTCCGTAGATTCTTCAACATTTTCAGATTCTTTGGCCTTGTCCTTTTTCTTCTTATCCTGTTTACGTTCTTCGCGACGTGCCTGAATTGTGTAGTCGCGGTAATCTTCCAAATCACCTTCGAAATGCTCGCACGCACCATCGCGCACAACCCAAAGACGGTCCGCTACTCGCTCCACCATATTGGGATCGTGGCTGACGATAACAATCGCGCCTTCGTAATTATTCAAAGCCTGAACAAGAGCTTCACGTGCATCAATATCCAAGTGGTTTGTTGGCTCATCGAGCAATAATAAATGCGGGGCATCGAAACTCATAAAGGCAAACAACAGTCTTGCCTTCTCACCACCACTGAGCGATTGAATTGTGTTATCCGCCAAATCACGAGAGAACCCGAACGCACCCAATTTGGCACGCACTTGGGGTTCTCTAACCTCGGGATTAGCCTTGTGCATCAAGTTAAACATTTCATGGTAGGGCGTAGAATTAACATCTAGCTCTTCGGTTTGGTGCTGGGAGAAATATCCAATGCGCAGTTTTGCAGCTCGCGTCACTTCGCCTTTCATGGGAGCAAGCTTATCGGCAATCAATTTAATCAGCGTTGATTTCCCGTTTCCGTTTGCTCCAAGTAAAGCGATACGATCGTCATTATCAATGCTTTCATAGACATCTTTAAGAACAGGTTGTCCTTTTGTGTAGCCTATATCCACTTTGTTAATTGATATCATCGGGGCGGGCATTTCCTTTGGATTTGGAAAGGTAAAGCGCACAGCACGATCAGCAATCACCGCATCGACAATATCCATTTTCTCCAGCGCTTTCATACGACTTTGCGCCTGTCTGGCTTTGGAAGCTTGCGCCTTAAAGCGATCAACAAATTTTTGCATATGTTCGCGCTCAGCCGATTGCTTTTCATGCATCTTTTGTTGCAAGCCAAGTGCCTCGGCACGTTCACGCTCAAAGGTATCGTAGTCGCCCGTATACATTTTGAGTTTTTGATTATCGACATGAATAACGTGGTCGATACATTTATTGAGAACTTGGCGGTCGTGCGAAATAATCAGCAATGTGTGCGGATAGCTCGCCAGATAACCTTCTAACCACATAATGGCCTCAAGATCCAAGTGGTTTGTAGGTTCATCAAGAAGTAGAATTTCAGGCTCGACAAAAAGAGCCGCCGCCAAGGCAACGCGCATACGCCACCCTCCACTAAAAGATGAAAATGGTTCGCTGAGTTGCTCATCTTTAAAACCAAGACCAGTCAGAAGACGTGTGGCTTTCGCGGGAGCAGAATAAGCATCCAAATCAGAGAGACGTTGGTATATGTCTGCAATTTTATTGGGGTCTTCTTCGGTTTCTGTGCGCTTCCAAAGGTCAGCCATTTCCTCATTGGCCTCTAGAACAAGGTCAAGAAGTGAGGTATCAACTTCGGGAATATCTTGGCGTACCATACCCATGCGCTGCTTGGAATTTATATCAACTGTCCCGCCATCGGGCATCAAATCGCCAGAGATAAGCTTGAACAATGTGGATTTCCCAGCACCGTTTAAGCCCACCACGCCAACTTTCCAGTTATCCGTGATTGTGACATTGCACTCATCCAATATAGTGCGTCCACCAATTCTATATGACAGGTTTGATATCGTAAGCATTAGCCCATGTTCCTTTTCGAAGGGCGTTTATGGCACAAAATACAGCCGACTTAAAGCATTCTTATCCTTGCCCTGCATTCCCTTGGAGTGTTAGAACGCTCCTATGATATTAGACGCATTTCCAACAGCTGAAGAATTTTACAAAACCTATTGGGGCAAAAAACCCTTTATCGTGCGTAATTTCATTCCAACCACACTGATTGAGAGCCTCATTGACGGTGATACTCTGGCTGGTCTGGCTCTTGAGGAAGATATTAAATCTCGCTTCATTACCAATAATAAGCAAGGCACAGAATGGTCATGTGAGCATGGTCCTTTTGATGAAAAGCACTTTGGCACTCTTGGCGAGGAAAATTGGAGTCTGCTTGTTCAAAATGTGGAGCAGTACCACACAGACACAGCAAAACTTCTCACTCATTTTCAGTTTTCTCCGCGGTGGTTATTGGATGATGTCATGGTGAGCTTCTCTGCCCCTGGGGGAAGCGTTGGACCACATACCGACAGTTACCACACTTTTCTCGTCCAAGGCATTGGCAAGCGTGCATGGAAGATTAGTGCGAATAGAGTTGATGATGATAACTATGCCGAGAACCCAGATATGAAAGTTCTTAAAAATAGTTTTGATGGAGAAACGTTTGAGGTCACGGCTGGCGATGTTATTTATATGCCCCCTTTCTTTGGGCATGAGGGCAAGACAATTGATGCTGCTATGACATTTTCTGTTGGATTTCTTGGGCCCAAGCTCTCAGAAATGTTGGGAGATTACGCACAATATTTAGATGAACATGAGGAATTAAATAAACGCTATTTAGGAGAAAACCTCGATACTAACAGCACAGGATTTTCAATAGCACCTGCAACGCAAGAAGCAATTAGAGGGGATGCACTTACAGCCCTTCAATCCGATGATTTTGGAATTTGGATGGCAGCTTATTTCTCTCTACAAACGCATGAGGATATTGAAGACACAGAAACATCCAATGAGAAACTCTTAAGCGATGATTTACTCTCGGCTCTTCAAAATGGTGATGTTCTTGCACGACCTGAACATATTAAACTCGCGATTACCAAATCCTCTCAAGGAGGTTTCCATTTATCCGTGCACGGTGAAATACTTCATATCCCTGCGACACAAAAAAAATTGGTTGAGATACTCAACCTTGGGCAAGACATATCGTTAAAGACCATTGAAGGTTTTGGTGACAAAGGCGGGGCAATGACATTTATTACCGCGCTTTATAATAAGAACGTCCTGTCTTTGAATTCTCATGACGAATGATATTACCCATTACATGACACCACAGGGTTATGCAGTTTTAGAAAAGGAACTGTATTTCCTGCAACATGATGAGCGTCCTAAAATTACAGAGATTGTTTCATGGGCGGCGGGTAATGGTGATCGCTCCGAAAACGGTGATTATATCTATAACAAGAAACGCCTGCGTGAGATTGATCGGCGTATGCGCTATCTGACAAAGAAGTTAGAAAACACAACAATTGTAGATCCTAAACAACAACAAAATATTGACCGTGTTTTCTTTGGTGCCCAAGTGATTTACAAACGAAAAGATGGCACGAAAGTCATCGTCAAACTTGTCGGCGTAGATGAGGCCGATTTCACTCTTGGCAAAATCAACTGGGAGTCACTAGTCGCCAGAGCACTCCTCAAATTCCAAGAAGGTGACGTTGTTAAAGTGAAAACAGATAACGGGGTTGAGAAGATAGAAATTCTTGAAATATCTTATCCGTTGTAGATTAGAGAACACAATAATTATTTATATGAAGAGTCGTAAGTGATGGAAAAAATAAGAAATAAAGTAGAAAAAATTCTAAATGAAAACATTACAGAATGTATATTGAAAGCTACGGGTGCCTGTAATGATGCTTATTATCTTAGAACCTGCAAAGGTAAAAAATACATTGTGAAACAAGAAAGAACAGTTCAGGAGTTTACACCTCAAAATACACTCATTGTAGAAGCCACTGTTATAAAACATTTATATAAATTACACCTTTCCATACCTGTCCCACGAATTTCATTTATTTCAGAAAATCCAGATATGTATGGGTATGAATTCATTCATGGCAATACATTAATAGATGTCTGGTCTCTTCTTTCGGAAGAGAATAAAATTAAAATTTTCTATGATCTTGGTCATTTTCATGCGGAGATTGGGAAACAAATTTCTAAGGAAAAAGCAAAAGAACTTGGTGTAAAGATTGATAATTCTTTAAACTTACATCCAGAAGTCTTAAGTGAGTATGACGAAATATTATCTAACGAAAAAACACCTGAAACTTTAAAAGTCTTGGCTAGAAAAGCTAAGAAAATTTTTGATACGACAATGATATCGAATAAAACCGTTTTTCAATTTATTCACAATGATGCACATCATGAAAACATTATTATAAAAAACAAAAAAGTTTCTGGTTTTATTGATTTTGGAAATGCCGAGTATGGGGAAATTGCCAAAGAGTTTTCTCGCTATATTAGAGATTACCCACATTACTTTAGGTACATTGTCTTGTCCTACGAAGAAAACTCTGGGAATAAACTTTCTTATGACCGTCTTATAACGAATGCCTTGTTGTCTGGATTGATTGATATTGTCGAAGATTATCATGAAGGCGGAGAAAAAAGATACAATGCAGAAAACAAAATACAGATATATAGGGAACTTATCGACGCAATCTAACCATCTGTACACGTGCTACGAAAAGTCAGTCATGAATATTAAGAGAAAATTCTCTGATAAGTTTCTACTTTAAAACCTAAATAGCTTTTATTTTTATGGCACAAAAGAGGACGCTTAATTATGGATGGGTTCTCAAGCGCCACTTTCATTGCGCCTTCTTCGTCCATCGCATCCCTCACGTTATCGGAGAGTTTTCGCCAAGTTGTGCCACGCCTGTTAATAACATCTTCCCAACCGTGTTCTTTGATTGCCTGCGCGAGGATATCAGATGGAACACCGTCTTTTTTATAATCATGCAATAAAAAATCAATCTGTTGCGTCTCTAACCACTTCAACGCCTTTTTCATGGTGTCACAATTTTTTATTCCGTAGACGGTGTTCATCGCAAACTCTCTGTAAAAATCAATTTTTCAAGATGTCATATTGTATCAGGAATGTCAGCGTTTGTAGTTTATCTCTAATTTTTCTTGTATTGGTGGTTATCACATCTTTTTTCGAAATTTAAAACTCTTCTCGCAACGCCCGCCTAGATGCCTGATCAACCAAACCAAACAGTCTATTGATCTCGTTTTTCTTGCGAGATGCTTGATGACCAACCACCTTAACTAAGGTGCATTTTATTATCGAGGTTAGTCGGTAAAACTCCTGATATAACTCATAATTATTCAGCCGTTTATTTTTACTAGAAAAATAATCATTCTGTTCAAGGCGAGTACGCCTACCTGGCAGGCCAACAATGTTTTGGGAATCTGTATAAATCGTCAGAGTAATATCTCTTTCGCCAACCAAAGTAATTATTTCGCCCAGCGACCACAGCAAAGTTTGTAATTCCAGTTTAGTCGAACTTGTTTGTTCAAAACGTTTAACTTTTACAGTGTCTTTAAACGATTGAATAAGCGCGCTCTGGTCAGATACAACAAGATAGGCACCATAGCCCACCTTTGACTGAGCATTAACACTGCCGTCAGTAAAAACCTGCAAGTGAGACATTCCATATCCGTTCAAAATTAAATCCGCTATGCGTTGTTATAGTATATGAACAATATTTTGTAGGAAATTAGGTTTTGGCCAATACCGCACATTAACTAAAAGGACTCTTGTGTCCCTCCAACCAAATACACAGATATATGAAACCCCACAACATGCGGGCTTCACGAAGAAATATTCTCTAATCTCTAGAAAGTGGCAGTGCTTACTGTCTGGCTCTAACTTTTCTCAAAGCTTCAATATTAAAAAGTACCTGTCTGGCAACCTGCTGCGCCGTTCATGACAGCTTTAAAACCACCACCGAAGTTGAAGTTTACAGATGTCCCTGCTCCAGCACTTGCCATTGCATCGCTCCAGCAAGATACATCTTCTGCACCTGCTGCTGGTTCAAGATTGGCAAATTCATCTGCTGAACCATCACCGCCTGCTGCTGGTGAGATATTTGCAAGATCGCTAGCCGATGTCCCTGTGCCCGATGTACCGCCCGCAGCTGGTCTAAGGTTCGCCAATGCCTGTGATTGGCTGATGTAGGGAAGTCCTAAGATAGTTAGATTCAAAGCACCGTTAGGGGCATCAAACTCTCCAAAGATCTTCAAATAATCTTCCTCACTTAAATCAGGTTGACCATAGAAGAATAACCCAAGAGTTCCATCATCTGTATTGTGGAAGAAACGTGCCTCAAGGAAGTTCAATTGATCCGCTGTTAAAGGAAGACTTGTACGAGGATTAATCAAACCAAATGGTGAGTCATATGTTGCATCCAAACCATTAAGGATAGTTGGATTGCCTGGTGCAAAGAATGCGCCATTGGCAAGCTGTACAAAGTACGTGGATTGTCCTGAGAAGAAGCTCTCTCCAATTGTATTGCCAACCAGACTTAGATCTGTTCCTGGTACGAATGGTGCAAATTGAAGCCCAACCACGCCACCAATAAAGCTGTTCGTATCGCCTGTAAGATCAATATTTCCACTCTGGAATGAAGCGCCAATAATATTGTTTGTAAACAGGTTGTTCGAGAACGCAACTGTACCATTTGTAGGGCCCGTTACGCTTAATCCAGAAATATTATTACTAAAGATGTTATTAACGAGATTAACATTATCACCGCCGTTAACTTCAACACCGTTGAGATTACCGTCAAAGTTAAAGCCGTCTACATCAACATTTGTTCCGCTAATCACCATTCCTGAACCAATGACACCAATAGATGTTTCTGGCCCACGGGCAGGATCATCAGGTGAGATGCCAGCATTTGCACCCAATAGTAAGAAATTATCATCCGTTACGTTGACTGTTTCATTGTAAAAACCAGCATTTGCAACAACTGTATTCAAGCCTGTTCCTGTATTTTGGATAGAGCCAACAGCAGAATTTATAGAACCACCAGGGTTTTGAACAAGATCAATTGTTCCCGTGCCGGATGTTCTCACAGTGTCTTGGTTATTGCTTCTGAAAGTACCTGTCTGGAAGATATTTATGTTTCCACCATCAGCATCCACTGAGCCTGCATTACCTATACGGAAGTTACCGTCTGTGTTGATATCAATGTCACCACCAGTTGTTGCTACAGGACCAGTGACTCTAAGGTTACGGTCATTGACCACACGGATACCGTTATTGTCATTGTAAGATGGTAGTAATCCGGCAAGGAATGTTCCTAAGTTACGGATTTTGTTACCTGTACCATCGAGATGTGCAAATTTTGCAACAAGGCCATTTAGAGTGCCTGCACGAATAACAGAATTAGTAGATTGAACGACACTATCACCAAGTAGGTTCACTGTATTACCAGTGAGTTCGGAGTTACCACGCAGACGAACTCTTCCAAAACTAGCAAGCGTTGAAGCTCCAGAGCCTGAATCCACTGATGAATTATTTCTAAGAATAATGTTTCCCTGATTATTCAAAAGTGTGATGTCTCCGTCTTGCGAAGAAATGTCACCTGTAACAACTGTTCTCTCAGAGCGCACACCACCATTACTGAAAATCGTAATCGGGCCACCTGTTGATGTGATGTTTCCGCTAAGAAGGATGCCATCGTTATCAAGTATTCTAAGACCCTCAGCATCACCATAGAAAGGTGAAACGCCAACCGCAAAGTCACCAACTTCATCAATGGCGTTGCCCAGCCCATCAAAATTGGCATATCTGTCGAGTGTTCCTGTCAAATACTTGGCTGTCAGCGTACTGAGAAGTGATTGATTGACTTCACCACCCAAGAAATTGACATTACCACCAGTGACAGTTGAGAAAGCATTGAGGTCGATATCACCGCCCAAATTAAAGAATGTGACATCACCCATATCAGCATTTACGTTACCGCCTGTACTAACAACGACATCACCTAAGAGGTTGGCTAAGCTTATATCACCGCCCTGAGACGTAATAGAACCTGTAACTTTTGTATCTTGTGTGCCATTTAATCCAATACTACCAATGACAATTGGTCCGCCTGTTGAAGTGATATCACCGCTTAACAAAATACCGCCATTATCAACAATGATCAGACCTTTTGAGTCATCGTATAAAGGATCCGTCCCAACTGCAAAGTCACCAACTTCATCAATGTTATTGCCTAAGCCTAGCAAATCAGCGAATTTATCTATGGTTCCTGTTACATATTTAGCAGTGATTCCGCTTAGGAAAGACTGTTCAAGTTGACCGCCTTGGAAGTCAACATTTCCGCCAGTCACTTGAGAAAAAGCTCTCAATTTTATATCGGAGCCGTTGGAAATAAAGCTTACATCGCCCATATCGGCATTAAGATTACCGCCAGTGGCAACAATTAAATCTCCTTGGTCATTACTTAGTGTAACAGCACCGCCGTTTGAAAGGATTGAACCAGAAAGGATAGTGCTTTCTGATGAAGAAGAACCATTATTAAAGATATCAATATCTCCCCCTGTTGAAGAAACCATCCCAGTAATATTCAGAAGGTTGCCACCGCCATTGTTGAATACAAATCCGCCTGTGCTGAATGCTGCTGTCCCAGTATCAAAATCCTTAATTGTTTTAACACTGTTATTTGTACCCAAAAAGTTGGCAACAGAAGTGAGTGAACCAGTTAAACCATTTGCTGTGATTGTGCTTCCAGCTTGCTGGTCAACACGTCCGCCTGTCGTTGTCAACATATCGGCAAAAACCGTGCTTGCACCATTGAGCTTTAATTGACGTGAATTGATTGCAACATTTCCGTCAGTTGTACCACGCGCGTCAATATTACCTGTTGAGATAACAAATCCACCAGATGAGCCATTATTATCAATATTGATGTCACCACCTTGAGAAATCAACGCACCTGTTGATTTGACATCTATGATGTCATCAAAGGAATTGGCATTTGTTGTTAAAACAATATCGCCGCCTGTTGTTGAGACGGTACCAATCACGTCATAACCATCAGTCTCATGGAAAACAAATCCACCTGTGCTGAAGTTAGCAGTACCAGTTGCGAAGTCTTTCAGAGTGTTAATCTGGTTGTTGCTTCCAAGCAAATTAACAACCGAAGATATAGAACCTGTTAAGCTATCTGCAATGATTGTGCTTCCAACTTGCTGGTCAACACGGCCACCATTGAGTGTCAGCATATCTGCAAAGATCGTACTAGTACCATTCAGTTTATTCTGGCGACCATTTAGAAGAACATTTCCATCACCTGTTGTTCCACGCGCATCAATGTTGCCGGCATTAATGATAAAGCCACCTGAAGCACCATTATTATCAACGCTTATATCTCCGCCTTGTGAACTCAACGCGCCTGAAGAAGCAATCTGAATAATGTCATCGAAAGAATTACTATTTGTTGTGAATCCAATGTCGCCACCTTGTGTAGAAACATTTCCCATCACATTGAAGCCGTCTGTATCGTGCAGAACAAAGCCACCAATATTAAATGGAGACAATCCCGTGGCAAAATCACCAAGTGCTGCAATTTGGTTTGTTAGGCCAGAGAAAGTGGCTGTTTTATCAACAGCACCCTCAAGTTTGTCAGCAATAATTTGTGAGCCATCGGCTTGAGTTACGATATTTCCTGAATTTGTTGTCAGTAGTCCTGCGTTAATACGACTTCCATTACGCATAACAATATTTGAACCAGAATCCAGTGTGACATCACCATTTGTGGCGCCCGTTGAGTCAATCAGACCATCCACATAAAGGAAGGCATTTGTATCAACGTTGAGACCTATACTTCCACCATTTGAAATTACGGATCCTGTACCTTTGACGTCCAAGCGGGCGTTATTGGTAACATCAATATCACCACCGTCAGATGAGAGGGCGCCAATAATATTCAAACGGTTTCCGCCGCCATTATTAAGAGAAAAACCACCAATGTTTCCTGGTTTTAAACCTGTAGCAAAATTGCCAATTTCTTTAATAGCATTTGTTAGACCAGCAAAAACTGCAGAATGATTAACTGAACCCTCAAGTTTATCGGCTGTAATTTGCGTACTATCCTGCTGTGTAACACCGTTACCTGCATTCGTGGTTAATAATCCAGCATGTACTTCTCCGCTACCGCGAATATTAAGCTGTGACGTTGCATCAAGCGTTACGTCACCGTTCCCAGATACATCTGTTGAATCAACAGTTCCGTTGATAAAAATTGGTGAGTTACTAGTTGAAGTCAAAGCAATATTACCACCCTCGGAAATAACAGACCCATTACCATCAACATCAAGACGCGCTTGAGCCAACAGGTTGATGTTTCCGCCACCTGAATTTATATCAGCTTGAACCTGCTGACGTTTTTTGGAAGAACCGTTAATTGCGCCGCCGTTGGAATTGACATCACCTTTCCAATCAATTTTACCATTATTGGTGTTGATTGTGATATCTCCACCACCAGTTGTCAGCTTAGAAAGAACGATGTCACTGGATTGATCGTTGGCGGTTGCACCAAGAATGTTAATACCACCTGTTCCTGAGGTTTTGAATTCTAGGTCAGAACCGTAAGTTGTGTTGCCTGTCAGATCAATCGAACCAGCATTATTTGGTTCATCAATAAGGGTGATAGTGCCAAAGAATGGAACAGTAATACTTACATTGTAAGGATCATTATCTGTTTGGATTGTTAAATTACGATTGTTCGCCAGCGTAACAACGCCATCACTGCCAGCTCCAAAAATATCTTGGTGAATGCTGAAGTTACGACGCGCCTCAAGATTAATGTCTGTCAACAGACTGAGGGCTTCGATGTCAGACTCATATAAATTTGAATCAAAGAAATTCGTTCGGGTTCCGAGGCGAAGTTCAATATCACGAGGATCAATTAGGAGTGTCCCAGTTTTTCCATTTGCCGCTGTCGTATCAACAACACCTGTAATGCTGAATTGATCATCACTTGAAAGTTCAACAAATCCACCGTTACCGCTATTTTCTCCACCCTTAGCAGATGATTTCCCGCGCAAAATAGCCATTTCACGACCAATAAAGTAAACATTACCACCGTCACCATCGACT
>JBBKVR010000072.1:0-8068 GCA_037968575.1 Bdellovibrionales bacterium | reverse complement strand
TCAACATTATCAGGAATGTTTGTGGCACTACATAGAAGTTCAACAGAGTGACGCACGACGTTTAGGATACCTTTTTCATCACGCATTCCAGGTGATTCTTCTTCATTGATGAAGTGAATTGGAATGTTAACTGCAATTTTCGTTTTAGGTGTCACGCGAAGGAAATCAACGTGGAGAACACGGTCATTGACTGGATGCTTTTGAACATCACGAGCAAGAACAAGGTGTTCATCACCGCCGATTTTCAGTTCACACAAATTCGTAAACAATGAACCTGTATGATATTCTTTTGTGATTTCCTTTTCTGCCAGTGATAGCAGAATCGGTTCCTTGTTATCCCCGTAAATTACGGATGGTATTAAATTTTCTCTGCGCAATGCACGAGCGATCCCCTTACCGGCTCGGTCTCGAGGCTGCGCATCCAACTTATATCTATTCTTTGCAGACATAGGACTACTCCTCATTTTAGTTAAATTGCCGACCTCCAAGGGTGTCGGTGGCTCTATTAACCAAATAAGCGCGGTAAAATCAAGGAAAAAGAGGGTAAAAAAGCAAAGCCCGGCATTTAAATGCCGGGCCTGATTTTAAGTGCTTTTAGTAAAAAACATTAAGCAGCATGGGATTTTTCAAACTCATCCAATTCTTTTTCAACGGCATCTTGCGCTTTACCGTATTTTTCTTGGATAAGACCGCTCAATTTTGTACGGTTTCCTCTAGCTTGCTGAAGTTCGCTATCGGTTAGTTTTCCGTACTTCTTCTGGAAATCACCTTTCACCTGATCCCATTTACCTTCGATTATATTCTTGTTCATCTTTATTCTCCTTTGTTTAAAAGTTTGAACATCGGATAACAAACCAAAGGAAAGAGGCTTTTGTTCCGCATATTAGAAAAAAGAAATAAAATGAGTTTTACGTATGTTAATCAAGAATGGCAGAAACAGAGCGGTCTTCTGCTATACGGAGAATAGCTTCACCTAAGAGAGGTGCCACAGAGAGTTGTTCAATGTTGTGTGCCACTCTGACAGCCTCTGTAGCCGCAATTGTATCGGTAATCACCAATGATTTCATTGGTGAAGACGTAATACGAGCGACTGCTCCACCTGAGAGAACACCGTGAACCACATAAGCATGAACTTCTTTGGCTCCTTTATCCATCAAGGCTTGGGCTGCATTGCAAAGCGTTCCACCACTATCAACGATATCATCAACCAACACACAAACGCGGTCTTTGACATCCCCAATAATATGCATCACTTCGGAGACACCTGCTTTTTCACGGCGTTTATCAATAATAGCCAAATCAGCGTCGACCTTTTTAGCCAAAGCACGGGCGCGAACAACACCACCAACGTCAGGTGAAACCATCACCAAATCTTCACCTTTAAAGCGTTGCTGGAACACAGGTGTAAAGATAGGAGCAACAATCAAGTTATCTGTTGGAATATCAAAGAAACCTTGGATTTGACCAGCGTGGAGTTCCATTGTCAAAACACGGTTTGCACCAGCTGTTGTAATTAGGTTAGCTACTAGTTTTGCGGAAATGGGTGTTCGTGGGCCTGTTTTTCTGTCCTGTCTGGCATATCCATAGTATGGAATAACCGCAGTAATACGTCTTGCCGACCCACGACGAAGCGCATCAATTGTCACCAATAATTCCATTAAATTGTCATTTGTCGGATATGATGTGGATTGTAAAACAAAAACGTCCTCACCACGGACGTTTTCTAAAATCTCAGCAAAAACCTCCATATCAGAGAAACGTCTGATGGATGCGTTTGCTAGCGGGGTATTCAGGTAAGTGGCAATAGCCTCGGCTAAATGTCGGTTCGAGTTTCCGGCAATCAGTTTCATGAGTCTTCAAGGCCCTTGCTAAAGTGTTGATTGCAAGGACTATAAGAAAATTTCTTCAAAATGCAATGCCTACAAGATAACTATTGTGGATATCTGTCGCCCGTAATCATCTTCATCATTATGGACTCTGCGACGATTGGAGAAATAAATGTCTTCATTCGCATAAGTATCAATGCCTGTATAAATAACGTTCTTAACGCCCGCTCTTGAAAGCCTGTAGACAATATATCCACCTAAATCAAAATGAAGTTTATTTTTTTTCTTACCGCTCGCAAAGAAATGATCTGTTTTTTCATCCTCCTTAAGGAACGGTTCTTCAAAGCCTTTTGAAACTTCGTAGGAGAGTTGGGAAATACATGGACCTATAATTGCCGACACCGTTTCCATCACAGTACCCTGTTTTTCCAAACCTTTGAGTGTATTTTCTAAAACGCCTTTCAATGCCCCTTGCCATCCTGCATGTGTGGCACCAACAATTGGTTTTCCATCTTCTTTAACCGCCGAGAAAAGAATGGGAGCACAATCCGCCGTTAAAATACCAAGAACCAAGCCTTTCACATCGGTAACATGCGCATCAGCCTTGGCAAGCTCAGAAGAATATTTATCTGCGTAAACACATGTCGGGCTGTGAAGTTGGTAAACTTTTTGAAGAGCATCTCCACCTACGGTTTTCAAAACTCTTTGTGTGTTCTCATCAACATGGTTTTGATTATCTTTTGAACCCTTCCCGCAGTTCAAGGATTCATAAATACCCTCACTTACACCGCCTTTTCGTCCAAAGAAGGCATGAGATACATTAGCCCCTGACCAATCATCAAAACGTCTGCTACTGAGATATGGAATTTTCTTCATGAAAGATTTAAAATCCTGCTGGTAATAATTTTATTTTTTTAATTGGGGCGTGCACGCAAAACGCTTTAAACAACGCGCCCATTTCATCTGTATCACATAACCTTCTGACCGATGAGTCAATGATTTGAGCTTGTTTTTCACCCGCGTTTTTCTTTAAAACAGATGCACGTAATTCAATTCCTAAATTTCTCAAAAACTCACCTTGATTTTTAACAGCACAAATATCTATACCTTTATCGGAAGCTACTTCAATCATGCGTTGAAAATCAATGTGAGCTGTTAAATCACTTTCACCTGGTGTTTCAAAAATAGAAACTTTCTGATGTTTTTTAACGGCTTGCAAAGTATCTCCATTGCCTGACAAGTAACCGTAATCAATTGCCAGTAATGCACCACCATTTTTTTGTATAAGTTCACATAGGTTTGAAAATAATGCATCTCTAGCAAATGATGTTTCAACTATTTGTCCATTTGATAACCCTGCTGGCATACCATTTACACGAGCACTTGGAATCAAACTCAATGTCAGTTCATTATTATCATTCAAACCAATGCAGCGCTCTGCCCAACCTTCATTTACCTTCTCAAATTGTTTAATTGGCAGTGCATCAAAAAACTCATTAGCAATAACAAAAACTGGTTCAGTCGAGGTTTGTAATTCATCTAAAGAAGTAAGCCACTTCACATCATAATCATTCAGAGCATCTTTTTGTTTCTGTTGAAGAAGTAGACTATTTTCCAATAACTTGATTTGGAGGCTGTCGTGGAGACCACCTACGTTTTTTGTCGCCCTCAAAACGTCTACCATTAACGTTCCACGCCCAGGACCGCACTCAAGTAATGTCACTTTTTTAGGTGAGCCTGCCTGATGCCATAAGTCCGCCAGCCATACACCAATCAATTCTCCAAAAATTTGAGAAATTTCAGGTGAGGTAATAAAGTCCCCCTCTTTCCCAAAAGGATCGCCAGACATGTAGTAGCCATGTTCAGGGTGAGAGAGGCAAAGCTCGATGTAATGTGAGAGACTTATGGGACCCGCTTCACGAATTTGGTTTTTGAAGTGGGACTCAAGCGGGGTCATATTGTGTTTTGCCACGTGAAATCAAAAACAATAGAAACAGTCCACCCAAAATCATCGCCGTAGAAAGGATTTGTCCCATGCTGAATGAAAGGAAAACAAAACCAAGCTGAGAGTCAGGCTGTCTAAAGAACTCTATTATAAATCGAAACGAAGCGTATCCAATTAGAAAGACTACTGATAGAAGCCCTGGCTTTTCTCTAATTTTTTCAAATCTTATCAAAACAAACAAAATTGAAAACAGCACTACCCCTTCGAGTAATCCTTCATAGAGCTGACTGGGGTGACGCGGTTCCTCTCCGCCCCTTGGAAAGACAATCGCCCAAGGCACATCCGAAGGTCTTCCGTAGAGTTCACCATTAACAAAGTTTGCAATACGTCCAAAGAAAAACCCCATAGGAGCAGCGCATGCCGTTATATCAGCCAAACGAAATAAGTTTATTTTGCGCTTTAATGAAAATAAAGTAATGGCTGTGACCAACCCAATTACACCTCCATGGAATGCCATACCTCCATCCCATATTTGGATAATTTCCAAAGGATTGTGGAGATAATAACTTGCGTTGTAGAAAATGACGTAGCCAAGGCGTCCCCCTAGCAAAACTCCCAAGATTGCCCATGTCATAAAATCACTGATGGCATCCTTATCTGGGCCATGAGAATGGGGATATTTTTTAACCAGATAATTGCCATACGCCCATGCCAATAAAAAACCTGCCATGTAGGCAAGCGCATACCAATGGATTTGCAAGGGGCCTAGTTCAATTGCTACAGGATCAATATTTGGGAAGGTCAAAGCCATGAATTATTTACCACAAAAATTATTTATAAGGATCTTGGGTTGCCATGTAATTCTCAACATAATCAGCAACGCCGTCTTCGAGCGAAGTGAAGCCTCCGTTATAACCAGCCTTCTGAATACGACTCATATTAGCTTCTGTGAAATATTGGTATTTGCCTTTAAGGTGTTCCGGCATATCAATGTAATTGATTTTTTCTTCTTTATTTGCCGCAGAAAATGTTGCCAAAGCCAAATCTTTGAATGACCTTGCTTGGCCAGTTCCGACATTGAACAGACCGCTAACCTTTGGATTGTCATAGAGCCAGAGCATGACGTTTACACAGTCCTGAACATAAACAAAATCACGTAACTGACCACCATCTTCATAATCAGGGTGATGTGATTTGAAAAGTTTTGCAGAGGCACCAGCTACAACTTGCGGGTAGAGTTTACAAATGACGCTCATCATGTCGTCTTTATGATATTCGTTGGGACCATAGACATTAAAGAATTTCAGACCAGCCCATTGTGGTGGTGTTTTTTCAGATTTATTTCCATTTACGATTTCGGAAACACGCCTATCGAATAAATGCTTTGACCAACCGTACGGATTTAAAGGCTGTAACTTTTTCAGATGTCCTGCTGACATATCATCATCAAAACCTTCATCTCCATTACCATAAGTTGCTGCGGAAGATGCATAAATAAAACGTACCTCATTCGCAGCACACCACTTCCAAAGCTCACGCGATAACATAAAGTTATTCTCAATAATTAAATCTGCGTCACGCTCTGTCGTTGCTGAAATTGCCCCCATATGAAAGATGCATTCAACCTCATGCTTGTGCTCGTCAAGGTAAACAGAGAGGTTTTCGGGTTTTACGATATCACGCAGTGCACGTTTAGAGATATTCCGCCATTTATCATCTGTGCCAAGCCAATCACACACAACAATATCTGTTAAACCCTTTTCTTCTAAACCAGCGAGCAAGTTTGAACCGATAAATCCTGCTCCACCTGTGACAATAATCATTTTCACCTCTTTAAATTCTTAACTTCTGGGCCTATTTTTATAGAAGCCTGCCTCAAATGCCAAGACTTCATTTATCCACACGAAAGAACGCATACGAGCCCCCCAAAACTTGCCGACTCCTATTCATGAGCGTATCAAAGTAACCCTGACTTCTTGAGGGATTTTATACAAACAAGGGATTTTAAATATGTTTAAATCAGGTTCCAAATTAATGGATGATGTGGCTCGCATGGTCGGTGGCACAGCAGGTATTTTAACTTCTCTAAAGCAGGAGCTACAGGAAGATATCAAAGAGCGTATTGATATGATGGCTGATCGGCTTGACCTTGTTCCACGCACTGATTTTCAAAAACTCGAGGCACGTATTGAGACCTTAGAAAAAACATCTGGTATCACACCGCCAAAGAAAAAACCTGCTGTTAAGAAAACAACTTCAAAAAAGAAAAAAGTAACAAAAGCAAAGCCCAAGCCAAAAGCTAAAACAGCAAAAACGGAAACAGCTAAGAAAGCTTCTATGAAAAAGGCTCCAGCTAAAAAGACAGCTACGAAAAAAACCGCCTCAAAGAAAACAACAGCCAAAAAGACCACAAAGAAAAAGAAATAATGATTGAAGAACTCAATAACCCCTTAGACAGCGCAGAAGATTTTCTAAATCTTCAAGATTGGTCGTTCCAGCGCTTAGACGATGACCAACTTTATTTTACTGTTGAGGGTGATCGCGGCACCTACCGCGTGTTATTTATTTGGGATCAACAGCAGCAAGCAATGCAATATTGCTGTGAACTAGACATCGAGTTGGACGCCGATACTTTGACTGATGGTTACCAAGTCATTGGTGAAATGAACAGCAAGTTATGGCTTGGTCATTTTGATTTGACACTCAATAAAGGCAAACAAACCTATTCGCCATGTTTTCGTTATACGAGTTTAATGCCCTCTCAAGGTGTTGCCTTCATGAAAGAGTTGATTAGCTACACATTGCAAGAATGCGAAAGACTGTTCGATGTGTTCTCGTTCCTTGATGAAGGAACACCTCTTCCGCGAGCAGAAAAAATGACTCTGATGATGAGCGAAGCAGCCGGTTCCTGCTAACTACCCAATCTCTCGATATTTAATTTTGGACTTTGAAACTTCCGCATCACGCAAATAGATGGGAGCAAGGTGATCTTTTGGCCTCACGCCTAATGTAAATTCTTCGGATGTTTTTAAAAGAAGTTGTTCAACAATCTCTTTGCCTTCAAGTGATGTGCCATTCAAGTTAGAAATATTAGTTAGCAGTGTACTATCTTTTGTTTTCCCAATGACACCATCATAAGGAAGTATTGTCGCCTCGATAAGTGGATCACCATCAAACATTTGAAAGAAAGCATCACCGCGTTTACTATCCAAAGCGACTGCAACTTTTCCTTTTGCGCATCTGGAAACGATTTCCAATGTTGAATACCCAAAACATGGGATTGAGGTCGCATAGGCAATGCCTTGGGCTGCTGCCAAACCGACACGGGACCCGGTAAAACTTCCTGGACCTAAGGTGACAGTGACGGCATCCAAATCCGTTAATTCTAGTCCCTCGCCTTTTACTAAATCCTGAATGCATGGAATGAGGACTTCTGATTGACCACGCGTCATAGACTCGTAGGTCACAGTCACATTGTTATCATGTAACAAACCAATGCCACATCCGTCCAATGCAGTCTCGATAGCTAATATTTTAGGCATATTATTCATACGCCAAGGATTTACAGGATTTCGCAGGCCTCGTCAAAGCCAAGACGTGGTGAGCGAGGGAATAAACTCTTTGGATCACCATAACCAATATTACAAAGGAAATTGGCTTTCCAGTTTTTATTTGGGAAGAAAGTTTCTTTAACTTTATCCTTGTTAAACCCTGACATAGGACCACAATCCAATCCTAAAGCACGTGCAGCCATAATAAAGTAAGCCCCTTGTAATGCAGAGTTCCTATAAGCTGTTTCTTTGGCTAGCTTTTCATTTCCAACAAACCAGCTTTTGGCGTCAGCATGTGGAAAAAGTTTCGGAAGTTGCTCATAAAACTCCATGTCTTTGGCAACAATAACCGTCACAGGTGCCTTCATTGTCTTTTCAACATTACCGCCATCTAAAGCTGGTTTTAATTTTTCTCTAGCTTCATCGGTTGTAATGAAAATAAAGCGTGCTGGCGAACAATTGGCACTTGTCGGCCCCCATTTGAGAGTATTGTAAAGTTTATGAAGAGTATCTTTATCAATGTCTTTATCCTGCCAACCGTTATAGGTTCTGGCCTCGGAAAAAAGTTGTTCGAATGCAGTTTGTGAAAGAGCTGATTTAGACATGACTTCCCCTATGATTGATGTTTGCCCTTCATTAACACTACACAAGAAATAAAGTTCCTAAAATTAAAGGCTTTCACGCACTTCTTGCACTTCAGGAATGTAATGCTTCATCATATTCTCAATACCTGACTTTAAGGTCAT
>JBBKVR010000071.1:0-12173 GCA_037968575.1 Bdellovibrionales bacterium | reverse complement strand
ATTTCCATTTCCAGAGCATCTGCATCACTTAATTTGGTTTTTTGGCTAACAACACTACGCATTTTACGGCTAACCGATGCCAATTGTTTAACCAAACCAAACCTGTCTTCTGCCATTTTCAAACGCTGGCGCGCGAGATTAACTTGAGAGAGAACTGCCACAGCAATGGCTCGTCTACGCATTTGAACTAGTTTTTCCTTATTTTTTGCTTGCTCCAAGCGTACCGGCAAAGTGAACAGCCTTGTTAAATTGCTTGTAATAGAGAGTGAAAATTGCGTCCAATCTGTATCTTGCAAAAAGTCATTACTATCAGAATAATACCCGAAAATTCCGCCAATTCCCGGTAACGCTGACAGTGTTGTTTTGTGAATTTCACGCGCAGCCACGCGTTGCATGAGAATATCCTCACGAACCTCCGGGCGTATCATGAGGGCAACCAACTCTAAATCTTCAGGGTCCAAATCAAGATGTGGAACTGTTGCCTCATCAAAGATATCACTCTCATTAACCGCTAACGCATAATCAGCCCGTGGAGGTAAATTGATAAGGCTTGCTAACTCTATCTTTGCTGTTGCCAGCTGTGATTTCAGCCCATTGAGATTGTTCATATGCTCAAGCAAACGCATTTGCTGCTGTGCCAATATCAAATTGTCGCCGCTTGTCTTATAATAATTTTCTAACTTCGTGACTGTTTCACGCCCTTGAACCAAAAGACTATCAATATGATCAGACAGAATTTGAGCACTTGCTGCACGCCAATAAGCGGAACGCACATCCTGAATAATATTGTGAATGACTTTACGGCGACGCTCTTCGGCCACCAAAACTTGATCTGAGGCACTTTTGGATTGAGCAATCGCAAGCCCTGCATCAAGAATATTCCATCCAGCTGTTAGCGATGTCGTTGTTCTATTGTCATCTTCAAAAACAGTAGGAGCGAGTGTTTGCGCCCCAGTTGTAGGACTTTCACCGCGGACAACTTGTTCATCATCACGCACTGTGTATTGTGCCTTGGCATCCAGTGATGGCAAAACTTCAAGCAAAGCCAAATCAACTTCACCCTTGGCAATCATCGATTCCATCATCGCGACACGGTGATCAAGGTTGTAAAGAATACCTCGTGCCATTGCTTCATGGAGTGTTAAAGGGTGATCGAGTGCCTCCTGATCGGCGAAAACACTGCGTAAATCTTCATCAAGAATTTCAACTTGTTCATCCACGCTTAAGGGTTCGGCTTGCTGTGAACAACCAATAAGCAATAAAGACAATGCAATAAGAACAGCGAACGAGCGCATGTTATTTTTTCCAGAACGGTTTTTTGAGCAAGGGTCGAACAGACCCAGTCATGACTGTTTTATTCTGTCACGTTGCTTGGATTCTGTAAAGCAGGAGTTGACCTGCGCACAGTTGCACGATTAAATAGCACTGGAATAAAACATAAGGAGAAAAACTCATGTCACGTATAATCCTATCTGCACTTACACTATTCTTACTCTCTGCCACTATTTCTTCGGCTAAAGCCTCGCCAGTTGAAGGCTTTTGGCTTACTGAAAATAAGCATGCCGTCATCAACACTTACGAATGCGAACGAGGCCTTTGTGGCTCTATTCACTGGATTATAGAAGGTGGCATGACAGTAGATGAGAAAAACTCTGACCCTGAATTCAAAGGGCAACCTTTGTGTAATCTTGTCATTCTTTGGGGATTCAATCAAAACACAAATAACCCAAATACTTGGGAAGGTGGCAAAATCTACAAGGCTGATGATGGTGACATCTACAATGCCACTATCACTGTTAAGGATGAAAATACTCTTGATTTGCGCGGTTATGTTGGCGTTCCCTTATTTGGAAAAACACAAACATGGGCACGCGTGAATCCAGCGGAATATTCAGCCTGTATAGAGTAATTACCACACATGGACATCTTTACTGACCTCAGCGGCTTTGCTGATAAATATCGCAATGGCATTGTTGCTGTTGGTAATTTCGATGGCGTCCATCGCGGGCACAAGGCATTACTGACTAAAGCAAAAGCACATGCCAAAGAGTTGGGCGCGCCTTTTGGTATTTTAACTTTTGAACCACACCCACGGACATTGTTCCAAGCCCCTACAGAGCCTTTCCGCATCACACCCACCTCTCTGAAGCGTGAGAAATTGAAAGAGAATGGCGCAGCTTTTCTAGCTGAAATTCCTTTCAACCGTGATTTTGCGCAACTCTCTGCACAGCAATTTATCGATAAAATTTTAAAAGAAGGTTTAAGCGTGCAAGAAATCATTGTCGGGCGTGATTTCCATTTTGGACAAAACAGGACTGGTGACATCAGAACATTAGAAGAAGAGGGTATTCCAGTTTCTCCTGTTGACGATATCAACAATGATCAAAATCAAAAATACTCCGCCAGTCGTATTCGCTCCCTTCTTCGCCGTGGCCTCATAGAAGAATCAAATGAAATGTTGGGTTGGGAATGGGAAATACGTGCCAAAGTCATTCATGGTGACAAGCGCGGGCGTGAACTTGGTTACCCAACTGCTAATATGACACTTGAGGATGTTCTTCATCCTGCATTTGGTGTTTATGCAGCATTGGTCCAAATTGAAGGCTCGGATGAGTGGCATAAAGCTCCAACTAATATTGGTATCCGCCCGATGTTTGAAACAAAAACACCCTTAATGGAAGCACATCTTCTTGATTTTGACGGCGATTTGTACGGCAAGACCTTGCGTGTAAAGCCCATCCAACATTTGCGTGGGGAAGCGAAATTTGAGTCCGTTGAGGCGCTAGTTGAACAAATGGATAGAGATTCGCTAAAAACACGCGAACTACTAGCATGACAGACCTACTTATCCTCTTAATTGCTAACCTTATACCTCTCTATATTTTGGTAGCACTTGGATACATCTCTGGTAAATTTTTAGACGTTAACCTTAAATCCATCGCTCTCATCGCTATCTATATTCTCGCACCAATTGTAAATTTTGGCGCTTTGGCAAAAATGGAGTTTAATCCTGAGTATATCGCCCTACCGATTATCTTATTTATAGCTTCCGCTTGCATTGGTTTAGCCTCTTACAGAATTTCCCAAAGCATCTGGAAAAACAACCGAGCCAATTTAGTAGGCATGAGTAGCGTCACAGGCAACACGATGTATTTTGGGCTTCCCGTTGTTCTGGCTTTACTTGGTCCTGAATGGGCTGGGGTCTACGCCCTTCTTAATCTCGGTACTTTCCTAAACGAAACAGGTCTTGGTTATTTCTTGGGTGCACGCGGGCATACAACAATCAAAGGCGCAGTTATCAAGGTTCTTAAGTTTCCTGTTATACATGCCATCTGGATTGGATTTCTTTACAATCTTCTTGGTTTTGGACTGCCTGAAACATTCACACGCTATTGGGAATATGCCATTGGTGCGTGGGTCTTTTTGGGCATGATGACAATCGGTATAGCGCTTGCTCAACAAACTAAACTCGAAATCGATTGGAAGCTGATTACAAATCTTCTGGTTCCAAAATTCATTGTTTGGCCAATCTTTGGTTTCCTTTTTGTACTCACTGACCTGCATTTCTTTAATATTTTTCACAAGGAAATATACCAAATGGTCATTATCATTTCTTCAGTACCACTAGCAGGTAATCTTGTTGCTTATGCGACAACTCTTAACCTTCACCCTGAACGTGCCGCTGCTGCCGTCTTGATAAGCACCATCATGGCTATCGCAACTGTGCCTTGCACTTTGCTGTTGTTAGAGTTGATTTCACCTTGAGAATAAAGCATATTGGACACATGGAAAGTTCACTCATAATTATTATTCGAATTACCTTGCCCGTTTTTGCTTGAAACTGGCAGGAATCGGGCTGACACAAACTCCCCTTACATAAACGATAACAACAGGCTATAAGAGATTTGCTATGAGCAAAGACGACACAACAAACGCTGATTTTTACAAGGAAACCGTATTCCTTCCCAATACTGAATTCTCCATGCGCGGAGAATTGCCAAAAAAAGAACCTGTCATTTTAGAAAAATGGCAAAAAATGGATTTGTACAAACAACTCCGTGAAGCTGGTAAAGGCAAAGAAAAATTCATTCTCCATGATGGCCCACCATACGCCAATGGTCACATCCATATTGGACATGCGATGAATAAAATCTTGAAAGACGTTGTTGTCAAAACTATGCAGATGCGCGGATTTGATGCACCTTATGTTCCGGGGTGGGATTGCCACGGACTTCCGATTGAATGGAAGATTGAAGAAAAATATCGTGCCGAAGGTAAAGACAAGGATGATGTTGACACCTTAACCTTCCGCGCAGAGTGCCGTGAGTTTGCTCAAAAATGGGTTGATATCCAGTCTGATGAATTTGAGCGTTTAGGTGTTGTTGGTGATTGGAAACAACCTTACCTCACTATGACCAACCGTGCAGAAAGCATGATTACCGCTGAAATCCATAAATTTCTAAATAACGGCGGTCTTTACAAAGGTGTAAAACCTATCATGTGGTCAGTGGTTGAGAAAACTGCTCTTGCAGAAGCTGAAATCGAATATAAAGAACACAAATCAGTTACCATTTGGGTCAGTTTTCCCGTTGTCTCAACTCAATGTGAAGCCCTGAAAGATGCCAAAGTTGTTATCTGGACAACCACGCCTTGGACAATGCCCTCCAACCGTGCCATCGCATTTGGTGAGGACATGGAATACGCAGTCTACACGGTAAAATCAGTAAATGACGGTGCGCGCGTTCAAGTTGGAGATAAGTATGCTCTCTCCACTGCCCTTGCTGAAAGCGTTAAAGAGCAGGCCAAAATTGAAGAATGGGAAGTCTCTGAGACGTTCCTAGGTAAAGATGTTGAGGATACAATTTGCGCTCACCCTCTGCGCGGACAAGGGTACGATTTTAATGTCCCTTTACTTAAAGGTGATTTTGTAACTGATGAGGCAGGAACAGGTTTTGTTCATATTGCACCAGGGCATGGAGCAGATGACTTTATACTTGGGCAAAAACATGGTGTCGAGGTTACAGATAATGTGAGTGACGATGGAAAATACCGCGAGCATGTGCCTCTTTTTGCAGGCATGGAAGTTTACACCCAAGAAGGTGAATTGGGCGGGGGGAACTTCGCAGTCCTCAAAGAATTAAATGAAGTCGGTGCACTTGTCTCCAAAGGCTCAATGCGTCACGAATATCCTCACTCATGGCGCTCAAAAGCCCCCCTTATCTTCCGTACAACACCACAATGGTTTATTGCCATGGAAAATGAACTCGAGCTACGCAAAAAAGCAATGAATGCCATTGAAGAAACACGCTGGGTTCCCGCAAAAGGAAAAGCACGCATATCGACAATGATTGAGAACCGTCCTGACTGGTGTATTTCTCGTCAACGTTCATGGGGTGTGCCCATCGCCCTCTTTGTAAATAAAGAAACAGAAGAACCTCTAAAGGACGCCAATGTACTGAAGCGTATTACTGATATTTTTGAAAAAGAAGGTGCTGATGCTTGGTTTTCGCGCGCCCCACAAGATTTCCTTGGCAATGATTATAACCTCGATGAATATGAGCAAGTTTTTGATATTGTTGATGTTTGGTTTGAGTCTGGCTCAACACATTCTTTTGTGGTTGAAGACAGGGAGGAGTTACAAAGCCCCTCTGACCTCTATCTTGAAGGCTCTGACCAACATAGAGGGTGGTTTCATTCTTCCTTGCTTGAGTCCTGCGGAACACGTGGGCAAGCCCCATACAAGGCTGTCTTAACGCATGGTTTTGTGTTGGATGAAAATGGTTACAAAATGTCCAAATCACTGGGCAATGTTGTCGAGCCTAATGAGATTATTGATGAATATGGCGCAGATATTTTGCGCCTTTGGACTCTGCTTTCTGATTACCAAGAAGATATCCGCATGTCTAAAGATAGTCTCAAGACAACAAGCGATATCTATCGTCGCTTGAGAAACACATTGCGCTTTTTGCTCGGTTCTTTAGATGGCTTCACAAAAGATGAAATGCTGGATGAATCCGAGTACAAAGATATGCCAGAACTTGAAAAACTGGTTCTGCATCAACTCACTGAAATGAGCGATAAGGTCAAGGAGCATTCAGACAATTATCAATTCGGTAAATTGATGCACGCGCTTCATAATTTCTGTAACAGCGAGTTATCTGCCTTCTATTTTGATATCCGCAAAGACCGACTTTACTGTGACCGCCCTGACTTATTCGAGCGCAGAGCCCATAGAACTGTTTTGGCACAAATTTTCAAATGTTTGGTGACATGGCTTACACCTGTGCTTTCGTTTACCTGTGAAGATGCTTGGGACAACCGGCCGCAGGGTATCTACGAAGACGCTGAGAGCGTACATTTGTTAAACTTCCCTGAACTTCCCGAGAGTTGGAACGATGAGAGACTTGAGCTCAAATGGCTAGCTATACGTCGCGTCAGGGATACTGTTCTCGGAGCAATCGAGCTATACAGAAAAGATAAGACTATTGGCTCATCTCTTGAAGCTTGCCCAACTATCTATGTGGATGCAGGTTGTGAAAAACTTATAGATAATCAGGACATGGCGGAAATATGCATTACATCTCAAATCAGTATCAAACAGGCTGACGCCCCTGTTGATGCCTTCACACTTGCCGATGTCAAAGGTGTAGGCGTTACATTTGGTAAATCAGAAGGTCAAAAGTGCCAGCGCTGTTGGAAAATTCTAGATGATGTTGATGATACTAGTATATGCCATCGTTGTACTTCTGCCGTAGAAAACTTTAAGAAAGCTGCTTAAAGGGAACCGATATGCTTAAATATTTTGGCGGAGTTTTGGTTATTATTTTCTTGTTCATGGCAGACCAACTTTCCAAGTGGGGAATTGTTGAAGGACTTTTTCAAGCAGAGACCGAGCCTTTCTTTCGTTGGTTAGGCAACATCTCGCAAGAGCGCCTTGAATTTGTCTCAATGGAAATTTTACCCTTTTTCAATCTCGTGATGGTCTGGAATGACGGTATAAGTTTTGGATTATTGGGAAGCGACAGCCCAATGACTGCATATATTTTATCTCTCTTTGCCTTACTTATCGTCTCGGGCTTCCTGATTTGGTACATACGGACAAATTCAAAGCTTATTCAGATAGCCAGTTTGCTTGTTGTGGCAGGAGCCATAGGAAATATATGGGATCGCATACGCTTTGGCGCAGTTATTGATTTCCTTGATTTTCATGTTGCCGACTGGCACTACCCCGCCTTTAATGTCGCGGATTCTTGTATCGTCATCGGCATCGTGCTATTTCTCTTCAAATCCCTTTTCTTAGACCCTAAAGAGGACTAAAATGGCTTTCATGCGTAAAACAACACTTTCTCTTCTTTGTTTATCTGCCTCGACAGGACTTTTGCTGACAGCTTGTACTAGCGCAAAAGAAAAACTTGGTCTTATCAAAGAAGCCCCTGATGAATTTTCTGTTATCCGTCGTGCACCGCTTGAAATTCCACCGCACTTGGCAGCTCTTCCTGTCCCTAATCCTGGAGCAAGACGACCACAAGAGCCAACAGCAGAAGAAATGGCCGCTGAGGCTCTGTTTGGCCCTGAAATTCCAAAAACAATCGAAGATGACATTGGAAACAATTTTGCAACAAGCGCACCAACCCGAGAACCTGTCTCAGCAACGGCGTCTGAGCGCGCGATTATAGAAGCCGCAGGCGCAACAGAAACACCTGATAATATCCGTCAAGTGGTAAATGAAGAAAACGAAGATACCGCTTATGAAGATCAAGCCGTTATAGATAAAATTTTTGATCGTAAAATCGAAGCCTCAGGCAGCGTTCTCGATCCGAATGAAGAAGCAGCACGTCTCCAACAACAACTACCACGAACGCGCGTGATTGCACCTGGTACAGTCTCAAAAGCTGAATAAATCAGCATGATACGCATCTTTTTCCTTTCACTTGCTGTTTTATCTTTCGTTACGACAGCACACGCTAAAGTTTTCAATGCACAAACAGCAACGTTAAAAAATGGGCTCCAAGTCGTTGTTGTTCCCAACCACCGCGCACCTCTTGTTCATCATATGCTTTGGTACAAGGTTGGCTCTGCACAAGAAACCGCTGGTTATTCTGGTGCAGCGCATTTTCTTGAACATCTTCTTTTTAAAGGCACGGATAAAATTGCAGAAGGCGAATTCTCAAAACGTGTTCGCGCTCTCGGCGGAGAAGACAATGCCTTCACATCAAAAGACTATACAGCTTACTACCAAACTATTTCCAAAGATCATTTGGGAATGGTAATGGCGATGGAAGCTAATCGTATGCGCAATATAAAGCCAACAGAGGCAGCAGTAAAAACAGAGCGTAACGTTGTTTTAGAAGAACGGAGCCAACGCACCGATAACAATCCGAAGGCACAGTTTTATGAGCAACTTCAATCTGCTCTCTATCCTAATCACCCTTATGGCGTCCCCACCATTGGATGGATGAATGAGGTATCAGGATTGCAGTGGGAAAATGCCAAAGAGTTTTATAATAAATGGTATTACCCAAATAATGCGGTTTTGGTTATCTCGGGCGATGTAACTTTAGCTGAGGTTTTGCCATTGGCGAAAAAAACTTACGGTAAAATAAGACCGCTAGAAGAAGTACCTGAACGTAATTTCCCCACTCTTCCCGAATTTAACGGTGAAACACGTATCATTTTTAAAAGTGAACAAGTTAAAGAGCCTTTATTTACCAAAGGTACGCGTGTTCCGTCATACACAAAAGATTCTAAAACTGCGCTTGCTTTACAAATTATAGTTGAAGCATTGAGCGGCGGACCAACAACGCCTTTCTACAAGGAATTGGTCGTCAATCAAAAGAAAGCCATCAATATTTCACTTTCCTATGATGCGGAAGCACTAGATGTAGCAGCAATATGGATTGGAGCGACACCAGCCAACGGTGTATCTTTGGAAAAGCTAGAAGAAACCATAGGGAATTTTATAGCTGATATCCTTAAAACTGGCATTGATGAAGAACAAATAAGAGACTCTAAAAAACGTCTAAAAAGAGCTGCTGTATTTGCACGCGACTCTTTGGCAACGCCTGCCAACATTATTGGTCAATCACTTGCTACGGGGACCACATTAGAAGAAGTTGAAAACTGGCCGGAACGTATTGAAAGTGTGGGCACTGAAGACTTAGATAAGGCTCTACAAATTGCTTTTGGTGAAAACTCCGAAAAACGGTCTGTAACTGGTTACTTTCTTCCTGAAGGGAGCGATGAATAATGCAAAAAATTCTACTCACTTTCTTCCTTTTACTGTTGGCAACCAATGCCTATGCGGCAGATAAAATACTCGACATCAAAAAAGTTATTTCTGAAGGTGGCATCACAGCATGGTTAGTTGAAGACCATTCCGTTCCTGTCATTTCAATGAGCTTTGCTTTTGACGGTGCAGGTGCTGTTTTGGAATCTCCTGACAAGCAAGGACTTGTTCAACTCCTCTCCAATACAATGGATGAAGGTGCTGGTGATTTGAATTCTCAAGCCTTCCAAAAAGCCTTGTTAGATAATTCCATTACTTTGAATTTCTCTGGTGGACGAGACAGCTTCTCGGGTTTTCTAAATACACTGACAGATGAAAAACAAAAGGCATTTGATTTACTTGAAATGACTTTGAAAAACCCACGCTTTGATAAAGAACCGTTAGAGCGCATGCGACAAGCAAATCTCAGTCGTATTAGGGGTGATTTATCTGACCCAAACTGGATGGCATCACGTATAACAAATGACCGCGCCTTCGAAGGACATCCTTATTCTCAAAATAGCGGCGGAACATTAACAACTCTCAAAAATTTAACCGCAGAAGACTTAAAGGGCTTTGCATCTAAGGAGCTCTCTCAAGATAGACTCCTGATTGGTGTTTCTGGGGATATTACCGCCAATGAGCTTTCAAAATCTTTAGATGATATTTTTGGAGAACTTCCCGAAAACGCACCTGAAAAATCCGTTGAAGATACATCCCTGCCAAATAAGGGAAAAACATACTTTCACCGTGTAAAAATTCCGCAAGCCAGCGTGCAAATGGTTTTGCCAGGAATTAAGCGCAACCACCCTGATTACTACCCGTTCCAAGTTATGGATCAAATTTTCGGGGCGGGTGGCTTTGGCTCACGCCTGACAGAGAATATCCGCGAAAAGAAAGGGTTAGCTTACGGCATATACAGCTATCTCCAGCGTCTTGACCATGCGCAACTCTATTACATCTCAAGTTCGACTAAGAACGGTACGATTAATGATTTAAGGGAAGGTGTTTTAGAAGAAATTGCTAAATTGCGTGAAACTCCCGTTAATAAAAAAGAAATCAAAGAAGCCAAAGATTATATTATTGGCTCACTTCCTCTTGGCTTAACAAGCACATCTGCTATTGCAAAAACTCTTGTCGGTTTGCAAAGTGAGGAGTTACCTATCGACTATCTTGATACTGTTCGTGACCACATTGAAAAGGTCAGCAGCAAGGATGTTGCGCGCGTTGCAAACAAAGTCTTGAATAAGGGCGATATTTTGACGATTATTGTTGGAAATCCTGAAGCTGGCTCTGGTGATATGACAGCTATTTCCGAACTCCCCAATGTAAATTAAGGACACCAATGGGAAATCCTACAAAAACAAATGCATGGCAACGCCTAGAGCAGCACGCAGAAACTGGCTCGCATGTCATTGATAAAAATATTTCAAGGATAGTAGAACTTAGTGGCTTTCGCTTTGATTATTCTAAACAAAGAGTAACAGATGAAACCCTTCAAGGTTTAATAGCCCTTGCAAAAGAACAAAATCTCGAAGAGATGCGCGAAAAACTCTTTGCTGGAGAAAAACTTAACACGAGTGAAAACCGTTCTGTTCAACACATGGCGTGCCGTGCAGAAACCCCTATAGTTAAAAATCCAAAAACTGAAGAGGCTGTTGAATTCAGCCAAAGCATTCTCAAGCGTATGGAAGATTTTTCAGAGTCTGTCCGTAATGGTAGCCTTACAGGCTTTTCAGGTAAAAAAATCACAGATGTTGTCAATATTGGTGTTGGTGGCTCTGACCTCGGTATACGCCTTGTTTGCAGAGCCTTATCTCATCTAAAAGACAAAATTAAGGTTCACTTTGTATCAAATATAGACGCATCTGATCTCCACACAAAACTCTCTAAACTTTCACCTGAAACCACTTTGTTTCTTGTCGCCTCAAAAACATTTACTACCGATGAAACCATCTCTAATGCCAAGGCTGCAAAAGAATGGTTCACCAAAGCATCAAGTGATATTTCAAAACATTTTGTAGCGCTTTCTACCAACCTTGAAGAAACTGGAAAATTCGGGATTACTGAAGAAATGGTATTCCCATTTGAAGGATGGGTTGGAGGACGTTTTTCTCTATGGTCGGCCATCGGTCTCTCCATCATGATTTCCATTGGGGCAAAGAATTTTCATGAATTACTACAAGGTGCTCACGAAATGGATAAGCATTTCTATGAAGCACCTTTAGAGAAAAACATCCCTATTCTCATGGCACTTCTCGGGATTTGGGAAAGAAACTTTATGGACAGCCGATCAATGGCCATTCTTCCTTACGCCGAGGACCTTTCCTTGCTTCCTGCATATCTCCAGCAATTAGACATGGAATCAAATGGTAAATCCATTGATAAAAACGGCAAGAAAATAGATTACAAAACAGCACCTATCATTTTTGGGCAGGCTGGAACAAATGGACAGCATGCTTTTTATCAAGCTCTACACCAAGGCACAGATACTATTCCTGCTGACTTTATTCTTATCAAAGACTTACCTCACCATTTAAAAGATCACCAAGATAAGTTACTCGCCAATGGTATTGCCCAAACGCAAGCACTCGCATTTGGAAATGGTGATGATTTTTCAGGGAATAAGCCTTTATCTCTATTTTTACTGGATGAGCTCAATCCCCATTTCTTGGGCATGTTAATTGCTGCCTATGAGCATAAAATCTTTACCCAAGGCATATTGTGGAATTTAAACAGTTTTGACCAACCCGGAGTAGAACTGGGTAAAAAACTAGCTAGAAATATTCTAGATAATGCAGATTCAGCTGAATCTTACGCATTTCTCTTTAAAAAATAAGCCTATTACCTCGAAAGGGTGATTTTTTTGCTATATACTTGAGAAATTAAAACACTTTATTAAACTTCT
>JBBKVR010000070.1:0-19458 GCA_037968575.1 Bdellovibrionales bacterium | reverse complement strand
CCAGGTGCGCCCTCGCCTTGTGCCCAGCTATTTAGTTTATCGAAAAATGAGCGTGGTTGGTCACCAACATTCGGTGCTTTGATAGCCCTTACCACACCACCTTTTTCAATCACGCCTTTGAACGCTTTAAATTCAACATCATCACGCGCAAAGACTTCTGTTACATCAACAATTTCCAACGGGTTACGAAGGTCGGGTTTGTCTGTCCCGTATTTCATCATTGAATCTTCGTAGCGTAAGTGCGGCAACCATTCGATTGAGTGTTTTTCGCCAGTAAAGTCAGAAAACTCTTCGAAGAGACCTTTGATGATAGGCGTCATAGTGTTGTGGACATCCTCTTCAGTCACAAACGACATTTCCACATCGAGCTGGTAATGCTCAAGCAATCTGTCTGCACGCCCGTCCTCATCACGGAAACATGGCGCAATTTGGAAGTATTTATCAAACCCTGAAACCATAAGTAATTGTTTGAATTGCTGTGGCGACTGAGGGAGTGCATAGAATTTCCCAGGATAAAGACGGGAAGGAACAAGAAAGTCACGCGCACCTTCTGGTGATGAAGCCGTCAAATTAGGTGTTTGGAATTCTTGAAAACCACTTTCCCACATACGTTTACGGATAGAAAATATAGCTTCATTTCTTAAGCGAATATTTTTTTGCATTCTTTCGCGACGTAAATCTAGATAACGGTAACGCAAACGAATATCTTCACCAGCGCCATCATCTTCGGCAACCTGAAACGGAATAACATCAGCAGCAGACTGCATTTCAGCAGAATCGATATAGATTTCGACTTCACCAGTCGGCAATTTTGTATTAGCTGTTTCCCCAGGGCGCTCACGAACATCCCCTTCAATTGTAATCACAGATTCGGGGCGCCAATGCTCGACTGTCGCAAGCAGAGGGGAGCCCTCATCCACAACACATTGTGTAACTCCATAAGTGTCACGCAAATCAATGAACAGAACACCACCGTGATCACGTTTTCTATTAATCCAGCCAGATAGTTTTACCTTTGATCCAACATCTGATTTTCTGAGTTCTGCGCAGTTATGAGTTCTGTATTTGGCCATTGTTTAATTCTTTGAGTTTTTTTTGGTTGGTTGCTTTGGGGTTTTCAGTGTTATACCGTTATTGAAACGAATACCAAAGCAATAATTACATGACAATTATAAAAGATTCCGCCGAACTCAAGGCATTTTGCCAAACGCTTTCCAACGTTCCCTATATCACAGTCGATACTGAGTTTTTGCGAGAACGTACCTATTGGGCGAAATTATGCCTCGTGCAAGTCAGCGGACCAAATAAGAAGGCTGTTGCCATTGATGTCATTGAATTCCCCGATATTGACCTCTCTCCTCTTTTAAAGCTGTTTCAGAACAAGGAAATTTTGAAGGTTTTTCATGCAGGACGACAAGATTTAGAGATTTTCTGGCAAATGTTTAAAACTTTGCCTGAACCATTATTTGATACGCAAATTGCCGCGATGGTATGTGGTTATGGCGACCAAGTTGGCTTTAATGCGCTGGTTGACCAAACGGTTGGCGTAAAAATTGATAAAAGTCAGCAATTTACTGATTGGTCACGCAGACCTCTCTCCAGCAAACAAATCTCATACGCCCTTGATGATGTGATTTACTTGGTCGATGTATTTGAAAATCTGGATAAACAGCTTCTGGATAGAAACCGCGAAGACTGGGTTTTAGAGGAAACATCCAATTTACTTGAACCTTCTTTGTACGAAAACGAACCAACGGAAGCGTGGCAACGCATTAAGGTGAAATCTTCTCGCCCACAACAACTTGCGATTCTGCGTGAGCTCGCCGCTTGGAGAGAGAAAAAGGCGCAGAATAAAGATATTCCCAAAACCCACATCATGCGGGATGAGACATTGGTCGATATTTCTTTCCACCCACCCAAAGAACACAAGGATTTGAGCCGCATACGAGGATTCCCTAAAGGGCAAGAAAATAAGCCTCTTGGGCAACAAATCTTTGATGTCGCACAGAAAGGCTTGAATGTTGATAAGAAGAAATGGCCGCGTGTTGAGAAAAAGCGTGGGCTTTCAAAAGAATATCAAGGCGCAGTCGAAATGCTCAAAATGCTCCTCAAAATACGTGCCTCAGAAAATGATGTTGCGCCTCGCCTTATTGCGTCTAAAGAAGATATAGAAGCTATCGCGCAATATGGTGAAAAAGCCCAAACACAAACGCTCAAAGGCTGGCGGAAACGTATATTTGGTGATGATGCATTAAAGATGCTAGATGGAGAAGTGTCTTTAAAACTCAAAAATGGGAATATTGCACTCGAAGGTTAAATTATAAATTTAATTCTTCTCTAGGCTGGTCATTCTGAGTTCTAAATCTTACAGACCCTATAAAATCTGGTAAATTTTCAGCACTTGCGCCTTTTTCTAACCACTCAAGAGCAGCAGGTAAGTCAGCTACATCAAAGACTACTATGGAAGCTCCAGCGTCGATCAGCGCTTCCACTTGGGTCTTTTTTTCTATGTACGTTGAGCCATAAAATTCTGAGGCTACTGTGCCTATAACTCTGAGTGCAGGGTCAGCCGACAATGCTTTTGTGACGCCAGAAACTGTGTCCTCAACTATACCCGTTTCTGCTGGATTCCAGTCGGGGTTTAACTCCATGAAAAGAGTATATTTGTTAGGGTGACCGTACCCACTAACGCGGCGATTATCTTCGTCTGGAAATAATCTATCCAAACCAGCCAACTCCCCTGTCGACGGATTAATTGCGCAAGCAAGCGACAAATTCATGCGGTCTTCGCGACTTGTTGTGCAAAGTGCACGATTCTCTATACCGCCTAGCATTTCATCAATTTTAACCAAAGCCTCTTCAATGCCTGGAATAGCTTTTAATTCTCCTGAAAAGCGATCTAAAGTCTGTTCTGTCAGTTGATTTGAAAGTGCTTCATAAACATCATTATCTGCGATATCTCCAAGATTATAATCTTCCTTAAGAGCGTCAAAAGGTAGGTTATATTTTTCTATGAGTTGACGAATAATCTGGTCAGAAGATGTGCCTGCATAAGTTCTGTAGATATCACCTCTGGCTAATCCTTCAATAGGCTCTGCATGGTATCTTGCGACCATATCATAGCCAAAATCATCCATAACCTGCATAGCGAGTTGCTCACTATCCATGTTTACACCGTCGTTATCAAATATGATTTTTGAAATTTTACTCATAATAGACTAGTCCCTCAATTGGCAAGTAATATACATAAAGTTCATATATTATGCAAATTATTTGAGGGCTTCTTGTAGGCATTTTTCAACGCCCTGTCTTCTTACTTCGTGCATGCACGCACTAAGGCTCTTAACAAAATTATCGTTTTGAGGAAGCTTATTACCAAATATTTCTTCAATTCCAAGAAGATGAATAGGTGCTTCTTTGTCTAATTTTGCCGAAGCAGTCAACCTGGCAGAGAGAGGATCATTAATTTCTATAGGTTTCAATTCCTCATCTACAGCAGTTAAATAACGAAACCAGCAAGCCAAAGCGAGAATAGAAAACTTGGTTGATCCATTATTATTCAGTTGATGAAGGATACATGGAAGAATTGCGTTTGGTATTTTTTGCGAGCCATCTTCGGCTAACCTCTGCACTTGGTCTGATATCGCGGGGTTAGAGAATCTTTCTATAAGTTTATCTTTATAGTCTTCCAAATTAATGCCTGGAACGTTAGGTACAGTCGGTGTGATATCTTGATCCATATAAGAACGCACAAAATTTCTAATAAGCGGATCAGCCATGGCTTCGTCAACTTTACGATACCCTTTCAAATAAGAAATGTAAGCTAGAGCCGAATGAGATCCGTTCAAAAGCCTGACTTTCATTTTTTCGTAAGGGTCTACGTCTTCAACCAACTGGACTCCAGCCTTCTCCCATTCAGGACGACCATTACAAAAATTATCTTCCAATACCCACTGAATATAATCTTCACAAACAACCGGCCACGCATCCTCTATTTGAAATTTTGTTCTTATAGTTTGAATAATATCGTCTGTTGTAACAGGAGTAATACGATCAACCATAGAATTTGGAAAAGAAACGTTTTCCTTAACCCATGTAGAGAGTTCAGAATCAATCTTATCAGCAAACTGTAAGACCAATTTTCGAGTTAAATGCCCATTACCAGGTAAATTGTCACATGACATCACTGTGAATGGTACTTTATTATTATCTTTACGCTCCTTTAAGCCCGAAACAATATAGCCCAACGCCGTTTTAGGGGATGTAAGGTCGGACAAGTCCTGCTTGATTAAGGCATTTTCAAAATCCAAATTACTCTTGTTATCATAGCAGTAACCCTTTTCTGTCACCGTAAGAGAAAGGATTCTAATATCCTCGTCAGCAAGTCTTTCCAGAACTTTCTGTGGAGATGATGGAGCATGGATTGTTTCAATTATAGAACCAACAACGCGCGCAACATCACTTTCAGAATTTCTTTCTAAAACAGTGTAGAGGTTGCCCTGAGCTTGTAGCTTTTGAATGTTTTCTTGATCTTGGGGCATCAACCCAATGGCACAAATACCCCAATCCTTGCTTCCTTGAGATAAAAGATTATCAACGTAAACAGCCTGATGAGAGCGATGAAACCCACCAATACTCATATGCATAATTCCACATTTGATCTTTGAACGATCATATTCAGGAATTTGCGCCGTTTGAGAAATTTGAGCAAGATTGGATTGATTAAGTTTCATATTCTATCCCTTTTGATAGGCTGCTTCCCTATCTTGTTGCGGCTCAGAGTATATTTCTTCCGTCGCCCGAATAACTCCCCATTGTCCAATATTTTGTAGGTGTCTTGTTACATCAGCCATGAAGTGCTTATCATTCATTAAGTGATAATCAAAAAGCCTGCTGGCCGTCATGACAGGCTGAGGATTACCATTACTATTGCGAGCTATTTGTTGTAAGCCTGATGAAACAGCATTTTCGTCATTAATATCAATTTCATTTCCTTCTTCATCATAACCTTTTAAATATTGAATCCAAGCAGCTGTCGCAAAAGCAATATGCTGGTAAGGCTTTTCATTTGCCTTTGCATCCTCCAACGTGTCGACGACACGCCCGTTTATTTTTTGTGTTCCATTACGTGCCAAGCGAACAAGCTCATCTTTCATGTAAGGATTTTCCAAACGCTTAACAAGCTCATCCTGATAATAAGCAAAATCTACACCTTTTATGTTTGGAACTGTTCCTGAAGCCTCTTCCATAAATCCGAGCACAAAACTATGAATAGAGGGGTTTTTCATAGCTTCATCAACAAATTCATAACCAGCCAAACCTCCGACGCACCCTAAAGCCATGTGCGCCCCATTTAACATTCTCAGCTTCATAAGCTCAAACGGCTCAACATAGTCACAGACTGTTGCACCTACACTTGCAAAGTCAGGAACTTGTCCTGCAAAATTATCCTCAATAGCCCATTGCATGAAATTTTCTGTGATGATTGGCCATTCATCTGATATCCCAGCAGATTGAGCATTAAAAACATCAGTTTCAGTAGTTGTAGGAACAATACGATCAACCATAGTTGATGGGAAGGTAATATTGCTTTCAATATAACGTCTTAGTTTTGACGATTTTTGTGCCGCATACGCAAGAACAACATTCCTCAATATAGATCCATTAGAAGGCATATTATCGCAAGACATAATGGTTAACGGTGGAGCACCTTCCTGCATACGCCTCTCAAGAGCGGCCACAAGATAACCTACTGTGGTGGAAGGCGCATCCATGCTTTCCAAACATTGCTTTATATCATCTCGTTCAAAATCCAAGGTGCCCGTTGAAGGGTCATGCCCATAGCCTTTTTGAGTTACTGTAATTGTAACAAGTTTAATATTGGGGTCACATAAAACATCTAAAGTTGTCTTAGGATTTTCCTGCGCCACAGTGATGTTCATTAAGCTACCTACAACATGGCGCTGTTTTCCTGCAGCAGTGTGTTCTGTAATAGTATACAGATAGTCCTGCTTTTCTAAAGCGTCGCGCACATTCGAAGATTTCAAGCTGATAGCACGAATGCCCCACTGAGAATCGTGATGCAGGATACGATCAATGTATTTAAATAGATGTCCGCGAGCAAAGTGGCTAGGTCCGATGTGGACGATTCCAGGCGTTACCTCCGAACGGTCATATTGCGGCGTTTTAACATCCGGCAAATCAGCTAAATCATCTAGGGTGTCATTCGAAATAGACATCTTTTGTAATTTACTCTCTTAGTCCTGTTTTAATCGCTAGGGATATTACCAATAAGATAAAGGAAGAATCAACATAATTTATGTAAAAGATCTATTTTTAATTCGTTACTTTTAAGTGCAGATGCTACGTCCTCTTTATACGGAAGTGCGGTTTGCGCCCCTATCTTGGTACATGTTAGGGAACCAGCGACACCGCCTTCATAAACAGCTTGCTCAAGACTCTCACCACGCTCTAGAGCCGCACACATATAACCTGTAAACGCATCCCCTGCGCCAACAGTGTCTATTGGCTTAATTTCAAGCGCGGGTATAGAAAATATTTCGCCGTCAGACGCGGTGATGCTTCCTTTGCCACCAAGAGTTATAACAGTAGTTAGTGAAAACTGTACATTGATAGAAAGAGCAAGGTCTTCTTTATCTTCAGTGGCTATTCCATGCTGTTTACCGACAGCCTCAGCTTCATATTCGTTCAAAACGATGACATCCAAATTTTTTAGTAGATTTTCCGATAGAGGTTGTATAGCTGGGGCAAAGTTCAAAACCGTTTTTCCGCCAGCTTTTTTGACGCGTTCCACTAGTTTTTCTGTTTCAGCTATTGGTAATTCACCCTGAACGAGCAAAAGAGTATCTTGGTTCAGAACGTTATCTGGCACTGTTTCCTGTCTTGCTTTTAAATTAGCCCCTTGTGAAACAACGATACGGTGCGTTCCATCTTCTTCATCAACAAAAATTGTTGCAAGCCCTGATGGCATATCCAAAAACTCTATACCAGAGATATCCACCTTATTGCGCGCGAGATTTTTATACATTTGTCGACCATGGCCACCTTCACCAAGCGCTCCATAGAAATTCACCTGCGCCCCCGCTCTAGCCGCTGCAATAGCTTGATTAGCACCCTTACCTCCTGGTTGCTCAACATGACTATCTAAAAATAGAGCCTTATCTTTTGGTGGAAGGTCAGCTTGCTGAAAAAACATATCCAAAACGTTTGATCCAAAAACGATAATCATACTTCTTAAATCCAATAAAGTTGCTAATGTTTGAACTTACAACATTAAAAATCATAATTCCAGATGCTAATACATAGCTTGTGTATAAGCTGTAACGGCTTATACTTTGTTCTGTGATACGGCAAAATAACTATAAAATTATTTCATCTAAAAACGCAGTTGAGTTCGTAAAAAGCTCAGCAGACCGCTTTTTAAATTTCTTATCACAATTCGAAACGCCTACAGTCATTCTTCCGACTGGTAATACGCCTCTTCCTATGTATAAAGCGCTTAGAGAAAGTGGTAAAAAACTCAATTTCACTTATTTGCAGTTAGATGAATATTTGGGATTAGAACCAGATTCACAGCGTTTATTTTCAAACTGGTTAGCACAAGAAGTGCTTGATCCAATGGAAATTCCATATGACCAGCGCATTATTTTTAGAAGTGACAACCTCTTCCCACAAGATGAAGTTGATAAAATGCAGGGCTGGTTTGAAGAAAATGGTCCCGCAGATATAGCGGTTCTTGGTATAGGCTCCAACGGACATATTGGTTTTAACGAACCACCAAGCGATGAGAACACGCGCACCCGCATAGTGGAGTTGCGTCCTGAAACTCTTAAGGCTAACAATGCCTATTGGCAAGATGAGAAGAAAACACCCGAGCAAGTCTTTACACTTGGGATTTCAGAAATTCTGAAGTCGAAGAAAATTATTCTTTTGGTAACAGGAAAATCAAAAGCAAAAATTTTGAAAAAAGCGCTGACAGAAGAACCAAATCCGAATACTCCTGCTTCTTATCTGCAAACGCATCCTGATGTAACTGTTATTGCCGATAAAGAGGCGCTCTCAGAACTTAAAGCCTAGTTATTCGATTTCACCCAGCGCTGCAATTCCCAGATAGATATGATACGGCGTTGTACCCGGCATATCAGTAATAAGCGGTTTCATGTCGCGCGCGAGGTGTTCCACCCATGTCCCATCTTCATTTAAATAATGTGCACGCAGTAATGTCACCAGATCCTCTGCGCGGCGCGTACAATAATGAGGATCATCATGCATACGATTAATCACCGGATAAGCCTTCAACGCCTCCATGATCGGCCAGACGCGTTTAGTATCACTGATCACATCACCTTGCATGTTTAGGGCATCGTAAATACCACCATAGGCTGGATCAAAACCGTTTTTATCTGCCCATTCAAACAGATTTTCCATCAAATCATAGTAGTATGGATTTTTCTTACGGCGGGTTTCTTGAAATTTTTCAAACAGCCAAATCCATTGAAAGTGATGCCCAGGCTGCGATAAATCACCTTGTTCTGAGTGTGGCTCTAATTGCTCATTATAAAATTCCGCCAATGTTCCGTTTTCACCATCCCAAAAATGGTCAGTAAATAACCCTACAATCTCCTTTGCCATAGCAAGATATGGCTCTTCTTTGGTAATCCTGTACATGAACAAGCATGCCTCGAACAGATGCATGTGAGGGTCTTGACGACGCACTCTGTCTAAAGGTTTAAGGTTTTCGTCTAAGGCTTCTGCAAATCCCGGCGCTTCCTCAAGACGGAAAGATTTATCAATAAATTTGAGCGTTTCTGCTGCATATTCCAGTGCCTTTTTATCGCCAGTTAGGCGGTAATAGTAAGTGCAACAAAACACGAGGAAGGCGTGGCCGTATAGATCGTAAGTATTGTCTTCTGGTGTACCATCAGCCTGCACGCTAAAACGCCATCCCCCAGTTTCAGGGATACGGTAATTTTTAACAAGGGCATCAAACCCCTCTTTGATTAAGTCATTATAGGTATTTTGACCAGAAACCATATCAGCGTGAGAGTAGACAAATAATTGTCGACATTGCGTAACGAGCCTGCGTGGCAACTCTTTGTAAGGTTGCCCGTGCTTGTCTAACCGTTCGTAAAAGCCGCCATTTTCAGTGTCGGAAAATAATCGTGCCCAGTGAGGAACCCATATATGATATAAGTCCTGATAGGCTTGTTTGAGTAAGCCTTCATTCTTCAGCTTGATTTCTGATATTGCCATTATCTACTTTCGTTTCGCAAAGAATGCTTCATACTATAGAGAAATTTTCATATAAATAAAATCCGCTTTGTATCTGACACAAATGAACTAACATTACAATCATGAGTTCGAAAACCATTTACCTATTACGACATGCCAGCGCGCACAATGATATATCTTCTGACGACTTCAGTAGATCGCTTTCTGAGTATGGGCTGCAACAAGCAACAGAGCTGGGAGAGACACTTAGAAGTCGTTCAATTCTTCCTGATAAGGTTTATTGCTCTAAAGCTGTTCGCACACAACAAACATTCGAAAAACTGGATTTGGGCGTAAGTAGCGAAAACATAACACTCTCTCCCGATCTCTATAATGCGAATGAAAGTACATATTATGATTTCATCACTATGACTGATGAGAGTATCAATTCTATCTTGATAGTAGGGCATAATCCTGGAATTTTCGGCACAGCTCTTTCACTCATGAAAGACCAGACCTCTACTGATTTATTCTCTTATGAGCCATGCACATTTTCCATTTTTGTAAATGATAATATTGCGTGGGATAGCGTATCTAAGCGCTCTTTTGCGTGTCAGGAATTAATTCTTCCTGAATAAAAATTTCACTTTCCATCACATCTTTTATAAGCGGGATTGTGACTGCTCTTTTTTGCGATAAAGATGTTTGGTTAATTTCTTCTACAAGGCGTTGTGCGACTGCGTAGGAACGCTCTACGCGAGGAACAATATATTGAATTTCTTTTTCACCAATCGCAATTTTTTTGTCCTGAAAAAGCTTCAACAAAACCACACTTAGTAATTCATCGTCAGGCTGAAAAAGAGTTTCAGATGTTGTCGCACGCATTCTGGACTCCCAATCTGGCAAGGAGAATTGCAAACCACTTAGGCTTATTTCTGAGGTGAGTAAAAGAGTGCCGCCAGCAGAAAGCAACTGGTTGTAAATATGGAATAATTGCTGTTCTTTTTCTGCATCACCAATGGCTTCATGAACATTATCAATAGCTACATGTTTTTGCTCACGTAAACTTTCCCAGCCTCTGGACAAAACGTCCTGAATACCAAAAATTTCTTGCCTAGATTTTTCCGCCCATACCGATAGCAGGTGCGTTTTGCCGCTTGCTTTGGGCCCATAGATAACAAATGCGTGCGTTGGCCAATCGGGCCATTTATTCAGCCATTTGAGGACGTTTTCATTACTTGCATTTACAAAGTAATCTTCACGTCCCAAAGCCTCTACGTGCCTTAAGTCGAGAGGGATTTGAGTCATGATTTTTTCTTACGCTTTTTGGCTTTTGTCTGTTCTTCTTTATAAAGTGCACTTTTTTTATAAATCCCTATAAAGAAAGAGATCAAAACACCTGAAATGGCCGCGACTGGTACGGCTAAAATCATGCCTACAATGCCAAAGACTGCACCACCAGCCATCACGGAGAATAAAACCCATAAAGGGTGCATGCCTACACTGTCGCCAACAAGTTTTGGCGAGAGGAAATTTCCTTCTAAAAATTGTCCGAAAAGGAAAATCGCCGCAATGATTGCCACATAAGACATTTCACCCGCTTGAAACCAAGCCACAATAACTGCCGCGGTTAACCCAACAGCAGACCCTACGAACGGGATAATCGAAAGTAGACCAGATAGAAGTCCAATCAAAAATCCGTATTTGAGTCCAGCGATTGTCAGTGCAATGGCGTACCCCACACCCAGAACCAAACAAACTGTCAACTGGCCACGGATAAAGCCAGCAAGTTTCTTATCTATTTGTTTAAAAATCTGGTGAAGGTCATGTTCATGGTCTCTTGGCATAAGGTTTTCTACCCACTTTATAATTTTTGGCCAGTCCTTTATCAGGAAATACGCCACGATTGGCGTTATAAAAAAAGTAATTGTGAAATCTACAACAGCGGCTCCTCCAGTAAAAATACCTTTCGCAACATTTTTACTGGTGTTTGTCGCCTCCCCCAAAAAGGGCCCAACCGTATCAGCTATATTACCTGTATAATTCAACCCTAACATAGCTTGTGCTTTGTTCACTGTTGGTTTTATTTGTGTCCAAATCCCATCCATGTAACCGGGAAAAGCGTCAACTAAGTCACCTAATTCACGCGTTGCGATAGGCGAGACAATGGCTATGATTAATGCCAAGACAATAAAAAATGTCGATAAAATAACAAGTGTTGCGGCTTTGCGTGAAAATTTATCTGTTTGTAATCTGCGGATAAGGGGATTCAAAAGATACGCAATAATGAAACCCATAATAAAGGGAGCCAGCACACTTTTAAAAAGCCATAAAACTGCGCAAATAATTAAGAATATTGTAAACCAGAATGTGACTTGCGCCATTAAGCCTAATCTTTGTGCGGTGGCTTGTCTCATCTATCTGTACGCTCTTTGCTGTTCAATTACTTCTAATGCTAACCCCTGTTGACGCAACCTTGGAATAATTTGCGCCCCATCACCAGCATATGAAACAAGGACATCTGCTTGTCTAGGGCGTAATGATAAAACCTGCAAACCTGCCACGCCTGGAATAGTACGTATACTCTGCTGTATGCCCATCCATTGCCCAATGGATGTATAATCAACACGCCCCTTAACCGATTGCAGCGGCCCAATAGGTACTGTCGGTGTTGGTGCCGTTGTCACAGTTGTTGTGTAAGTCGTTGCTTGGGTAGCTTGTGTTGATGCTCTAGGCAATCTATTGATGATTTGCATAGACGTGGTTACCGCACGTTGTAAAAAAGTTTCTAGCGTCTCTGCTGGACTAGGGTTGATACTGACTTGTTCAACGAAACTTGGGCGACCTTCGCGCGTATCGTAAATAGCAATATTCATACGACCATAATTAATCTCTCCCAACGATTGGGGCATTGGCACTCCGGTATAAGATGCCAAGAGAATAGCTGTACGGTTTGCGGCATATCGAGATTTCATACTCTGCAAGTTCTGCTCATTATACGTCAAAGCCTGCGAGTCACTGATATCACGAATGTCAGAAACATCACCGATAGGTACAATTGCGCCCGAAGGTGTTCCGCGCATCCATGTTTCCAACCATGGGTTATTTGCCCAAAGTTTTAGGGGTGTGTTTCCAACCTGCAGAAATGGTAAGACTAAAGTGCCTCCACCTGTGCCATATGTGTCAGCATTAGTATTGGGGGAATATGTGTTATATGTCTGCCCATAGGGGGTCTCTGGCAATAAATATTTTTTTAGTTTTGTCTCATCGTAGTCAAATGTCATGACAGCCTTGTAGCGCACAGATGAGAACTTCTCGTCACTAATTTCAAAATTCTTGATAGCATTGGCAAGCGTGTCGTTTCCAACACCTTTAAGGCGAGCAACATCATAATTCGCTTCTTCCAATTGTTTCATCAAGACAGGAACAGATTTCTTTTGCGCTTTTTTAAAGGCTTCGTCCCTTGCCTTCACCGCACTCTCTGCTGTGATATCAATTTTAATGTCTTTAACTTTGAAGGGATCTCTATCCACAGCTTGCGCATGTGAAGAACTTGTACTCAAGGCAAAAACAAGCATTGCCAGAAATACGCAGACACCATATAAAAACATGTGTGGTCGGGTGGAGAACAACATAACATATATGTAACGCGCTTCGCCCCTGAATTCAAAAATTATATTTCGTTATTCAGGAAATAACTTCAATGACAAGTGATGCCTACAAAGAAGCCGGAGTAGATATAGAAGCCGGGAACACGCTTGTAGAGCGCATAAAACCTTTTGTCAAAGATACACATCGCACTGGCGTCATGGGCGGTTTTGGTGGGTTTGGCAGCTTTTTTGACCCTAAAGCTGCTGGCTACAAAGACCCTATTTTCGTCTCAGGTACAGACGGTGTAGGCACAAAACTCAAAATTGCTATCGAAACAGGTGTTTATGACACAATTGGTATTGATTTGGTTGCGATGTGTGTAAATGATTTGCTTGTGCAGGGTGCGGAGCCCCTATTCTTCCTTGATTATTTTGCCACAAGCCATCTCGAGGTTGATAAAGGTACAGACATTATCAAAGGTATCGCACGAGGGTGCAAACAGGCTGGTTGTGCGCTGATTGGTGGTGAAACAGCTGAAATGCCTGGACTGTATGCCAAAGATGATTTTGATTTAGCTGGATTTGCTGTTGGCGCCGTTGAACGAGACGCCGTTATCACAGGTGAAAAAATTCAGGAAGGTGATATGATTCTTGGGCTAACTTCCAGTGGTGTCCATTCAAATGGTTTTTCCTTAGTTCGAAAAATTTTGAATGACAGTAATCTCACATTTAACAATCCAGCTCCATTTGATAGCACTAAAACACTCGGTGAATGTTTTATAGAACCCACACGCATTTACGTTGAATCAGTTTTGGACGTTCTCAAAAACAGCCAAATTAACGGTATGTCACATATTACAGGTGGAGGTTTACTTGAGAATATTCCACGCATCTTACCTGAAGGTTTGAAAGCCGATATCGAGCTCTCAAGTTGGAAACTCCCTGCAATCTTTAAATGGCTCAGAGAACAAGCCAAGCTTGATGACACCAACATGCTGCGCACGTTTAACTGTGGCATCGGTTATGTCCTGATTGTTAATCAAGATAACGTAGAGAACATAACTGCACAACTAAATCAAAAGGGTGAAACTGTTATTACTATGGGAAGAATTTCAAAATCACCTGACCTGACATCTATCTCATTTTCAGGAGAGCTTGCCTGATATGAACAAACTTCGTACTGCTATTCTGATTTCAGGTCGTGGCAGCAATATGCAAGCAATTGTAAATGCCCAAAAATCAAAAGATTTCCCTGCAAGCGTTGAACTGGTTATTTCCAATCGAGAAGATGCCTCAGGGTTAGAGTTTGCCAAAGAAAGAAATATTCCCTCTTTCGTTGTTCCACATGGAAATTTTGAAACTAAAGCCCAGTTTGAAGAGGCGCTTCTTCAAATTTTAAGACAGTCTGACATTGAGTTAGTGTGTTTGGCTGGTTTTATGCGCTTGCTTTCAACACATTTCATTAATGCTTATGAGGGGCGTATTCTTAATATTCATCCCTCCCTTCTCCCGCGTTACAAGGGACTCGATACACATAAACGCGCTTTAGAAGCGGGGGACGCCTATACTGGATGTAGCGTACATTACGTTGTTCCGGAAATGGACGCAGGCGCTGTTATCCTGCAAGATAAAACCGCTATAAGAAAGGGTGACACACCTGACACCTTGGCCGAAAGAACCTTAAAAAAAGAGCATGTTATCTATTCCCAAGCAATACGCATTGTCGCAACGCAACTGAATGCGTATAATTCTTCGAAAAGTGAAAATCACAAAACACAACATGGTAAGACAATGACACGTAACCCAACGGATGATTTAGCACAACAGGAACTCCGCGAAAGTTGGAAAATGTGGGTGAAGTTTACAAAGACCCTACAATATTCCATTATTGCGATAGGCGCAGTGCTACTTCTTCTACTCCTAATCTGGCTGTAAGAATTTTGATACGATATTTTATGTCTTTTGTTCTGGCGATTTGCCTTCTTGCTCCTGCAACGAAGACTTTAGCTCAAGGCGCGCAAAATTCTGCAACCAATGTCATTTATCTTGAACAAAACGAGCCGATTGTCGATCTAGAGAATAGAGCATTATTATTCTATCCTAAGATTGGGTCAAACGTATCTATTAAAGATGTTATTAGGCTTTACCGTTCTAAATCACCTCTTTTTAAACCTGCGGGTTCTCTAAATACCCTGATAAATAATCAAAGCGTCTTTGCAGTCATTCCTGTTGTGAACTCCACAAATATGAGCACATGGAGCATTGAACTCAATTCCCCTACACTTTTTCCAGGGTTTTCTTTTGAGAATATAAAATTATGGGATGGGCAAAGTGGCTATGCTCTCTCCACTTTCAGCACAAACAATAGTGGGCTTACTTTCGCTTTACCGCCAAGAGCATCGAAACCTCTCATAGTTGAATTGGCAAATTTCCAAGGCATTGTCGGGAGTTTTTCCCTAAAATTAAAGCAAGCTGGAGCTGAGACTCAAAAGAACTCAACTACCTTAATAAACCTCGTAGCCATATCTTTTGTCATCGGATTTTTATTGTTGATGGTCTACTTCAGTATCAGTCAGTTTTTTGTATTACATATAATACGGTTTCTTTCTGGGCTGTCTTTGTTTGGATTTCTCTATCTGCTCATGGCAGACCAAACTTCAACCCTTACTGCAAACTCATTGCCACTTCTATTTGGTGTATTTCTAGTTTGCCAAAGTCTGATAATTCGAAATGGTGTTGAATATACATCTACAGCAAAATTACTTGTAAATGGGGCATTGGGTGCTTCAATCATTACATTACTCTGCGCAATCATTCCGTTTGCAGGTCTTAAATTTGAATTTTTGTCTCTGTTCTTTAGTTTAGCCTGCTTAATTACATTTTTCTTGCTTACTATTGCAACACTTTCACATTACTTCTCAACTAAAGAACGCATTTCACTTCTGATAGCGACAACCATCTTGAGTGTTGTTTCTTTTATAATGCTTTTGATTTACACAAACCTTATTCCAACGACAGAATTGGCATTAAACACGTTCTCTTATGCCAGCGTATTTTTTCTTATTGCTGCATCATCGCAGGCTCTCTCTTCGGTCTTTTCAAACAGAGGACAGGACTATCAACCTGTTGCCGCGCCCTCTAATTCTGCTCTCACTAAAAAAGTCAAAGAGGTTAAAGAATCTTATGATCACGCAAGGCTGTTACAGGTTCTAGAAAGCGAACGCACAGCAATGAAAGCTCTGCAAGCACGCGAAGCCACTCAAGTCGATGCCATGAGACATGCAAAACAAGTGGCTGATGAAGCCAATAATGCAAAATCAGCTTTCCTTGCCATGGTTAGTCATGAAATCCGTACACCAATGACAGGTGTTTTAGGCATGGTTCGATTTCTGAAAAATACTTCCCTCGATCAAACGCAAACCGAGCATGTTGATACGATTGAAGAGTCTGGTAATACAATTATGGGATTACTCAATGATATTCTTGATTTTGAGAAAATTGAAACAGGCCAAATGAGCTTGGAAATCATCGATTTTAATCTTTATCGCCTGATGGAAAGTATCTATTCGCTGGCGAAAGGATATGCTTCTGATAAACAATTGGATATTCACCTCAATATTGATGATGACATCTCACAAATCGTAAAAGGCGATCCTACGCGTCTACGTCAAATCCTTCTCAACCTCATCAATAATGCAATTAAATTTACGCAAAACGGCTCAGTCACCATCACTCTAAAATCTATTTCGAACCAAAACAACCAAGCGCAAATCTATTTTTCTGTTGAAGATAGTGGTATTGGAATTGAGAAAGAGGCTCAGAGAAACCTCTTTAATCCTTTTAAACAGGCCGATAAAAGCACTTCCAGAAAATATGGTGGCTCAGGTTTAGGTTTGGCAATTTCGCAAAAACTCGTTGGCCTCATGAATAGTGCAATTAATGTAAAAAGCGCTTTAGGTGAAGGCAGCACATTCTTCTTTACCTTGTCTCTACCAGTTGGCGATATCTCAAATACCGAAACACCTCCTTCTGTAGAAAAAACCAACGTAAAACCACAGAAAAAAACTAGTAAACCAACAACTGACGGGCAATCATTTACGCACCGCGCGCTCGTTGTAGAGGATAATGCCATCAATCAAAAGGTCATAAGTGGTTTTATCAAAGAGAAAGAATTTGAGTCTGTCCTTGCAGGAACCGGTGAGGACGCTCTTACAATACTTCAGAGTGATACAAATTTTGATATTATATTAATGGATATTGAAATGCCTGGTATTTCAGGTGTCGAGACCACACAACGTATACGTGGCGAATTAGGACTGCCCTCACAAGCGTTTCCGATTATAGCGCTCACAGGTAATACCCACCCCGATGATATTCAAAACTATCTCAATGTTGGCATGAATGGTTTTCTTGCCAAACCTATCAACGCGGAATCCCTTCATGCCATCCTAGATGAAATCAAAGAAGGCACTTATCAAGCTGAAGAGGCCCAAATCAGGCCAGAGGCAAAACAAATGCCAAAGCATATTTCTAAACCAACTGAGAAAAAATCTATGCCTATTGAAAATAAAGATACAGATATGGCAAGCATGGACACAGGCTTAAGTCTTGATGATGACGATGACGAAAAGAATTATAGCAGTGCTGTAGAGTTTGACGAGGCTCAACTTGCATCTTTAAAGAACACACTTCAGGAGTCTGATTTAAAAGACATGATAGATGAATTAATTGAAAAAATGCATTCCATCTCAAATGACATTAAAACAGCTATTACCGATGAGAATTATGATCTCATAAAAGCCAAAGGGCATGAGATTAAAGGCATGTGTGCCAATTTTGGGCTTACAAAGGTTGCCGATCAGGCCGAAGAATTGGAAAGAGCAGCGCAAATCCAAGATATGGGCGCAACTCAAACGGCCTATAAAGATTTAGGCAATACAATCATACGTGGGGAAGAACGTTTAAAAACCTGGATGGCAAGCTAGTTTAAAGCTTACTCTTCAGGCTCATTAGGATGAATTTCACTTTCATCGAAGAAGTAAGAAATTTCGCGCTCTGCATTTTCGTCACTGTCTGAACCGTGAACTGAGTTTGCTTCAATACCTTCGGCAAAATCAGCACGAATTGTACCTGGTGCCGCATCCTCAGGGTTCGTTGCACCCATAATAGAGCGATTTTTCGCAATAGCGTCTTCACCTTCAAGAACCTGAACAACCACAGGGCCTGAAGTCATAAACTCTACCAAATCGGCAAAGAAAGGACGCTCTTTATGCACTTCATAAAAACCTTCAGCCTGCTCTTTAGATAAACGCACGCGCTTTTGTCCAACAATGGATAGACCTTTATCTTCAAAACGTTGATTGATTGCACCTGTTAGGTTACGACGTGTCGCATCAGGTTTCAGTATGGAAAGTGTTCTTTCAGTAGCCATAAATTCTGCTCTTATGTTGTTAATCTTCAAAACTCAGATAATTGCGGTGTTATAACGAAAATTAAGAGGTCTCACAACCCTTTTCCTTGATTATTTATGCCTCTTTAGCTTTTTCAATTCCCTGTAAAATCAAATTTTTGGCCTCTTTAGCATCACCCCAGCGCACAGTTTTCGACCATTTACCCTTTTCCAAATCCTTGTAATGCGTAAAGAAATGCTCGATTTGATCTTTCATGATAGGTCTCACATCAGTGATATCTTGGATATTGTCATGGTATGGGTGCAAATTTTCAACGGGAACCGCCAAGATTTTCTCGTCCATTCCGCTTTCATCTTCCATGATAAGAACCCCTACAGGGCGCGAACGCATGACAGCTCCAGGCATGACGGGTGTGCGACCCAAAACAAGCACATCAACAGGGTCCCCATCATCTGACAATGTATGGGGAATAAAGCCGTAATTTCCTGGATAATACATTGCAGTATGCAAGAAACGGTCAACAAACATTAGCCCTGTATCTTTATCCATTTCATACTTAACGGGCTCGCCGCCAATCGGGTTTTCAATGATAACGTTAACGTCGTTGGGCACATCTAGCCCAATGGGTAGTTTTGAGAGTGTCATGTAAAGAGAACCTAATGATTAGTTTTGTTTAAAATGCATCTGTGAAATAGATGGTTTTAGGTTATAAGGCAATAAAAAATCCGCGGAAAACGCGGATTTTAAAATTCTAGTATTTAAAAGCTCTTACTCATCTTCAACAAGAACGATATTGGACGCAGCCATTTTACCGCGATTATCTTGTAGATCGTATTCAACTTTTTGGCCTTCATTCAGGGAACGTAGTCCGGCAGCTTCGACTGCTGAAATGTGTACGAAATCATCTTGATCTCCACCATCAGGTGTGATGAAGCCGAAGCCTTTAGTTGTGTTAAACCATTTTACTGTGCCTGTTTTGGCCATGTGAGTATCTCCTTAGTCTTGGTAATCAATAAAACATCTTATTCACGTTTCATTGAAGACCCGCGTCAAAGACACCTAAAATCTTATAGATGAAAAAGAGACGATTGCAACGAAATTTTTTGTTTTTTCTTATGCCTCATCTACGTCTATAGTGTCTGTAACAAAAGGATGATGCCAATGCTTACTAAAATTTTAAAACCAACTCTTGCGCTTTGCGCAGCAACAGTTCTCATTTCATGCCA
>JBBKVR010000069.1:0-3275 GCA_037968575.1 Bdellovibrionales bacterium | reverse complement strand
TTTTGTGCCATCAATGCCCAGACATATGCCATAGCAACAAGTGCGAACTGACGTAGATAATCGCTGGATGCGGCACCTGCTTCAACAGGATCTTTTAGTCCGCGTTGTGCAACCATTGCTGTTGATTGCTGTAATTTGGCAAAAGCCTTGGCGAGAGGGAAAATAAATTCAGCCATTTTCTCATTGGCCTGATTTTTTTCAATGAAACTGGATACAGGATGGAAGAAACGGCGCAAATTACGACCAAAATTCTGTCCCATTTTACGACCCACCAAGTCGAGTGCTTGAATACCGTTTGTACCTTCATAAATCATGGCAATACGTGCATCGCGGGCATATTGCTCGACACCATATTCCCAGATATAGCCAGCACCACCATGAACTTGCATGGCAAGTGATGCCACATCAAAACCCATATCGGTGAAGTAAGCTTTCAAGATTGGGGTCAGAAGTGCAACAAAATCTTCGGAAGCTTCTTTCTCATGCTTATCATTTGATTTTTCAGCCTTATCCAGATGCATCCCTGTCATCAAGACAAGTGCGCGCGCACCCTCTGTAAAGGCTTTTCCAGTGAGTAGCATTCTACGCACATCAGGGTGAACAATAATCGGATCTGCTGGTTTATCGGGGGCCTTTGCACCATCAAGAGCACGCATTTGAAGCCTGTCTTTAGCGTATGCAACACCGTTTTGGTATGCAACTTCCGCGATACCAAGTCCCTGCATAGCAACACCCAAACGTGCAGCATTCATCATGGTGAACATCGCCTTTAGACCTTTGTTGGGTTCACCAACAAGCCAGCCTTTTGCCTTTTCGAAAACCATCACACATGTTGCTGATGCTTTAATCCCCATTTTGTGTTCGATAGAGGCGCAAGTAACGCCGTTGCGCGGTCCCGGAACCCAATCCCCACCTTCTTGTTTTGGAATAAATTTAGGAACGACAAAAAGAGAAATTCCTTTTACGCCCTCTGGAGCGTCTGGAAGACGTGCCAACACAAGGTGAACAATATTTTCTGTGAGGTCATGTTCACCGGCAGAAATAAAGATTTTTTGCCCTGTAATGGCATAAGCATCATCCTCACCTTCGATGTTTTCAGCCTTGGTTTTAATCAAACCCAAATCTGTTCCACAATGTGACTCGGTCAGGTTCATGGTTCCCGACCATTTTCCTTCAACTATTTTAGGAAGGTATAAGTCTTTTTGTTCTTGCGTACCATGCAGATAAATCGCGTCATAAGCTCCAGCCGATAGTCCCGGGTACATTCCGAAAGACATGTTGGCTGAACAAATCAGTTCCTGCATCACGAAGTTAACCGTTTGGGGCAGGCCCATACCACCATATTGTGGGTCGCAGACAACACCACACCAACCGCTTTCTGCAAATAAGTCGTATGCCTCTTTAAAGCCTTTTGGTGTTCTCACCACACCGTTTTCGATTATGCAGCCTTCTTCATCACCACTCATATTGATAGGGAATAAAACGTCCTGACAGACCTTTGCCCCTTCTTCTAAAATCTGATCAACCAATTCAGACGAAGCTGTTTCTTCATAGCCAGGTAAGTTTGAAAGCTCTTCAGCGCCCAGAAGGTCATTCAAAACAAAGCGGATATCAGCAAGGGGGGCTTTATAAACAGGCATAAATCAGGCTCCTTAGAGTTAAAATCTCAAGGTAGTAATATAGAGTAATTGGAATGATTTAAAAGGCTTAAGAGGATTTTTCGCGGATAAGAGCAAGCAGATGGTCACCAACTTTTTCTTTGTTCATGTGAACAAGAATTTTTTCAGCTTTCTCCATAGGAGAGACAGGCTTTTCAGGCTTTTTGCCTGTGATGGCTTGCGCCAACTCGGCAAGCTTTTCTTCGCCAATAGCTTCACGAGCTGTACGTGCATTGTTTTTAGCCTCTTCAATCAAGGCTTCACGCTCGGATAATTTCGGTTTTTTCTTTTTCCAAAACATATCCCTATTATCGCATAAAACCTCTTAAAAAGGTATGAAGAATAGGATTTAGCCCTTTATGTATAAGCGTTTACAACGTAGACTCAAAAGTCCATGATAATCACATTTTCCATTGTTGGTGGCCTTATTCTTCTCTTCTTTGGCGGGGAGTCCTTGGTTAATGGTGCGGTTAATATCGCTCGTAAACTCAATATTTCACCACTTTTGATTGGTCTTATTCTCGTTGGGTTCGGAACCTCAACACCTGAGCTTATTACAAGTGTTTTGGCGGCCTTGGAGGGCAGACCAGGTATTGCCATCGGGAATGTGATTGGCTCAAACATAGCCAATATTTTACTCATTTTGGGAATGACGGCTCTTGTATTGCCACTAGCATGCGATAAGGGGGCATTCAAAAAAGACGGCGTCTTTATGGTGTTGGCAACAGTCGTTATGGTGATTGTTGTTCTTACAGGCCATTTCACACGTGCTTCCGGAATATTATTTCTATTGGTGTTAGCCGGCTACATTGGCATTTCTATCTGGTTAGAAACGCGCGGGAAAACAAAAACCAGTCAAATAGAAAAAATAGAGTTAGAGCCAGATGAAGAGGGTGTTTCGACTGTTACCATTCCTGGATTTAAGGAAAGTTTCCCTTATGCCAGTGCACAATTTATCGTTGGTCTAATTTTAACATTTTTTGGTGCAAAATTCTTAGTTTCCGGAAGTGTTGATTTGGCACAAAATTTCGGGATTTCGGACACAATTATTGGTCTTACTATTGTGGCGATTGGAACGTCCTTACCTGAGCTTGTGGCATCTCTTATGGCAGCTCTCAAAAAACAAGGTGATATGGCATATGGGAATATTATAGGCTCAAATATTTATAATACGCTGGGCATTTTGGGTATAACCGCGACAATTAAGCCCTTTGATGTGCCCCCCGAGGTTATCAGCCTTGATATCTGGGTGATGTCTGCCGCGGTGATTGCGCTGATGTTTGTGAGCGCCACTAGTTGGAAAATTGTGCGTTGGGAAGGCGCTGTTTTCTTAAGTGCTTATGTTGCCTATATGGGATATCTTGCTATGCAAGCGATAGGATAAGTTATGTCACAAATTCAAATTATAAGTGCTGAAGATTTTACTGCAAAGCTCAAGAATGATGCATTAGGAAGTGCACTCATTTTGGATGTGCGTTCGCAGGCAGAAATTGATGCATATCATTTATCAGCCGGACATTTTCAAATGCCACTGCACGAAATAGATGTTGGGAAGTTAAAGGAACAGAACGCAGAAGAGATTTATGTGCTTTGTAAAATGGGTGGTCGAGCCATGAA
>JBBKVR010000068.1:0-6245 GCA_037968575.1 Bdellovibrionales bacterium | reverse complement strand
TGCGCAATACTCACAAACTGATTACCCTGCTGATAGAACAATAGAGAAGCCGACAAACCACCCTCTCCATTTATACAAGCAATCTCGTATGCCTCACGCTGAGCACCAACTTGTGCATTTCCTGTAGAAACAGGAATGGCAGCAAACTCACCGCCGCAACGACTCTCTGCCGTGCTAATATAATTGCGCACCATTGTTTCAAATGACCCTTGAACAGGAACACTACGCGCAGTTCCATACAAACCATTTCCAATTTTCCAGGTTGTACTATCTTTTGTCGAACCCACGTTGGTGGCAAGACTGTTGTAACTCACGCCAGCTTTATCCAATAAGCCTTTGAAATTAGATGATGGTGCTGTTGATACGGTAATAGCAGGTTGTTGTGATGCAGGTGCTCTTGCAACTACCTGAGTTGGCTGAACTGCTATTGGTTGTTGGGCTACTATTGGCTGCTGAGGTGCAATGGATATTATCGGATTTGCACTTACTCTTGCCGCAGCAGTTCCAACAGGAACAGATGTTACGGTCGGAATATCAACACGAGGACTTGGTTGAACCTCAGAAGGCGCTGAATATGGTGACGGCGCATTGGCTATGCGAGAAGGTTGAATACCATATTGTGCTTCCAATTCGCGGACGCGCGTCTTGGCTTCATTAAGTTCTGATTCTAGAGATTGTAATTGTGAGATTTGCTCATTATCAGCAATCGCAGGATCAAAAAGCATATACTCAATATCTTTTTTCTCGGCTTCACATTTACCGCGTTGCTTCTCTAACAAAGACCCCAAACGTCTAATTTCACGTTGAGCCTCTTGGTAGCGACGTGTTGCTTGCTCTAAATTCCAATCACCTGATGCACCAGCTACGACTTGCTTCTCAGTAGCATTTCTCAGTTTTTCTAAATCTGCGCTCAGAGTTGCATTCTCCGCCAGAAGACGGTCAAGTTGTTGGCGTGATTCACGTAAATTAGCGCGCAATGATTCATTTTCTGGCGCTGGAGTTTTTGTATCTTTGGCTGAAGCCATTTCAGCTGAGTTCTCGATTAAATTACGGTTTAACTCTCCAACCTTAGTTATTAGAGATTGATTTTCAGTTTCCAGTGCATTCACTTCACTTTTCAATTGAGTAAGAGCCTGAGTATCAACGTTTTGCGCAGGCGACTGTCCTTGCTTTGCTTGCGCTAAATTTTGAGAGAGTGTTTGATTGCGGGTTTTTAGTTCGGACAATTCTTTTTCTAGACGCGCGACAATCTCGCTGTTTGTATTAACAACGGGTGCGACCCCTTTTGCTTCGGCAATATTTTTTTGCATCGAGGCCAAATTGGTGTTGGCTGAATTTAATTGTTCCTGAAGAGATATTTTTTCTGAATTTGTCTGATTAAGCTGTGTTGTCAGAGCGGCAATTTTTTGTGTTGAATCATTTGTCTTTAAACTATCTGTTTTCAACTTTGCCATTTCCGCCAGTTGTGCTTGTAAAGTTGCAATAGTCGTATCAGCAGTTGTTAGTTTTTCCTGCATTGCAATTTTCTCTGAAGAGAGTGTCGCGGTACGCTGTTGCATTTCTTGCAAAACTTGGGGAGAACCTTGAGGCTGCACTGACACGGACGATGGCTCAGCAAGCTGTGCTTTTGTTTCTGCAAGCTCTGCTTCCAGTGTGACTTGTTTTGATTTTGATGCTGCCAATTCGGTCTTTATCGCTTCAATCTGGGCGTCAGGAATCTGTGGCCTCTCAACAACTTTGGCTTGTTGGTCGACCTGACCTTTAAGTTGTTGAATCTCGCTCTCGTAGCGAGTGACTTTTTCCTGCATCTCTGCGTTGCGTGCACTTGAGTTTCCTTGCGCGGAAAGATTTTCATACTGGCGACGAGTATCCGCTAAAGCGCTTTTTAGTCTTTCATTTTCTTCCTGCAAATAAGATGTGTTTACAGTCGAAATAACTGATGATGATTTTTTAGGCGCAGTGTCAGCAGGGATCGCCTGAACATTTTGAGGTGTGTCACTTGTCTTAACTGTCTCAATCCTAGTTGGTTGAGAAGGTTCAACAGAGGCTGTTTGAGTTTGTGGAACTTGTTTTAGAGCTTGAATACATTCTTTAAGAATTGAAAGACTTTTGCTCGAATTTTTAAGTTCAAAATCATGTGTTTGACCATTTGTGGATAATGTCATATTTGGCGATTTAGCAAGAGCTGCACGGAAAGCATCATCTATACCTACTGCCAATACAATTGCACTTTCAGACTTTGGTTTTGCACTGTAAGTTCTTGAAACTGAACCGGCAGTAATTTTAGCAGACTGCGTTTTACCTGTTTGAAAAACTGATTTTTGAAAATCAAATGCCATAGACATTGCGCCGTCATCGCGCTCACCGATAGTTACAAATGTGTTGCCACTGAACGGTTGCACTGCCGTGCAATAACCTTGAGTATCTTCGGAGGTAACCTTCCACTCACCTGCAGTTCTAAAATTTTCAGCATGCGAAACACTTGCTGAAAAACCAGCCACACAAACTAAGGCTGTTGAGATAAGGAAACACTTTCTAAACATGTCTAAAAGATAAACCTTTTTGCAGATGCAGTTTGGAATCAAACTTTACTTATTATGAACATCCTACACCAGCTTGCAAGGCAAGAAAAGTAAGGCTTTTTATAATTAAAGCTATCCGTTACTGACAACAAGGATAGGCGCACCAGTTAAAGGATCTTGATAAATTTCCCCCAGTGGACGACCTTTTTCATCAGAAAATTGTTCTAAAGCACGCTCAACAGCTTGCTCATAAGTACCTTTGATAAAGAATGGCTCATCAAATTTATAGTCCTTAGCAGAATTCCAAATAATTTTTGTACCGTTTTGAGACGACCACTGCTCTAGAATTGCGCGCAGTGAAGAGCCAGTAGCCACATCCCATCGCGAATCTCCATAGCCAGAAAAAACAGGAGTAGAATAGTCTCGTCCAGAAGATGGAGGAGCATATGATTGTGGCGCTAGATAATTATTGGAAGCAACGACACCATCTTGGAATTGGCTTTGTAATGATGAATCTGTAGATTTGTGAATGAGTTCGTCTACCGCGTTTTCAAAATTACCAACATAAGAGATATCCTGCGTCAACATGACGTCGTTCGGGTTTTCCCAAACAAAATTAATATCTGCACGCGTTGACCAACGTTGTAAAACCTCACGCACCGACTCACCTTTGCGTGCTCTCCAGCTCATGGATTCCATCACAGGAATGTTTGGAGTAGCTACATAAGAACCCTGTTGAGGTATATTATTATTCTTGATGATGAGTGACCTATCAGGGGTTACCTGCATACCCGCCGTGACTGGCGGTAGTGCAGCCATCTCTATACCCTCTGTTGGGTCGTCTAGCTTTGTTTTCATGTAAGTCCCCGCCTGAAACGAACCACCCTTAGAATATCCTGATTTTGCGTAGCCCGAAGAGACAGGCATATCCATCGGCTCATCAAACTCAGCTGTCGTTGCGGGAGGAATGTATGGTGCATCAATAGGCTCTGCCGTCACAGGAGGCATTACAGCAGGTTCCGCCATTTCGCCCATTGGCATAGAATTAGAAGGCGCACCCTCAAATTGAAAACCAGCATTAGCTATAGAGGCAAAGAGGGTAATTCCACCTGCCAAAAGCATATATTTAAAAGAGTTACGTATCATTTTAACTTCAGAAAACTTCAATTTTTCTATCATTTCGCAAAATCGTTATAAGCTATACAGAATTCCACTTAGAATCACAAACATGAATTTAGTCTTTAATTCATTCTTCTCTAGCTGTCCCTGCCTTCTCAGCCAGCGCTGCTTCCAAAAACGTATCCAATGCACCATCCAAAACCTGTTGAGCTTGGGTATTTTCAACACTTGTGCGCAAATCTTTGACCATCTGGTAGGGGTGTAAAACATAGGAACGAATTTGATGTCCCCACCCAATATCTGATTTCTCATCATAAGCCGCAGAATTCTCGGCTTCTTTCTTCTGTAATTCAGTTTCATATAATTTAGCTTTCAACATACTCATCGCAGTTGCGCGGTTTTTATGTTGAGAACGCTCTGCCTGACAAGCCACAGCAATTCCGGATGGAATATGCGTAATGCGGATTGCACTATCAGTTGTATTGACGTGCTGCCCCCCTGCTCCGCTCGAGCGGTAAGTATCTACGCGCAAATCCTTTTCATTGATATCAATGTCAAAATCTTCTGACACGACGGGGGTTACTGTCACAGATGCAAAACTTGTGTGACGACGCGCATTGGAATCAAAAGGGGAAATCCTGACTAAGCGGTGGACACCCGTCTCTGTTTTTGACCAACCATAAGCCATATGCCCCTTAATTTGGATAGTTGCAGAACGAATACCAGCCTCGTCGCCATCATTTCTATCCAACAATTCCACTTTGAAACCGCGTCCCTCTGCCCAACGCATATACATGCGCAGTAACATTTGTGCCCAATCACAAGCTTCTGTTCCCCCTGCTCCTGAATTGACCTCAAGGTAGGCGTCATTGCTGTCAGCCTCTCCTGAGAGCAAACTCATCAATTGCATTTTACGGGTTTTTTCTTGGAGGGATGTCAGGGTCTGGACGATTTCCTCCGCCATCTTCTCATCTTGTTCTTCTTTAGCCATTTCAAAGAGATTAATGGAATCAACTAATTCCGTTTCAATCTCCTGAACAGAGCCAAGTTGTTCACTCAGGAAATTCATTTCCTGCATTAAGGATTGTGCTTTTTCAGTATCATCCCAAAGAGTGGGAGACTCACTTAAAGATTTGAGTTCATCAAGACGGGATTTTGCAGTTTCCCAGTCAAAGATGCCTCCTCAGAAGATCAAGGCCTTCCTGAATAGACTCTTGTAATGATGAAATTTCTGCACTCATTGTTTAAGCCTTAAAAATTAAGCTACGTTGCTCATTTGGTGAATATCAAAAGTTACATCTTTTATGAAACCAGAACAGTTCTTTTGCAAGTCTTCTGCTGAAGTATCAGTTGAATGATAAAGAGCTTCTTTTTCTTCGTTCGTAAGATTTATGAAGAGTTCATCATAAATCCTCTCTTCACCACATAACAGTACGGGCTTTCCAGAACGTACAAAACTTTCAAAGATACGGCGTGTGTGTGCCGTCTTCATGAGTTTTTCTAGTGCGCGCGAGCCACCAGGAACAACCAGACCATCAAAATCTGCAGCCAAGGCTTGATTTGCAGGTACATCAACAGGGAAAAAACAACCCCAAGCCTGACCTGTCCATCCATTTACAATAGCACTTTCTGGCGACACAACCTGAGTAGTAAACCCTTGCTTGATCATAACTTTTTGTAGAGTTGTAAAAGTAATCTCATCAAATCCGTTTGCTATAAGCATTGCAATCGCTGGCGCATCCTGTGTCATGTACGTCGTTCCTTTTTCTATTTTAGGTCTATTTTTGGTTGAGTTTTTACTCTATATGAACATTTAAGTTTATATTTCGGACTTGCTTATAAAAGTGTTGCCTGATTTTTGTCAAGGATTCTATTTTCAAATGGCAGAAAAATGAAGGATTATAAGAACATAGGCTTTGACTTTTACAATTCTTCACCTTACAAGTTATTCAAAGAATTCAAAATTGATTACGTATAAAGGAGCTCATCAATGAGACAAACTAGATTTTATATTGCTCTTATAGCCGTTATGGCATTGGCCGCTTGTGGCTTTAGAAGTGACACTGAGGTTGGTGCTTTGAACCAAGCGCAAGCCGTTGGAAGCCCATTCACACAGGCATTAGCCGATGAATACAGAGCCTTCTCAAACTACGAACAAAACACAGAAGCTGATTACCCTGACTCACTGCATTTTGCACGTAAAGGATTGGCTGCTGCTGAGGGTGAAGCTGTTCTTCCAGAGCCAATCAGTGACTGGAATATTCAAGCAAATGACATTGAAGAGCTCCGCCCACAACGTGCACGTCTTTTGAGTGCGTTTGATAGAGGCGGCCGTGAAATTGCCCCTCAAATAGCAGCTGTTGCTCAGGCAAAATTCGATTGTTGGATTGAGCAAGAAGAAGAAAGCTGGAACGCACCACAAGAAATCACATGTAAAGATGAGTTCCTGCAAGCCATGAATGATCTTGAAGCTCGTGTTGGTGCCCAACCTCCTGTTGAAGATGTTATGGCGCCTGTCACAGACCTTGGCATTGACCCATCACAACCAATGCGCGTTGAAGATGCTAAATATCTTGTGTTCTTTGATTTTGACAAATCAAATAT
>JBBKVR010000067.1:0-4500 GCA_037968575.1 Bdellovibrionales bacterium | reverse complement strand
AAAGCGTTAATAGACCATGGTGCAGATGCTGTGAAGGTTGGAATTGGTCCGGGTTCCATATGTACAACGCGCATAGTGGCGGGTGTGGGTGTTCCACAACTGACTGCCATAATGGATGTTAAAGAAGCTTGTATAAAAAAGAAAATTCCTGTGATTGCAGACGGCGGCATTAAATTCTCGGGTGATTTAGCAAAAGCAATGGCTGCAGGTGCGGATTGTGCCATGCTAGGCTCTATGTTTGCCGGCACAGACGAAGCCCCGGGTGAGGTTATTCTCTATCAGGGGCGTTCTTATAAAAGTTATCGCGGGATGGGTTCAGTTGGTGCAATGACTCGTGGGTCAGCGGATCGTTATTTTCAGGGAAACGTCAAAGAAGTACAAAAACTTGTGCCTGAAGGCATTGAAGGACGTGTACCTTACAAAGGACCTATTGGCAGTGTTGTTCATCAACTGGTTGGTGGTTTGCGTGCTTCAATGGGTTACACAGGGTGTTCGACCATTGAGGAGATGCAAAAAAAGGCTGAATTTATGCAGATGAGTGCGGCAGGTTTCCGTGAATCACATGTTCATGATGTGACAATCACAGCTGAAGCTCCGAATTATAGAACTGAGAGTTAGCGCATAGACATAGGAAGTAGATTTTCAGAGTTACTACTTCCATTTGTTCTGTCTATGTAGTCATTACCTTTTTCATTTAACTCTTGTGCCATCGCAACACGAGGCATATGTGCAGCAATTGCATCATTCACAAATTGATGTGTAGCAGGGCATAAGAAAGGATCACTATCTCCTCCTTCTGGAAGGGAAAAGTTTTCTGTTAAGCTTGTTCCTTCCCCTACAGTCCAGTCAAATTCCGCACGACACGAAAAGGCCGTTTCTTCTGATACACTTAATGTTTCAGTCATTTTTATTCCTTATCTTTATGTAACTCGAGACAAATTTCTGGTGTTTCCAAGGCTATTTCTTGGTCAACCAGTATAATTTCCTGTCTTATTTGAGGTTTCAGCTCAACTTCGATTGAGTTCTTAGAATTTCCCCACACTAAATCATCTCTCATAACGCGCCCTCTCAAACTGTTATATTAATAATTTATGTCAAATATATGAACATTTGCTTAATAAAGGCGTAAAAGTTAGAATTTTTTCATGCAAATCAAGCAGGTAAACCTAAATACAGACATAGAAGTTCTTGCCCAAATTCATATAGAAGGATGGAGAGGGGCTTATGGCGGCATTGTTAACCAAGAGTATCTTGATTCTCTATCAGTTGCGGATCGCGCTGATAAATGGAGAGAATGGCTTAAGGACACGGAATCCACTGTGGATATAGCTTGGGTAGATGAAAAGCCAGTAGGGTTTATCGACTATGGACGCTTGAGAACACCGCCTCGAGGACAATCTGCTATTCGTCCCCTTTATACAGGAGAAATTATGGCGCTCTATATTTTACCTGACTATTGGAGGCAAGGTATTGGTATAGCTCTTCTCAAACACGCCGCTGAACAGCTAAAAACTATGAAACACTTCTCTTTATGTCTGTGGGTTTTGGATAAGAACAAACGTGCCTGTGATTTTTACGAGAAAATGGGGGGTCAGCGTGTTGGAAAAGAATTTATTGAAGTGGGAGGTACGAAGGTTAAAGAGGTCTGTTATGGCTGGCGAAATACAAATAAGATTATTTCTTCCAAGTGATGGAATTCTTTGCGTATTCAGGGCGTTATAGGGTACAATAAATAATAGAGGTGTATAGTAATGCTTGAATATAACGAATACGGATTTCCAGTCCTACCGCAAAAGCTTAAGTCTCGCGGAAGAGATATTTTTGAACAGAAAGCTGACTCGATTAAGCTTCCTGTAAATTCAAAAATGCAGGCTTTGGCAGGACGTGGAATGGGAGATGCAGATCTGAGCAACTAGAAAAGGTTGATTTCAGAGTGCAAACCCTCTAAAACCGACGCTGGGAAGTCGGCGCGGGCAGAGCTTTCGCCAACTCGGTCAGATCCGAAAGGAAGCAGCCGCAACGAATTATCTGGGTCGTGTCCGGCTTCCTTCTTAATTTCTTTCAATCACAAATAGAATGTAACCACTCACAAAACAGTTTTTGTGAGCCCTGTTTTTGTATACCCTTATGAAGTTATTATTCAAACAAGAAGGGTTATCTCATGTCAAAAACATTGGTTACAGTTTGTGGTGGTGGAAAAATCGGGCAAACAGTTGCCGCGTTTCTCTCTGATACAGGCGATTATGCGGTAAGGGTTCTGGACCGTGATGATAGCCAATTCAAAAAATTTAGCTCTCTTAAGGATGTTGAATGCAAGGTTACTGACCTGTCGAATCAAAAGGGTTTGGAAGAGGCGGCCAGTGGCACTGACTTTATTATTTCGACAGCACCATTCTCCTTAACCACTGTGATAGCTGGAGCAGCGCAGTCTCTAAATGCACACTACGTGGATTTAACCGAGGATGTAGCAGCGTCTGATATTGTCCGTAATATTGCAAAAAATTCAAAATCAGCGTTCATTCCACAATCAGGTTTAGCCCCTGGATTTATTTCTATTCTGGCAAACCACGTTGCCAAAGATTTCGATGAGTTGGATGAAGTGAAAATGCGCGTTGGGGCTTTGGCAAAATATCCAAATAATGCTCTTAAATATAATCTCACATGGTCAACGGCTGGTCTTATCAATGAATATTGTGAACCATGCAACGCAATCATTGATGGTAAATACCAAAAACTACAACCATTGGAAGGTTATGAACATTTCACGTTGGACGGTGTGAATTATGAATGTTTTAACACATCAGGCGGATTAGGTACTCTGTGTGAGACATTGGAAGGTAAGGTTAATAATTTAAATTATAAGTCTGTCCGTTACCCTGGTCATCTTGATGTTATGCGTTTGCTTATCAATGATTTGAAAATGAAAGATAAGCAGGAGTTGCTGGTTCAAATTCTTGATGACGTTATTCCCTCCACGAAGCAGGACGTTGTTTTAATATATGTTGGTGTATCAGGGCATAGAAATGGCCAGTACACACAAGAAACGCATGCTGTGAAAGTTTATTCAGGCACTGTCATGAATAAGGAGTGCACTGGTATTCAGATTACAACAGCAGGCGCAGCTTGTGCAGTCATTGATATGGTGAATTCTGGTCAATTACCTCAAACAGGATTTATCAAACAAGAAGATATTTCTTATGATGATTTCATTGCCAACCGCTTTGGACGTGTCTATGCCCCAGGGGAATTAACCGCCAAAGCTGTATAAATTGTTGGTGTCCGCAAGGACTCCCCTTGTTATGACTCGCGATACCTTGTAAAAATTGAGTCATGTCAAAGACTGATTCCACTAAAAAAGATGAACCTTACCGCGTTCTGGCGCGTAAATACCGCCCCAGTGGTTTTGATGAGTTAATTGGACAAGATGCCCTTGTCCGTACTCTCAAAAACGCCATTGATTCTGGTCGTGTTGCGCATGCTTTTATGCTTACCGGTATTCGCGGAACAGGAAAAACCACGACTGCGCGCATTATTGCTAAGGCGATTAACTATGTAGGGCCTGATGGTAAGGGTGAACCAACGACAGGTTCAACGGATGATTGTGCTTTGTGTCAGGCGATTACCGAGGATCGTCATCCTGATGTTATTGAAATGGATGCTGCCAGTCGTACAGGCGTAGATGATATACGTGAAATTATAGACGGTGTGCGCTATGCGCCGTCTGAGGCACGTTATAAGGTCTATATCATTGATGAAGTGCACATGTTGTCCAAGAACGCCTTTAACGCGCTTCTAAAGACACTGGAGGAGCCGCCTGAGCATGTGAAATTTATTTTCGCGACAACTGAAATCCGTAAAGTCCCAATTACTATTCTTTCGCGCTGTCAGCGTTTTGATTTACGCCGTGTATCTCAAGAAGATCTTGAGGCACATTACAAGAATATTTGTGGCAAAGAGGGCGTTAAAGCCGATGATGAAGCTATCGCCATGATTGCACGTAGTGCTGATGGCTCTGTGCGTGATGGCTTAAGTCTTCTTGATCAAGCTATATCTCTTTCAGATAAGAAAATCACAGTTGAACAAGTCAAAGCTATGTTGGGCTTAAATGACCGCGGGATGACACTGGCTCTTCTAAAGGCTGCATTATCAGGTAATAGCGAAGAGGCATTAAATATTCTTGGTGATTTCTATGAGAAAGGCCAAGACCCAATTGCGCTCATTCAGGATTTAACCGAAACAACGCACGCGCTGACAAAGCTAAAGGCCGCACCAAAAGCAAAACGTACGGTTGCGCCAAACATGACAGAAGAAGAGTTGCAAGCAACGTCCGAGTTATCTAGTTCTCTGACTATCCCAGTGCTTGGTAAGGCTTGGCAAATATTGCTCAGTGGTACAGGAGAGACAGTAAGTTCATCTAACCCGCAAGCAGTTCTTGAGATGGTGATTATTCGTCTTTCTTATGCGGCGAACCTACCAGACCCAAATGATTTGATTAAGAAG
>JBBKVR010000066.1:0-13859 GCA_037968575.1 Bdellovibrionales bacterium | reverse complement strand
GAATGTTTCCAGTTTTGTTTGTAGGGCACTTGCCGTAAATCCCTCTTCGGGCATAACCCAAGCACCGCCCATTGCTGCCACTGCCTCAGCATTGCGCATTTGTTGTTGGTCAGCATGATACGGATAAGGCACAAAAATCGCAGGACGACCAGCCGTTGCCAATTCTGCCACAGTTGAAGCACCAGAGCGTGCAATCACAAGATGTGCTTGTGCTAATAATTCAGGCAAATCCTCAAAGAAAGTTGCGCAGGTCGCCTCTATACCGAGTTTTGCATAGAAGGCTTTTGTCTCAGAGACTTCGTCATCTGTACGACATTGTTGTACAACGCAGATACGCTTGCGGTAATTTTCTGGTAACAACTCAATCGCTTTAGGAACGTTCTCACTAAATACACTTGCTCCTTGGGAACCGCCAAAAACCAGTAAGTTTAAATCACCATCTCGCTGTAATGTTGGATAAGGCTTTGTATACAAATCCGAGATTTCTTGGCGCACAGGATTACCTGTTTCAATTGCGCGCATTGTGTCTGCTTCTTCCAACCCTTTACCTCCTGGCAAAGACAGGGCAATGCGCTCGGCCTTTGGCGCGAGATAAAGATTAGCCTTCCCGACAATCGCATTTTGCTCATGCAGAACTGTTGGAATTTTCATCTTTTGTGCAGCAAGCACAGCAGGAACGGACGGATAGCCACCAAAACCTACAACAACTTGTGGGGCATATTGTTTAATGAGCTTACGGGCCTTAAAAAAGCCAAACACCATGTTGATGACACCCATAATTTTGGTTTTTAAACCTGCACCCAACGTGCCTGACGGTAAAACCGTATAAGCGAGTTTAGCTTTTCGCTCAGAATCCAGATAAGCCTCACCGCGTTTATCGGTTGCCAAATGCACATCAAATCCGCGCGATAACAAATCATCAGCAAGAGCAAGAGCAGGAAAAACGTGTCCCCCTGTTCCTCCACTGCTAAGTAATATGCGTGTTGTCTTCTCGGTCATTGAATTATGAACCTAGCCTTTTCCGTTTAGCCGATGTTTTGACAATCCGTGATCGCCGTTTATGCCTTGTCAGTGATAGCACAGCGCCAAACGTGAATCCAATGGATAGTAGCGATGTTCCGCCATAACTTATGAATGGCAAAGTCATGCCCTTTGTAGGTAAAAGATTGAGCGATGATCCAATATGCACTAACGCTTGCAACCCAATCATGGTGAGTAAACCCCCGCAAGCCAGAATCATAAACATATCCTCGCTTTCCATTAGATGATTAAAACCGCGGAGCAGAATGTAGAGAAACAGCCCCACTAAAATAAGAGTGAAGATAAACCCGAATTCTTCACCTGCAACAGCAAAGATAAAGTCGGCATGGGCATCTGGTAGATTCATCTTGACCGTGCCCTGTCCTGGCCCTGTTCCTAAAATACCCCCTGAGCGAAATGACTCGATAGATTTATCAACTTGATATGTTGACCCAACTTCGGGATTCATGAAGCGGTCAATACGGCTTTGCACATGGTCAAATCCGTAATAGGCAGAAACAAGCAGCCCAACACCAGCTAAAAATACGATTGCCAAATAACGGAAACGCAGACCTGCCAAAAAAATCTGAGAGGCAAAAATACATGTGGCAATTATGGTCATGCCAAAGTCAGGCTGCACGAGAAGGAGTGCTACAAAAACCGCATAGAATCCTGCTGCATAGAAGTCCCCTGCAAAGGCCTCTTTTTCTTTTTGCTGCGCCATTAACCAAGCACACACGATTGCGAAAGCGGGCTTAACCATTTCACTGGGCTGCAACGAGAATCCAAGCACATGAATCCAACGCTTCGCGCCCTTAATTTCCATACCTGTGAACGGGATAATCAGCATACACAGAATGCCGACTGTAAATATTACTGTCGCCAGTCGCCATAAATGACGTGGTGAGAGCATAGAGACTCCAAGCATTATAAAAATGGTCGGCACAAGGAAAATCAAATGACGGAATAAGAAATGGTTTTCAGAAACACCTATACGGAGCGCGACAGCAGGTGACGCCGTTGCCACCAACATCAACCCATACAAGATAAGAGCAGCAACACACAGAAGCGTGCCTTTATCGACCGTCCAGAACCATGTTCCGATGGCAGATTTATCTGTACGCGAAAAAATGTTGAATGCACTCATAGAGCTTGAATACCTATCTGAGTTTTAATGTCGAGAGACCAATAAGAGCCAAGACAACCGCAATAATCCAGAAACGAATAACCACAGTTGGCTCTGACCAGCCTTTTTTCTCATAATGGTGGTGAATGGGCGCCATACGGAAGACGCGCTTACCCGTCATTTTAAAGGAGAGAACCTGAACAATCACTGAAACTGCCTCAAGAACAAACAAACCACCAACGATTGCTAAAACCATTTCGTGCTTTGTGATGAGTGCTATCGTTCCGAGCAAACCACCCAAAGCGAGTGAGCCTGTATCACCCATGAAAACTTGGGCAGGTGGTGCGTTAAACCACAAGAATCCCATGGCGGCGCCCACAACTGCGCCGCAGATAATCGCCATTTCCCCTGTTCCAGCAACATATGAAATTTGCAGATAATCGGAGAAAACCGCGTTACCAACCAGATAACTGATGAGCCCAAAACAAGCCGCAGCAATGGCAATGGGAACAATTGCTAAACCATCTAATCCATCGGTCAAATTCACAGCATTGGCAGAACCAATCACTACAATGAGAGCCCAAGCCCCAAAGAACCAACCAATATCAACGTAAAAATCTTTGACGAAAGGAATAGCCACATGGCTATTGATTGTATCTGGAAGTGAATTGTTAATTCCGATTGTCACAATCGTTACAATTAGAATTTGTCCCAATATTCTTTTAAGTGCGCTCACACCATTAGCGGAACGACTTGTTAATTTGGCAAAATCATCTGCAAAACCAATAATTCCAAATCCAACCATGACTGTCAGCGCAAACCATACAAACTTATTGCTTAAGTCAGCCCATAAAACCGTTGAAATCACCACGGCGGACAAAATCATAAGACCGCCCATAGTGGGCGTTCCTGCTTTGGCAAAATGCGTTTCAGGACCATCTTTGCGAATAGGCTGCCCTTCTTTTTGCTTCTTTTTCAACCAGCGGATAAATGACGGTCCCATGATAAATGATATGAGCAACGCGGTCATAATTGCGCCACCTGTTCTGAACGTCAGGTAACGAAACAGGTTTAAGAAGCTATAGTCATCAGCAAGTGGGGCAAGAAGATTATAGAGCATTAGTCAGCCTTACTTTGGTTAAGGTTTTTTTTGTTGGATGGCACAGCACGCAAAGCCTCAATCACAACATTCATCTTACTGCCATTCGAACCTTTGACCATAACAACATCACCAGGCGTTAGAACATCAGGCACAATTTGTGCTAGTTCACGGCTATCTTTTACATGGTCACCGCGTTGATTTTCGGGCAAAGCATTGTGAAGATTTTTCATGAGAGGTCCGCAGGTATAAACAAGGTTTACATTGGCATCTTTGAGTGGCAACGCCAATTCAGCATGATGCCTTGGTGACTCTTCACCCAACTCCAACATATCGCCTAAAATAGCAATTCTTCTACCACCCCTACCTGGGTCAATAAGCGCTAAAACCTTGAATGCTGCTCGCATTGAGGTTGGCGAAGCATTATAGGTTTCATCAATCAATGTGATTGGATTATCTTTATCACCAAAATCAAGTTCTTCTTTCGAGCCACGACCAATGGGGGCGTTCAGAGATTGCAAAGCTTTGGCTGCCCTATCAACGTCTCCTCCAATTGATTTTACTGCTGCCAGAACAGCCAATGAATTTTCAGCAACATGTCGCCCACTCCAGTTCAATGTGTAAGTAACATCTTCTCCAAATAAACTTGCTTGTACGCGCGTACCATTTGCAGCAACAAGACAATCCTTCATACACACATCTGCATTTTCATGCTCACCGAAAGTCACAACATCAATATTATAACTTGCCGCAATACGGTTCACTTTCTCAAACATATCCATGTCACGATTGATAACAGCAATTCCTCCATCTTTAAGTCCTGCAAAGATTTCAGCTTTTGCTTCTGCAATACCTTCTAGACCGTTTTCAAAATGCTCAACATGAACAGGGGCAACAGTTGTAATAATTGCCACATCAGGAGAAACCATTTTTGTGAGAGGTGTAATTTCGCCAGGGTGGTTCATACCAATTTCAAAAACACCGTAATCCGTTCCTGCATGCATTGCTGATAGTGTTAAAGGCACACCCCAATGATTATTATAACTTTTCTTGGCGGCATGAGTTTGTCCCTGACAACCAAAAGCAGCTGCCAGCATTTCCTTGGTCCCAGTCTTTCCAACACTTCCTGTTACAGCGATAACTTTTGCGGCTGTTCTAGCCCGCGCCGCTTTGCCTAAATCTTCTAATGCCTTCAACGTGTTTTCAACAACAAGCAGAGACGCCCCAATCTCAACACCTTTTGGTACAGTTGAAACAACAACTGCAGCAGCACCTTTATTCAATGCTTCAACAACATAATCATGCCCGTCCATCACATCACCTTTGATGGCAACAAATAAATCACCTTTTTGCAAAGTACGTGTATCAATGGAAATGCCCGTGGCAAACCAATCACCGTGTGGCGTTCCGTTTGTAGCCTTTGCGGCTTCGGTGGCTGTCCACAATGTTGCGGACGGCGCGATAGTTTTTTCACTCATTTTTTCTTCTCCAGAACAAGAATTTCTTCACGCGTAACGACACGATCATCAAATGGGGTGGTTTTTCCGGCTTGGGTTTGGCCTGTTTCATGGCCTTTGCCTGCAATGATGAGGCTGTCACCGGATTTGAGGTGGGATAGTGCGTCGGCGATTGCGCGACGGCGGTTACCGATTTCTTTTGCCTTTGGACAGGCGGTAAGAATTTCGGATCGAATAACGGAAGGATCTTCCGTGCGGGGATTGTCATCTGTCACGATGACCTGATCGGCAAGTTGCTGTGCAATCTTACCCATCAAAGGTCGTTTTTCTTTGTCGCGATCTCCTCCACAACCAAAAACAAGGTACAACTCCCCTTGCGTGTGTGGACGAACTGCATTTAAAACAGATTGAAGTGCAGCAGGTTTGTGCGCGTAATCAACATAGATAGCAGCACCTTTGATACGAGATTCAATCGGCTCTAATCGTCCAGGAACTGCTTTCAACTTCGAGATAATTTTGAATAATTTTTCGCGATCAATTTCAGGGTGTGCAGATAGAATGAGACCGATAGCGCAAATAACATTGGCAAGCTGGAATGCACCGATAAGCGGCAATTTCAGAGAATAAGATTCTTTACCCAAAGCGATGACGGCCTCTTTGCCTTCTTGCGTAGATTTACTTGTAACAAGCGTAATATCAGAACCACGCGTCCCGTAAGAAATCACTTTCAGATTTTTGTGATAACAAATGTCTTTTAGTGTTTCAAACTCATCAATATCGGCATTTAAAACTGCAGTTCCACCCTCTTTTAGGACTTCAGTGAAGAGTTTGGATTTAGCTTCGAAATAGGCTTCGAGTGAGCCATGATAATCCAGATGTTCATGTGAAAGATTTGTGAAAGCTGCAACATCAACATGTAAGCCCACAAGACGGTGTTGATCTAGTCCATGACTAGAGGCCTCTATCAAAACATCTGTTACATGTTCTTTTTCCTGAACATCTTTAATGGCTCTGTGCAAAATTGCAGGATCAGGACTAGTAAGAGAACCTTCTGTTTGATAATGCTCACCTGCAAAGACACCCATTGTTCCGATTGATGCCGCTTTAATATCTAGCTCTTTGAGAATTTCCCGCGCAAACCATACGATCGAACTTTTTCCGCTGGTTCCTGTCACGGCGTAAACTTTTTCAGGTTGCTTCCCGTAAAACAGAGCACACAAATTTGCATATACCAACCGTTGCGTATCTGTTTTATAAATTAACGCTTTTTTGAATTTTGATTTAGGCAAGTTGGTAATAATAACAGCCGCGCCGTTTTCAATGGCTTGGTCTATATAATTATTTCCATCAGCCTTCGCGCCCTGCAAAGCTGCAAAAATGTAACCGTCTTTAACTTCACGACTATCGCATGTCACGCCGGTGATTTCTGGGTCTTGTTTGAAATCGTGATTGATTAATTGAGAGAGTTTCATAGCGCCTCTCCTTCCGTATGGGAGACAAGTAATTTATTTGTCTCATCTTGTTGCTGGGGTTTCTCAATAGGTGGTATTCCCAAAAGAGACGCCATACGTTTTATGATACGGCCAGCAGCAGGCGCAGCAGTCCATCCCGCTGTCGCATACCCATAACTTTCCTTTATGCCATGGGGTTCATCAATAGCCACAAACACGACATATTTTGGTGCAGATGTCGGGAACACACCAACAAAGGACGAAATCAATTTATTGCGGTCATATCCATGAGCGCCCGGCTTTTCAGCCGTTCCTGTTTTTCCGCCAACTTCGTATCCAGTGACTTCGGCCTTCCTTGCTGTTCCATCAGTCACAACAAGACGTAACAGACCGCGCATAACTTGTGATGTTTCTTCTTTGATTACACGAACAGAGGCAGTCTCAAATGTATTTTCATGTTTTTCTTGCTCAGGTAAAATAAAACGAGAGCGTACGGAATAACCACCATTCACAATTGTCGATACTGCTGTGACCAACTGCAACGGACTGACAGCAATGCCGTGCCCATAACTCGCGGTCAATGTATTGATATCTCTCCAAGGGCGCGGATAAAGAGGTGAACCAACCTCAGGTAATACCGTGTCTGGTTTTTCGAATAACCCAAGTTTTTTATAAAACGCCTTCAACCCATCCGTTCCAATTGATTCACCCATAAGAGCTGTTCCAATGTTGGAAGACACCATGAAAACTTCAGGCACAGTCAGAATACGTTTCTCTGGGTGATAATCACGGATGGTATAACGCCCACGCTTCAATGGTTCGGTTGCATCAAACGTCATAGTCAATGCATTATCATTACTCTCGACTAAAGCCGCTGTTGAGAAGATTTTGAAAACAGAACCAAGCTCATACACCCCTAGACTTGCACGATTAAAGGCCGTGTCATCACTCATTTTGCCTTTAACGTTGGGGTCGAAATCTGGCAAAGACACCATCGCTAAAACATCACCATTATTAACATCCATAATCAAACCTGTTCCTGCCTTGGCACTGAACTTTTCAATGGTATTTTGAATTTCCTGACGCAAAGCATGTTGCAAGCGAACATCGAGTGTCGTTTTCAAACTGACTTCTTTTTTATTCTCGGATAACAATGGTTGGAACGCGCGCTCCAAACCAGCTAAACCTTTATTGTCTTGGGAAACGTAACCAATGGTATGTGACACCAATTCACCTTGCGGATATACACGTTGATATTCCTCGCGGAACGCTAGCCCTGGGTCACCAATCAACATAATTTTATTTTGCTCGCTCGGTATAAGATTACGCTTCAACCAAACGAAGCGGTTTTTCTTTTGCAGTTTTTCCAAATAACTCTCATACGATTGGCTTGAAAAAAGTTTGGCCAATTCTTTTGCTGTTTCCTGTGCATCAACAACCAGTTTTGGATCTGCAAAAAGCGATGCTGTTTTCAAAGATGTCGCGAGCAACACACCATTACGATCGACAATATCGGCGCGACGCATTTCTTTGGGTGCCAATGTTGAAATTGCTTGTTTTTCTTGGGTAATATTTTCATCGACAAAGAACATGCCCTGTAAAATCATCAAATCAAACATGCGGATAGCAACAACCAGATAAGCAATAATGAAAAACGCACTTAATAGAACAAGGCGAGAGCGTGCCTTTTCAAGAGCAGAACTCTTGTTCCCCATAATGGTAAACGACAGACGTGCGAGAGGATGACGCTTCATTCTCCTACCCCCGTTTCCAGATTTTGAATGAGGTCAGCAAAATTTTCATCCTTTTCAGGTGAGTTATTTTGCGGTGTGATAATAGGCGTGTCTTCTGTTTTTTCTGTTTGCGTGCTGACTTGTATGAGCGCGGGCGTATTATCCATTTTCTCAAAAACAGGTTTACGAATTGGAATAGGTACCACAACCGTTTGGATCATAATTTGCCTGTCCAATGATTGCGGAATTGCTGTTGGCTCAAGTTGCGAGTTTGCAGCTAGTTTTTCCAGTCTGTCAGGGCGATTTAGATATGCCCACTCAGCCTGGAACACGCGAACAGACTCTTTTTCACGGGCAATTTTTGTTTCAAGAAAATTGATATCGCGCTCAGTTGATTGCACTTTTTGCGACACAATAAAGAGCAATGCTCCTGAAACAAGAACGGCACTAAGAATACAGCCTGTGGTAATACGTCCTAACTTCATGAAGCCCCCTCGCCTTTAACAATGCCGCGCAATTTTGCAGAACGAGCACGAGGATTAACTTTTGTTTCGTCTTGTGTTGGGAGAGTTGGCTTCCGGGTTAGAAGCGAGAAGGAAGGAGTTTGATTTTGAGAAGGACTCTCAGGTTGGTGTCTGGACGCACCAGAATTGCGACCAGTTAAGTTTTTGAAGGTGTTTTTAACAATACGGTCTTCCAAGGAATGGAAAGAGACAACGATTAAACGACCACCTTCGTTTAGAATTTCAGGAGCACTTGCAATCGCACGCTCGAGCTCACCAAGTTCGTCATTCACTGCAATACGTAACGCTTGGAATGTTCTCGTTGCTGGGTCAATTGCGTTTTTTGGTGAACGTGGAACGCAAGCCCTTACAATCTCGGCAAGTTGTGCGGTTTGCGCAATTAGCATTTCTGCGCGTGCTTTGACGATTTCTTTGGCAATACGCCGTGATAGTCGTTCCTCACCATATTTGTAAATCAGATTGGCAAGCTCTTCTTCTTTGGTTTGCATGACCAATTCACTGGCGCTCTGACCAGAACTTGTATCCATCCGCATATCTAGCGGACCATCAAAACGGAATGAAAATCCACGCTCTGGCTGGTCGATTTGCATGGATGACACACCAATATCGAGGACAAACCCATCAACCTTCTCAAAGCCAAGTTCTTTCAAATGATTTTTGACATCACTAAACGCGCCATGGATGAGCAATAACCTGTCCCCGTAAGACTCTTTCATATCATTTGCGGCGTTGAGAGCCGTTTCATCACGGTCAATACCAATCACGCGGCAATTCGCCGCATCAAGAATGGCGCGTGAATAACCGCCCGCGCCAAATGTTCCATCAACATAAACCTCGCCGTCTTTAGGTGAGAGTGCGGAAACAACTTCATTCAACATCACGGGGACATGTGCTGCTTGGGTCATACATCACCTCCCTTATTTGTTGTCTTGGGGAGAGTGAGACCCTTGTCTTTCACATTCTTACGCGCATCTCTTTGGCGTGCCTCTAGTTTCTCAGGTGACCAGATTTGGAATTTTTGCCCCAACCCTACAAAGGCGGCTTTTTCATTCAGATTTGCATGTTCCATTAACTGACCATTCAGGGTAATGCGCCCTGTATCATCGACAGATAAAGGTACTGCTTCGCCAAAAATGGCAGTTGCCAAATCATCTTGGGTTTCTGAGAACATATCGAAATGATCAAGGCGAGAACTGATGTCCTCCATAAATTTTGGATCGAACCCTTCAAGACATTCATGGACAGGTGAGCGGAACAAAACCACGCCGCTGGTTCCGCCGCTGTTCAGGGCGGAGCGGAAACCAGCAGGCACGGAAACTCGTCCCTTTTTATCTATTTGATTAACTGTTGTTGATAGAAACAGCGCCACTGATGCCTGACTTTCTTTCTGGGAAAGAGGGTTAAGAAACACACATAAAAGAACCACCCACGTAAAAACATGGATATATATGGGATATCATGGGAAAGCATGGGCGGTCAATTTTTCTTGGGGTTTGCACACATAAAAAAAGCGGGATAACTCCATAGGCTTTTTTTGAAAAAACAGTTATCAGTATTTGCATGAGCCAAAACGTTACAAAAAAATCTGTATTTTCATGGGCGTTATATGATTGGGCAAATTCTGCCTTTTCAACCATCATTCTAACTTTCATATTTTCCGTGTATTTCACACGCTCAGTCGTTGGAGATGAAATTCTGGCAGGCGCTTATTGGGGGTACGCGATTGCAGTCGGTGGGTTGATTATCGCATTTGCTGCGCCAATTCTTGGAGCTATCGCTGATTTTTCTGGGCGAACACGCCTTTGGATTGGTTCCCTTACTTTGTATTCTGCACTGGCAACTGCGGGGCTTTATTTTATTCCACCTGCCTCTTCAAACATTCAAATACTCTTAGCTCTTGGTCTGGTGATCTTTGCATTGGTGGCAATTGAACTCGCAATTGTATTTTGCAATGCGCAACTCCCACTCATTTCCTCAAAAGAAAATATGGGTAGAATTTCTGGATGGGGTTGGGCATTGGGTTATATCGGTGGACTGGTCTCTCTCGTGATTGCGCTTGTGTGCTTGACAGGACTAGGTGAATCCATGCCACCCCTTATAAATTTACCAACCGAAAACATGGAAAATGTACGTGCCAGCGCAATATTAGTTGCCATCTGGATGGTCGTTTTTACAATTCCGCTTTTGCTTTTTACGCCTGATTTGCCACGACGCGAACCATCACGACTAAAAGCAATCAAAAAGGGGCTTGCTCAACTTTGGCAAAGTATTCTCTCAATTAAATCCTACGGAAATATTGTTCGCTTTCTGATTGCCTCTGCACTTTACCGCGATGGATTAGCAACCCTGTTTGCACTTGGTGGTGTTTATGCAGCGGCCACTTACGGCATGGAATTTACGGATATTCTGTTATTTGCAGTGGGTTTGAATGCCACCGCAGGACTGGGCGCATTTGCTTTTTCCTTTATGGATGACAAAGCAGGCTCGAAGAAAACTATTATGGTCAGCCTTATCTTTTTGATTTTAACAGGCATCGCCATTTTGTTTGCACCCGACAAAACCACATTTATTCTTATTGCCTTGGGGCTCGGCTTATTTGTTGGCCCAGTGCAAGCCGCAAGCAGAACAATGGCTGGGCGTCTTGCCCCTGAACATATGACCGCACAAATATACGGGCTTTATGCTTTTACGGGTAAATCAATTGCGTTTTTAGGGCCTCTCTCCTATGGACTTTTCACGCAAATCTGGGACACTCAAAAGGCAGGTCTTATCAGTATTATTTTGTTCTGGATTGTTGGCTTGGCAATGCTGAACTTTGTGAAAGAAAAACATGACTAAATCACCAAATTTTGATGAACGTGCGAACGGGGTAAAACCTAAATATCTCATCTTGCATTTCACTGGGACTGAAACTGCCCAAGAGGCGTTGGATGTTTACGCTGAGCCGAATGCAAAATTAAGCGCGCATTACTTGGTAGATATAGACGGAACCGTTCATGCTCTCGTTGACGAAGACAAATGTGCGTGGCATGCGGGTAACTCTTACTGGCAGGGTACTACTGATATGAATTCGCACTCAATTGGTATCGAGGTTGTGAACGCAGGGTATAAGGATGATGCGACACCGTTTCCTGACATTCAGATTGAAGCGCTGATTGAGCTCTGCAGTGGTATTTGTGAGCGTCATCCAAAAATGAGAGAGAATGCCCTTGGACATTCTGACATTGCACCAGGACGCAAGATTGACCCTGGTCATTTATTTCCTTGGGCAAAATTGGCAGAAAATAAAATCGGTTTATGGCCTGAACCTGAAAAGGAAGATTTTGATAATGACGCAGGACTTCTTTCAACTTTAAAAGAAATTGGATACAGCCCCGAATGCGAAGCGGTAACTCTTGTCCGCGAATTTCAACGCCACTTTGAACCAGATGTTTTCAAGAACGGTGCCGAGGGTCAATCAACTTATAAAACCCACGCATTAGCTAATTGGTTACTAAGAAAAAAGCGAAGTTAAGACTGGTTAAGTCTTTCTAAGGCTACGATAGCCAGATTTCTTTCCCATTCTGGCGTGCTATTATTACCAACTATTTTTTCAAAAGCCTGCCTGACGAATGGAAGAGATTTCTCGCATCTTGTGCTGTTTTCCGCATGCTCTCCCCAGCGCTCCTTCAGTTCCCTTGGTGTTCTGGCCTTACTATTCACCCAAGATGTTCCTCTTTCACGCCACGATACAATCACTCGTTCGCTCTCTTGATCAAAAATAATTCCCACAACAGGTATGTCCAAATCATCTTCTTCTCTTAAAATTTCGAGATTTACATTTTTTGTTAAACCGTCACTTAGTTTATTTGCTTTACGCGCAGCGTGATAAATACGGCTCGCTGCACCATCTTGTCCAGTTTCAATGGAATGCTTGTAGCATTTTTCGATTGTATCCCTGCTTATGGAATCAGCAAATTTTTCATCTGGTAAATTTGTCTCGAGAAAATGAGCATACGCCGCTGTGTTGCCTGCATCATAGGCATCTTCTATATGCTTAATCATTGCGCCTATCGGATCGTTTTCCCAGTCATATTTTTTAGTCATATTTCACCTGTTCATTTTGGAAGGCGTTTCTATTATAAATTTAAAATTATGTCAATTTTTCTTTTTGTTGAAATTTGTGCATATAAAAAGGTATAACACCCCCACCAGACGGTCGGATGGCTGCGCTTGTTTACAGGCGAGGAAAGTCCGGGCATCACGGAAACAGGACGCCGGATAACACCCGGGAGGCGCGAGCCTATGGAAAGTGCAACAGAGAGTATACCGCCCTATTTATAGGGTAAGGGTGAAAGGGTGCGGTAAGAGCGCACCGCGTGGATGGTAACTGAAGCGGCATGGTAAACCCCGTCCGATGCAAGACCGAATAGGAATCTCATTATGATATGTTTCCGTATCGAGGTTCGGGTTGGTCGCTAGAGGTATCATAGTAATATGATATCAAGATGAATGGTCATCACCGTTTTTAACGGTACAGAACCCGGCTTACAGACCGTCTGGTATTTTTATTTCAATCGATTGGGATTGAATATTTCAGGGAATTTGTTTTCCCCTGTCACAATTAAACCACTCATCATTTCAGAAATTACGGGTGCGAATTTATAACCACTCCCATTCCAGCCACACGCAACAAACAAATTAGGAAGCTTATCAAATTGGCCTACTATGAAATTTCCGTCTTCAGTGTAATCGTACTCGCATTGGTCTTTAATGTCAGGTTCAACTATCTCAAAATCCTTTAAAAACGGGACGTGGTTTTTGATAAAATCAAAAGGCTCGTCACCTAAATAGGTTTTTGAAGTAGGGTCATAGAAGCTCGCAATTTTAACTATATCGCTATAACCCTTAACAATGGGGACACCAAACATGCCTTTTTCAATGTAAGCAAATAGCGGCATATGTCCAGCAAGGGCGTTTTCATATTGTTGGTCTGTTTTTGGTTTAAGGTGAATCAATCCGCCTGGCTTTATTTTTCTGATCCCCAAATTTGGCATCTCAATAGTGCTAAATAAACTCATTACATCTTGCGATTGATAACCTGCACAAACGAGAATTTTTTCAGCAAGCACTCTCTGATTATCTTGAAATTCGACGCTATAGCCTGAATTAACGCACTTAATATTTTTAATTTCAGCTTCAAATTGTTTTTTTACAGGAGAATGGACAAGTTTTTCATAGAGATGCTTTGAAACATCTCTCATTTTTATAATACCACCCAACTGATCCACGCAGGCGCAATCTGCATCAAACCTAGGGAATTGTTCTCTAACGTTGTTCTGGTTTAGAGATACATGGTTGGAAAAGTCTGCATCAATTACTTTTTGAGCATGGGTGCTACCAAGGTCCTGCATGGCAAATAAAACAGCTTTCGTATCGGCAATAACGTTTTTAAAATTACTGCGATACA
>JBBKVR010000065.1:0-18060 GCA_037968575.1 Bdellovibrionales bacterium | reverse complement strand
TTTTTATTATTATATGTGACGTGCGATTTCTAAAAACTGCTTTACAGACAAGTTTTCTGCACGATCTGTAATATTCATATCATATTTTGATAATATATCGCAATAATCTTTTAAACTACTCCTCAACATTTTACGCCGCTGATTAAATGCTTGAGCTGTTATTTTCTCTACGCTCTCGAATTTTGGTTTATTTTGTAAGTCTTTATGTGGATTAAAAATAACCACGCTTGATGTGACCTTTGGTGGAGGAATAAATACAGATGGCGCTAAATCAAAAGCTGTATGACATTGACACAGCCATTGAGACAGAATACTCAGCCGCCCATAGGCTTTCGTGCTAGGTTTTGCAATTATTCTGTCGGCCACTTCTTTTTGAAACATCAAGACCATTCGTTCAATTAAAGATGGGTTTTCGTAGACATCTTTCAGCCATTTGGTCAGTAAAGGTGTTGCAATATTATAGGGAAGATTTGCAACAATCTGACAAGGCCTTCCCTCACTTAATTCGCTAATATCCATTTTAAGTGCGTCAGCTTCAACAACTTGTAGGCGATCAGGAAAAAACTCAGCGAGTTCATTTAATATTTGAATAGCGCGTTTGTCTTTTTCAACGGCAATAACTTTTTTTACATCGTTTTTAAGAAGACTGCGCGTTAATCCACCTGGACCTGGCCCAACCTCAATGACTATACTTTCTGAAAGATTATCTGCTTGGCGAGCAATTTTATCCGTGACATTAGAATCGAGAATAAAATTCTGCCCAAGCGACTTTCGAGGCTCTAAATTATATTTTTTGAGAACATCCCTAAGGGGTGGTAAATCAGACACGGCTTTCAATGAAAGAGCTTGATTTTAAATCTTGGAAATAGCCACGAGCTTGTCTAGAAAGTCGCTTATTACCCAACGCCTGCATAACATCTTCTCGTTCTGGCAATCCTGCTGCATCCAACTGTCTTTGGTTTCTCAAAAGTAAGATATGATACCCAGATGATGTCCTAACAGGGCTTGAGATAGAACCAGTTTGCATAGATTTTAATGCTTCTTCTAACTCAGCTTGCACTTGAGTACCTTGCACCCAGCCAAGATCTCCGCCCTGTGTTGCACCAGCAGCTTGCGAAAACTGACGCGCGATAGCGGGAAATTTGTCAGGTGTTTGTTTGGCCTGTTGTGCAATTTTTGTAGCAGATTGTCCAACTTCTGATTCCTTATCAGGGGTATCAACAGAGAGGAAAATTTCCGAGACCAAATATTGTTGTGAGCCAATTGTCCCTGACAAACGCTCTAACTCTGCATCTATATCAGCATCGGCAATTTGAACACGTGGGCGAACTTGCGAAGCCACAACTTTTCCCCAAGCAACCTCGGCACGAATTTGTTCAGCCAACGTCTCATATCTTAAACCACTGCCCTCAATCATTTTTCTAAATTTTTCAGGCTCTACATTGTTCTGCTGTGCCAATGTTGCAAAACCATTCCCGATTTCTTCTTCGGTCACTTCAATCTCCAAACGATCAGCTTCCTGAAGTTTAATTTGTTCATCAATTAACATGGTAATAACCTGTTGCTCAAATCGAGAGCGTGTTTCCTTATTATTAGGAATACCAGAGGCGGCCATAATCAGATTAACTCTCTCATCAACATCGGACATGGTAATGGCGCGGTCATTAACGACAGCAGCAATACCATCGCTTCGTGCATGAGAGTATGTAACTGCTCCGAACATAAAGACGGAACACAATAAAATCAGTGATAAAATTCGTTTTTGCATGAACATAATGATAGTCAGTTTTCTCCTCAGGGCAAGTTTTAAACAGAAACGTGCTTTTTGTCCGCGTAAGGTCCACCTTGTTTATAGATATGCAGGTAGGTTGGTAAAATGAGTGAAGTGGCGGTTGGTTTGATATCCAAATCTTGCAAGGAAAGCTGACCTTCTCTCACAACATTCTCAGTTTGCAATGAACGTACTTGATCAACAGTCAATAAAGGTGTTCCTGGTAATAATTGAAAGAAAAATCCCTTCGACTTAGCAATCCAGAAAGGCGCTTTTATCATTGGACGTGAACGCCCAGTTTCTGCGGAAATTCTGTTATAAACTTCTTTGAATCCCATAACTTCGGGACCACCAAGCGCATAAATACGCCCCTGTAATTCTTCTGCGCCAAAAATCGTTTTGATGGCGGCTTCTGCAACATCACAGACATAAACGGGTTGGAATTTTGGTTTGTTACCACCAATCAACGGCATAAAAGGCATGAAACCCATCATTTTTGCGAAGCGGTTGAAAAATTCGTCTTCTTTTCCAAAAATAACGCCCGGTCTTAAAATAACTGCACTTGGGAAGTGCCTTAGAACAGCTTCTTCACCCGCAAGTTTGGTTCTACCGTATTTGGAACCCGTTTCTTGAACACCAAGAGCTGAAATATGAACAAATCTTTTCACATCATTTTTCTTACAAGCCTTAGCAATGAATTTTGGAAGTTCAGTATGGATTTTTTTAAAGCTATTTTTGCGCGTTTGATAGAGAATACCTGTTGCGTTCACAACAATGTCACAGCCTTTCACAGCATCATTAATGCTCTTGTCAGAATAATCACAAAAGACAGGAACAATCTGCCCTACATCACCATAAGGTCTTAAAAAATAGGCGCTTTGTGGTGTGCGCGAAACAACTTTAATTGTCACACCTTGGCGCGCTAGCTCTTGAACGATATAACGTCCAACAAATCCCGTTCCACCAAAAACACATGCTGTTTTATATTGTAATGTCATTCTCTCACTCTAATTTTTAATACTGACTTGTAACCTTTGGCCATTCTTAACCGTATACCTTATATAGAACGGAGAAAAATATGTCACTATTCAAAGCTCTTTCACTTGTTACGCTTTTGTGTGGGACTTTCCTTTGGTCAGACGCTAAAGCCAATTCAAAAGTGGTGGGCAATCCAGTTATTTTAGAACTTTATACATCACAAGGTTGTTCGTCTTGCCCACCTGCTGATCGTTTATTTGCGGAGTTGATTCAACAACCAAATGTTATTGGTGTCGCATGTCATGTTGATTATTGGGATTATTTATCTTGGAAAGATACACTTTCTCTAGAAGCCTGTACAAAACGACAAAGAGATCGTGCTGGAAAAATTGAATTAGGGCGCGTCTATACGCCTAATTTGGTGGTTAATGGTCGTCATAGCTTTGTTGGCTCAAGCAGTTCGAAAGCAAAAAAGGCAATTAAAACGGAACAAAGTAGAGTATTGAGTGAAATTAAAGGCTCATATAATTCAACTACAAGAACGCTCGAATATACGTTGCCTCAACTTGCTTCTTCGGAAATGCCAGAAAGCACAATCACTCTTTTTGCTATAGAGAATGAACGTGTGCAAAATATTGGGCGTGGTGAAAACAGCGGAAAAACTGTGAAATATGTGAGAAACGCTTTGGCACTCAAAAATTTTGGGGTCTGGGATGGTAAGACGAACAAGAAAAGTTCTGAACTAACCTTACCCGAAAAGACTAATTCCATCTTGTTATTGGCTAACGATAAAAAAACAGGTGCGGTTCTTGCTTATGGAACATTTAAATTGAATTAAACAGATAGTTTTTCATAAATTTCTGGATAGGTGTCTTTGACATCGTCTAATTTGAGCCATGCATAATCCAAAGATTCATTTTTCTCCAGTCGTACATCCGGCTTTTTCTTGAGTGTAAATAAATACCGAAAATCAAAATGAAAATGATTTTCTTCATTCTTCTCTGGGCGTGCAGGAATCGGGTGAACATCAATATCAATTAACTGACACTGGACAGACTCATCACGAATTGATGTTTCTTCTGCTAGCTCTCTTATTGTTGCTTCTTCTGGTGTTTCATCTGGATCGACGTGACCACCAGGTGCCAGCCACATATTTAAAGCCTTATGTTTCAGCATTAGAATTTCTTGGTTTGATTCATCGAGAACGATAGCAGAGCCCGTTAAGTGACCAGCCATATTTGTGCGGTCACTAACATCTAAATTTTTTTCTAAACAGTCGTAGATACGTTGTATTCGTGATTTTTCTTTAGGGTATTTGTAGAGATAGGAGTCAAGTAAGTTAAGAATGTTTTCTTGCATCTCAAACCTTATCTACAAAACTCGCAAGAACGCGTTTCGTACCGGTACCGAATTCAATATCCAGTTTATTGCCATCGGCATGAACAACTTGTCCTTTACCAAATTTGTCATGAAAAACGGAATCACCATTTTGAAATTGCGGTGCTGATGATTCCTTGGCTACAGCTTTACCAACACCCTGTAGTAAATGTGCGTTAGGCTTGAATCTATCCGCAGATGCACGCCCCTGCGCTCCACTAGAATCCCAGTGAGAAGAACGCCCACCGCCATAAAGTCCCATCTCGGCTTCAACTTCGATTGCCTCTTGTGGTAACTCATCAACAAAACGTGATGGCAGGGCATTCACCCAACTTCCATACATCCGTCGATTTGCAACGTAAGAAATATATGAGCGTTGACGTGCTCGTGTTATTCCCACATACGCTAAGCGACGCTCCTCTTCCAACCCTGCATTACCGTTTTCATCCATTGAGCGTTGAGAAGGAAATAGACCCTCTTCCCAACCAGGTAAAAAGACTGCATCAAATTCTAAGCCTTTGGCGCCATGCAATGTCATTAGCGTGACTTGGTCGGCACTACTTGAAGCATCTTGGTTCTCCATGACGAGTGAGACATGCTCCAAGAACTGCGCCATGTTTTCAAATTCCTGCATCGCAGAAACCAATTCTTTCAAGTTCTCTAAGCGCCCAGAACTATCGGGTGATTTGTCAGACTGCCACATCGCGGTATACCCGCTTTCATCCAACACCACACCAGCGAGCTCTGCATGATGCATTTCATGTGTCATTGAACGCCAACGATCAAAGTCACGGATAAGTGTTGAGAGTGTCGTTCTGACTTTTGGACGTAAATCTTCTGTTTGCGTCAAATCAACAATGGCTTGGTAAAGACTGATATTAGATGTGCGCGCATGGTGATAAAGAGACTGCACAGTTGCATCCCCAATTCCGCGTTTAGGCAAATTGATAATGCGTTCCAATGCCAAATCATCTGAGGGTTGAGCTGTTACCCTTAGATAAGCTAAAGCATCACGAATTTCTTTACGCTCATAAAATCGTGGGCCACCAATCACGCGGTAAGGCAACCCTAATTTTATAAAGCGTTCTTCAAATTCTCGCATTTGAAAACCTGTACGTACAAGAACAGCCATCTGATTTAGTGACCAACCTTTGCGTTGTAGGTTTTCCATTTCTTCACCCACAAAACGTGCCTCTGCTTCGCCGTCCCAAAGTCCGCGCACACGAATTTTCTCACCCTTTTCGGCATCTGACCAAAGTGTCTTTCCTAAACGTCCCTCATTGTGAGATATCACACTAGCCGCTGCGTCCAAGATATGCCCTGTAGAGCGATAATTCTGTTCTAGACGAATGACTTCTGCGCCTGGAAAGTCTCGTTCAAACCGCAAAATATTTCCAACCTCTGCGCCGCGCCACCCATAGATTGATTGATCATCATCACCAACACAGCAAATATTATTACTCCCTTGTGCAATTAAACGAAGCCACAAATATTGAGAAACATTGGTATCCTGATATTCATCAACCAGCACGTATTTGAAACGACGATGGTAATCTTCTAATATGTCCTTGTTCTCAGGGTCTTTGAAAATTGTAATCATGTGGAGAAGCAGGTCTGCAAAGTCACAGGCATTTAAAATTTTGAGACGATTTTGATATTGCGTATAAATTTCTTTCATACGCCCGTTTGCCAAATCACCAATATCAGCTATTGAAATATCCTTTGGTGTTTTTGCTCTGTCCTTCCAGCGATCAATCACAGAAATCACCATCTTTGGTGGCCACTTTTTAATATCAATGTTTTCGACTTCCATGATTTGCTTGATCAGACGCACCTGATCATCAGGATCGAGAATGGTGTAATTCGATTGAAGTCCCACAAGATCAGCATGATTTCGAAGCATTCTGGCAGCCAAAGCATGAAACGTTCCGAGCCACCATCCTTCAACAGGCTGCCCGAAAATAGAGCTAACCCGCTCTTTCATTTCTTGGGCAGCTTTGTTGGTAAAGGTCACTGCCAAAATTTGTGAAGGAAAAGCTTTATTGGAATAGAGCAAATGCGCAAGACGGGTGGTGAGAACACGGGTTTTTCCTGTTCCTGCTCCTGCCAAAACGAGCAAAGGTCCATCCAGCGTTTCAACCGCTTTTCTTTGCGGCGGATTCAATTGTTCAAGATAATGTGGTGTATTTTCCAAAGCAGTTTGTGAAGACATAGGCTATACATAGCCTTTGGGCGACGTTGCTTCAAGCACTAAAGACTTAGTATCTACCACTAGCATAAACAAGATTAAAACAATTCCCGTTCATGGTAATTTCACCGTTCGTCACAGGGTCTTTAATCACGTTGCCCCGTATAATCAAATTATCTTCAATAACCTGCGGACCAAAAACAATGAAATGTCGATATGGATAAACCCAAGAGAGTGGGTAATCTGGCGATAGGCGTTTACCTTGCATGGAGGCAGTTTGGCAATCCATATTAATTGTCTTTTTACCCTCTAAGGTTTTGAAAAATATCATCGTTAAATCACTACCTGATTGAATGGTATCATCGCCAACGCCTGAATCGATAATAGTTACCGAACCCCCTGTTTTAATCGCATCATTGCCAGGACCTGATAAAATCATCCTAGTCAGACCATTGTTTGCAGGAGGGCAAACCATAATGTCACTATCTATTCCGCCTGAAAATATAGATGTTGATGCTGTACAGTTTGTAACCTGCCCTGCAACAGGGACATTTGTTGCTGTTCTAGCTTGTGTTGTACTTCCGACAGCTTCTGGGGTAATTTTGAATGGTGCAAAACCTACAGGTTTAGAGCTATCTGCATACTCCAAAGGATAGAGGGCTGGCAATGCGCCTCTTTTAACAAGTTGCATAAACAGATCGTTTGTTGATTGTGCCGATTGGGGTAATTTTGATCCAACATCCTCATAAGATTTAATAGTTTTCAGAATCATTTTAACAGCGGCATCTTTGCGCGCCTTCAATTCAGGAGAAGTTAAAGTTGGTGCCAATTCTTCCTCCTCTATCTGAGCTGTTGCAAGAGGATCTTCAAATGATATCGGTCTAACACTATCGGGTTGAAACATCATTACAGAAAAAATAACGTAACCCGCACCAGCAAGAAGAATAAGAATAGTGAGGATGACAAGCTGTTTCATGTATACCTTATTTCATTTTCCCGTAAGAAGAAGCAACTTGATTACGACCATTATTCTTAGCTGCATAGAGAGCTGCATCCGCGCGCTCAATCAAATCATCCATAGTTTCATTTTTGGTGCTTTCTGCCACTCCTGCCGAGAGTGTAATCTGCGACAAAATTTTACCCGTTGATTTATTAACAACGTCTTTTGTGGCCACAGTTTTACGCAAATTGTTACCAACAGCCACGCCAGCGTTTAAGGGCGTATCAGGAAGAAGAATTGCAAATTCTTCTCCACCATAACGACACACAAAGTCTTTACCGCGTATACCGTCCTTTAATGTTCTTGCAACAAGCTTTAAGACTTGGTCACCAACCTGATGCCCAAAATCATCATTAAATTTTTTGAAATTATCTATATCAATCATCATCAATGTAAAAGACGAACCTGTTTTCTTACTACTCTCGGAAATCGCATCATAAGCATGGTAAAAAGCGCGTCTATTTGGTATGTCCGTTAAACTGTCAGTTATGGCTTCTTGACGGACGTTCTCAAGATCTTTTTGCAAAGTCGTCATAACTTCTGTCGATTTATCAAGCTCTTGTTCTAAACTTGCATTACGTTCCAATACTTGCTGGGTCTCCGACATTACGGACTTAAGCATAGATTGCAGTTTGACGAAATCTTTCTCACCTTCAATTTTAGAAGAGACCTTACTTAGTTCTCCGCCATATTTACTGGTGGCATGCTTTGCTTCTTGCATCTTGTCGGAAATACTTTTTACTGTCTCGTAAACGCGCGCTCCCGTCTCTCTTAAAACCTCATCGCTATTTTTATTGTGCAAAAATTGCTGATAAATTTCCTTGCAAGATTGTTCGTCCAGTTTTTTATCTTTTTCAAGTTGCCGGTCTACAGCATGATTAAGGTTGGCATTTAAACCCTCAAAATAGGCATATAAAAGTTCGTAATTTTCAGGAATAGGTGACAAAGCATCTTTTTCAAGTTGCCTCATGACTTTCTCAGATAATGTTTTTGGGATTTCTTTCGCCATATTTATTTCAAACTATTCTTAAATTTTACCCTCTGCCAATGGTTGTAATGTAAAATTTTTATCTTTAAGTTTTAGCACAAGTTCAGGACACGTGACTCCTTGATTTTTAGAAGTGATTTTGAGTGCCTTGTTGCAGACCTCTTCGCTTACTTTCTTATCCACGACTTCATCAAACGAAGTTACACTGAAATCAGGACTACATATTACATTCCCTGATTTTTCATCAAATTTTCTAACTACAGGAAGTTGAAACCGTTCTATCTTGGGTTTTCCAACTGCGGGGTTCATTGCTACAAGCAGGTTCACAGATAAATCATATTTTTGGGTTTCTTTATCTTGGGCATAAGATATGCCTGTCATAATTTCTTCGTCACGACCATCACAGTCTAAATCCACACTTATGTTTTTCTTTTGCGTCCAATAAACATTTGGATAGTCACTGAATGCTGAGTTCATCCACCTCGGTGTGGATTCAAGCTCTGGAATGACATCCTCGCCCATTGAGGACTCTAATGCATAAGAAAGTTGTTTTGCACGTGTATCTGTTAAACTCGCAAGACAGGATGCTTCATAAAGTCTTTTTGCAACCTTGCCTTCAACGAGGTTTTTTTCCCACGCACATTCTTGGTCACGATAGGTAAGCCAAGAATTTTGTGTCTCTATGAAGTTCTTACGTGTTTTTTCATCACGGTTCTTAATCAGTTCGTCCGATGCTTTTTTCAGCGCTTTTTCTGCAATTTTTTTATGAGAGGACAGACATTTCAGAGCTGATGCTGTACTGGAAGTACCTTTACAGAAATCAGCATGAGGGTGTATCAACTTTTGATCTTTAGCTTCCGCTGAAAACGGGAACATTGCCATGCATCCAAAAATCAATATAGTGAGGAACAATTTCATGGGTATTACCATATAGAAAGGTAAGAGAATGACAAGCCCCCACGGTCATAATGAGCACGAAAACACAACAATAGCGGGAACTATAAAAGGCGTGGTTTCCTCAACAATCAAAACGTTGTCGTTTCCTGTTCACCCTGCAGGTTGGCCATTTATCGCGGGATTTGGTGTCGTTACAATCTTATTAGCTCTTTTCTCAACTTTTTTAGGGCTAATAGGGCTATTGCTTACGATTTGGTGTTTGTATTTCTTCAGAAATCCTATCCGTAGTATTCCTCAACGCGAAGGTCTTATGGTCTCACCCGCCGATGGTCGTGTAACGGGCATTATAAAAGGCGTAGGGTTACCTGTTGAAATCGATCAAGACAGTGTAGGGGAAGAAACATGGACCCGTGTTTCGATTTTTTTAAGCGTATTTAATGTCCACGTTAACCGCGTGCCAATGGAAGGTGTCGTAAAACAAGTTATCTACCATCCAGGACAGTTCCTAAATGCCTCGTTGGATAAAGCCAGTGATTTGAATGAACGCAGTACCACTTACGTGCGAATCGATAAAACAAAATCCTATGCCTTTGTGCAAATTGCGGGACTGGTTGCACGTCGTATTATTAATGACCTCACGGAAAAACAAGCTGTTGATACAGGTCAACACATGGGTCTTATCCGCTTTGGGAGTCGTTTAGACATTTATCTACCTAAGGGTGTAAATCCACTTGTATCACTTGGGCAAACAGCTATTGGTGGCGAAACAATACTCGCCGATTTCACATCCAAAGAAAAAGCACGTGAATCCATAGAGATTTAAATGGCAGATAAGAAAACAAATATTGAGAACCACCCAATCATGGATGACACTGCAGAAGAGTTAGAGCTCTCTGTTTTAAGAAAACTCATTCCTAATTTTTTGACACTTCTTGCTCTCATGTCTGGCTTGACTGCCATTCAAATGGCTATTAATGGAAAGTTTGAAATTGCCGTTCTGTTTATTCTGGTCTCTGCCATTTTGGATATGCTTGATGGGGCAACAGCAAGACTACTGAATGCCAGCTCGGAATTCGGCGCACAACTAGACTCATTGTCGGATTTCTTATGCTTTGGTGTGGCTCCCGCTTTCATTTTGTACATCTGGGGTTTGGATGAAGCTGGAAAACTCGGGTGGATTGCAACGCTTGCCTATGCTTCCGCCTGCGCTTTAAGATTAGCGCGCTATAACAGTACGGAGAAATTGAAAGACAAGAAGAGAAAGTGGGCAAAACAGTTCTTCTCTGGTGTCCCCGCGCCTGCGGCGGCGGGCTTAGCATTATTCCCTTTATTTGTCTGGTTTCAAGCACCGCGAGATTTTGCAGAGTTGAATGTAGGGCTACCTTTAATTGGTGTTTGGGTGTTGGTTGTCTCATCTCTCATGGTCAGCCGTATTCCTACATGGTCATCCAAACAATTACGTTTGAAGCCCAAAATGCTTATACCTTCATTGGCATTCACTGGACTATGTCTTGCTATTCTTATCCATGCACCATGGGTTATGCTCTCGGCAATCTCAATCATCTATATGATTAGCTTGCCTCTGGCATTCAGATATTACCGAAAACTTGAAAAAGAAAACAATCCCGAAGCAGAAGATATTACCGATCTCGCACTTGGTGCCTTCGATGACGACTAATTAAGCGGCCAAAGCTGGTGGCGGTAATTCCAATCTCTTTCTATCAAGGCCTGCTACAGAATCGGCCATCCCAATATTATGATCGCGTTGCGCCTTCAGAGTATCCACTAGTTGTTCTTCGCTAGGCTCTTCCCCCCAGAATAATGCAGGTTTTGCTTGCCCTTCAGGTGCAGGCACAAACGCAGGTGACATTTTTTGAGATTGCTGCGCAGTAGGTGAGTCAAGTCCGTCAGCAAAAGAAGCATATCTATCATCGCCAATATTATCATTTAATTCACTAGTATGTTTTTGAGTTTGTGGTGAATTTGAAGATAGTGCTTGCACTCCAATACTAGCATATTGTGTTGCTTGATGAATTATGGCACCTGTTGCAACAGCCACACCTAATACGGGGTTAATGACACTCAGCCCTGCTACCAAGCCTGCCATTGCAGGCGCGCTTGCCACAGAGGCCGCTACTTCTAACCCAACTTTTTGGAATGTTCCTGCTTCTTGAGAAATGCCTTGACTAGACGAAGAAGCTATTGCCCCTAAACCATCTTGTGCTTTTTGAATATTATCTGCTGCACGGTACGCAACTTGTGTGAGGTCCATATTATGGCTGACATGCGGAGTAAGCATATCCCTTGCAGGACTTACATTGGAAAAAGCCATCGCCATGGATGATGGCGAGGATTGCAGTTTTGAAGTGAGACTGTCAGCAAAGCTCATGCTTTTCCCCTAAATTACCTTATTTTCACATAAAATAGGCTTTTTTGTCGAAAATCAATAAAATTATGTAATTCTTTCATAAACTTAACACTACCCCAGCAAGGAAGGTCTTTTGTAACTTATCGCCTCTGCTATATGTGCGTGGTTTAATTGCTCAGGGGCACCGTTCATATCGGCAATGGTACGACCCAGCTTCAAAACGCGGTGATAGGCGCGAGCGGACAGCTTTAATTTATCAACAGCGCGTGTGAGAAGCTCCTTACCCTTTTCATCTAACTTCACGCACTTTTCAAGGTCAGATGTCGATAGTTTTGCATTGGTTCGTGAGCTTAGTCCCAAATCAAGTGCACGCTGTTCCTGTATTTGTCTGCATTTGGCCACGCGTTTGGCAATAGTTGCCGAATCCTCACCCCTCTCATTATCTTGCAAATCTGCAACCGACACAGGTGGTACATCGACCACCAAATCAATACGATCAAACAGAGGTCCTGAAATTTTGGACTGATAATCTGCTCCACATCTTGGTGCTTTTGTACATTCACGCTCTGCATCACCGAGATGACCACAACGGCAAGGGTTCATTGCGCCCACAAGCTGAATGTTGGCTGGATATTTTGTATGATAGTTCACACGACTAACCAGTACCTCACCGCTTTCTACAGGCTGGCGTAGAGACTCCAATGTTGCGCGTTGAAATTCAGGTAGTTCATCCAGAAATAACACGCCGTTATGCGCCAAAGAGATTTCACCTGGTTTTGCTTTTTGCCCTCCACCAATAAGCGCAGGAAGAGAAGCTGAGTGATGTGGATCACGGTAGGGACGTGCCTGAATCAAACCTTCTTCAGGCAAATTACCCGACAAAGAATAAATCATTGAGACTTCCAAAGCCTCTCTGGGCGATAAGTCGGGCAGTAACGCGGGTAAACAAGCCGCCAGCATCGATTTTCCTGAACCTGGCGCGCCACACATCAGAAGATTATGCCCGCCACTTGCGGCAATCTCCAGCGCACGTTTGGCAGTTTCCTGACCCTTCACATCGGCAATGTCAGGACCTTTAAATTTATGTCTTTCACGAAGCTTTGCCTCTGGTCGCCCCAAAACTTGAGAACCTTTCAAATGATTAATAAGTGTCAGTAAATCTTTGGGAGCCAAAATTTCCAAATCTCCCGCCCATGCCGCTTCTGAACCGCATTCACTAGGAATAATAAGACTTAAATCTTTGGCTTGTGCATGCATGGCAGCGGGCAAAACACCAGCAACCTTACGTAATGACCCATCCAGCGAAAGTTCTCCGAGACATAAGTATTTATCCAGCTCATCAGCCACAATCACTTCCATTGCTGCCAAAACGCCTAGTGCAATAGGTAAATCAAAATGCGAGCCTTCTTTGTTGATATCAGCGGGAGCAAGATTAATGGTGAAACGTTTAGGGGGCAGAGCCAAACCAATCGCATGAAGTGCAGAGCGCACACGCTCACGGCTTTCACCCACAGCCTTATCAGGTAAACCAACAATATTAAAAGCTGGCAACCCATTGCTCATCTGGACTTGAACATCAACGTCCAGGACCTCAATCCCATGGAATGCAACTGTTTTAATCTGAGCGACCACTCTCGATATTCCCCTTTTGTTCTTTTTGTATCATTTGTTATGACACATCTTTTTAAAGAAAGAAAGTGTCTTGAAGACTGTACATCGCGAAACGAATCTATTTTACAGATTACGTTTTTATGCTACGCCTAAATAACTTAATTATAAAAACAGGGAACTGCGTATGGGACATTATATGCGTCAAATGTCGGAATCATTCCGTCAATCTTTAGACTCACAAGACACGCATATTTATATGCATACAATCGTTAGTTACACGGCTAATGAGTTCTTAAAGACAACAGAAGCGTCTGCAATTGAGTCGATGCCTGATAAGTCATGCTGGAAAACCATGCTGGACTCAGTCGAGCAGCTAGCATCTTTTCTGGAAACACGTGGCCCGATGTGTCCTGATATTGGCAGACTTGATTGGCAAGAAGATTCTCAAGCCTTTTATTTCATGGCCTCAGAAACTTTCATGGATTTATCTACAATTGTAGAACAAGATTTTCCTAACTCTCTATGGCCCAAGATACTCAAAACCGTAGTCAATCAAATCGCACCATATAGAAGGGCACTTGAGCAGGAACTCAAAGATTACGAGATGCCCCGCGTTAAGGATATGGGCGAAATGCATTTGCCTCTACATGCAATTTTTAATCCACGCAGTGTCTTGCCCTCAATCGCGGCTGATATACAAATGTTATATTTTACAACAGAGCGAGAAATTCGATTAGCACGCTCCGATGAGAAAATTGAAGTATTGGCTGACTTGCGAGGAGCACTTAATCAATTTTCCCGTGTAAATTTTAGAAAAGCTTCCCTTAATAAAGCACACAGGTTAAGTGAAGATACGCTCGCAATGAAATTTGATGAGTCGCAGGCTGTTCTTAGATATGCGTCAGACACTTACGAGAAACAAAGAAACATGGAGATGGCATTCGTATGTGATTCCATGGGTGCTTGGATAAATTCCCTAAGTGAAATTGATGAAGAATTTGAAGTAAACCGATCAAAACCATCCGATCCCCCCGCTCTCGTTCGTCAGAGTCGCGGTTCAAATGTTCTTGACGTTGAGTTTAGACAAAAGTAACAATTAACTCTCCTCCACCATCGGTCCCATATGTTTTCCACCCATAATATGCATGTGGAAGTGCGGGACTTCTTGCTCTCCATGCACTCCTGTATTCGCCATACAACGAAATCCTTTTTCTTTGAGACCTTGGTCGCTGACAATTTTATCAATCGCTGAGAAGAAATCTGTTTTTTCCTCATCACTGGCATTGCTGGAAAAATCTGCAATATCGACATAAGAACCTTTGGGAATCACAAGTATATGAACAGGTGCTTTTGGAGAAACATCGTGGAATGCGAGTACGTGTTTTTCATCCAGAACCGTGTTGTTGGGAATTTCACCCCGTAAAATTTTGGCAAAAATGTTGGAATCATCGTAAGTCATAAAAAACTTTCTTATAAATTTATGTAAAACCTATTTTTATCTTAAGTTTTTCTTTTTATCTTAGTAAGAATCAATGTTTTTGCAAAGATATTGTTGATTTTCCTAGCTTTTTCAAGATGGTTTGTGATATAAGAAGAAACTAATAAGAAATATAAGAAAAAATGAATAAATCTTATTTGGGAGAGAAAAAATGGGAAATAAAGGATATTGGGTTGAGTGCATCCCCGTCCAACAGAAATCAAATCAAAATTTTGGAGCTGATCTTTACAACGCTTCAATAGATTCGTTTCCTGACATGATGGTCAGCGCATCATCACCGGACATGGCAGTACAAAAGCTCCGCGAGAAACTCGCCAAAGTTAAAAAATACTACGAAATGACAGGACGTAATTTACCTGAAGCACATAATCCAATGGTACCAGCCAAAAAGATGAGAGATGTTAAAGGTTGGATGTCAATTTATGTCGCAATGGCAGAAGCTGAATAAAAATTATTCACTATTTAATTAAGAGAATCGAAGCCACCTATTTGGGTGGCTTTATTATTTTGTAGTAGTGGCGACCTGCGATGTATTCCCCGTCAACTTTGGCGTAATAAGGGTGGCTTGAAATCTGAACATAGCCGCTACCTTCATAAAGTTTAATCGCAGAGATTTGGGTTTCACGCACATCCAGATTGATAACCTCTATATTTTCGGTAAGAGCTTTATCTTCTATAAACTTCAGAAGCTTCCCAGCAAGGCCGTAGCCTCTCGCCCAAGGAGAAATAAACAAAGATGTTAGTTGTGCTGCGAAGGCCTGCGCCTCATTGTTTTTTGGGGAAAGAACAAGTTGTGCCGTTCCGCAAATGACATTATCGAGTCTCGCCACAAATAAGAGGCGTGAAGGGATAGTGATAACGCCCTGCCAATAACGTTCCAAAATATCGCGTGCAGGCGACTCTATCCAGCCAAACCCACCACCGTCTGAGATAGCGGCATCGGTCGCATCGCATAAATCATTCAGATCCCCTATTTCAAGAGGTTCTATAACAATCTCAAGCGAGGATTGCGGTTTTTGTTTTGTCGGTTGTGCCCCTGTTTGTGCCATGTCACCCATCTAATCCAAAATTGAATTAAAGCTACCCTTCATTCTATCTTAAAAATAATGCTGAAAAGTTAAGAAGTTGTGTCTTCTTTGTTTTTTTCAGGAATATATTTTGTTGCCATGAAAGACAGTATTCCGCCACCAATTAATATCACCAATGTTGTTGTCAGTGAAACTGTTGGAGAAATATGCCCACCAAAATAATTATAGAAGATTTTTAGCCCAATGAAGATCAACACAAATGACAGCGCGTATTTCAAATATTTGAAGCGCTCTAGCAATGCCGCGAGCATAAAATACATGGCGCGAAGCCCAAGAATAGCAAAAATATTACTGGTAAAGACTATGAATGTATCTTGCGTAATCGCTAGTACAGCAGGAATGCTGTCCATTGCAAAAAGAAGGTCGGCAAATTCAATAGTAATCAAAGCCATGAATAATGGTGTGACATGCAGTTTTGGTATCCCAGTGATCTCTGATTTCTGCCAGAAAAAGAAACGATGTCCTTGCAATTGATTACTGACATTAAAATTCATAGTCAGCATTTTTCGAAAACGACTTCGTTCTAAATCGGGTGCTTCGTCCTCATCACTAAACATGATTTTGATACCTGTATAAACAAGCAACCCGCCAAAGATGAACAATATCCATGAGAATTGAGAGACAAGCACTGTACCAGCCGCAATGCATATACCGCGCAAAACAAGAACACCAATAATCCCCCAAAACAGTACACGGTGCTGGTATTGAAGCGGGATGCCATAATAGGCAAATATCACCGACATCACGAAAATATTATCAAGCGAGAGACTCTTCTCTACCACATAGGCGGTAAAGAACGGCAAGGCATGGTCACCTCCAAATTCCCACCAAACCCATCCTCCGAAAAGAACAGATATAAATATATAAAATAAGGTCAGGTAAAGACTTTTACGAAAACCCATTGCCTCATCTTTTTTATTTAAGACGCCTAAATCAAGGACAAGCAAGGCAACAATAATGGCTAAGAAACTTAGCCAAATCCAAATTGGTGTCGCAAAGAGATTGAGAAAGAGAAAATCCATAATGAGGTCGTGTACCAAACTGTCCTGTTTTTAATATTCACATCTTCAATAAAAGTGATTACCAGCCACGTCCAGTGAAAAGTCTTGACGAAAACATCTCATATCCCCATATGATTGGTAAACCCATAAAGTAAAGAAAGCATAAGATTCATGACAAACCCGCACGATAAATCCGAATGGCGCTCAACAACTATTCTTGCCATCCGTAAAGGTAAAGATGTTGTCGTAGCTGGTGACGGGCAAGTCTCACTTGGTCAAACGGTTATGAAATCAAATGCACGCAAAGTCAGGCGGCTTGGTGACGGTAGTATTATTACAGGCTTTGCAGGTGCCACTGCTGATGCGTTTACTCTATTTGAGAGATTGGAAGCCAAATTAGAGGCACATCCCGGGCAACTGACACGTGCGTGTGTCGAGCTTGCCAAGGATTGGCGTACAGATAAATATCTACGCAAGCTAGAGGCTCTGATGGCTGTGTGTGACAAGGAAACTTCCCTTATTCTCTCTGGAACAGGTGATGTAGTTGAACCAGAAGACGGTATTATCGGTATAGGCTCAGGTGGAAATTATGCGCTCTCTGCTGCACGCGCCCTAATAGATAATACAAAAATGAGTGCTGAAGAGATTGCAATGGCTTCAATGAAAATTGCAGGCGATATCTGTGTTTATTCAAATCATAATATTACTATCGAAAAATTGTAATTAACGGTTGCTTTCCTTTATTTAATCATGCTAATTAATTTCCCATAATTAAACTACGTTTAACAGGTGTGTCTTATGAGCGGTCCCAATCCTTTATCCATTAAAGCTGATAGTCTATTGCCTTCATTTTTGAAGGCATCGGTAACTGATTTTCAAAGTACAATTGTCGTGGAAACGGCTGATACAACTGAGCATGACCAACGCGGTGTTGTTATTAAAGAATACCCTGGCGATGCAAACCAAAAAAACAGAACGCAGTTTTTAGCTATTCCAAAAGAACTTATGGGTCTGTCTGATAATCAATTTAAGGCGAGTGTTTTAGCTAGTATTAAATCTATCGCAAAAGATGAGCGTTTGCCTGACACACCACATGAGAGTAACGATCAAGCGCCCGCTCGTATAGGTTGGTAAAAACTTTTTTATCTCTTCCCTTTGAAAATTCATCTGTGTGGTTTAAATAGATAAGCCATGACAAATATTGATATTCCCGCATTTACTCCCCGCGAAATTGTATCCGAACTTGACCGCTTTATTATTGGTCAGTCTGACGCCAAGCGTGCCGTTGCGATTGC
>JBBKVR010000064.1:0-6307 GCA_037968575.1 Bdellovibrionales bacterium | reverse complement strand
TATAAGCCCTTCCTGAATACCTCTTGTTCCGCTGTAATATGTTGCCACTTGTACAAGAGCATCAGGATTGTAAGATGATGGTTTAAACCTTTGGAATGCATCAACAGCATTTAGTGCTGGTGCAAATTTAGAGGCTTCCTCTTTTAGGATTTTTTCTATAAACAGTTTTCGTTCAGTTAAGATTGTAGCCAATTCCCCAGTGCCGTTTCGCGCGATGTCTTCCAAAAGACTAAGATAAATGCCTGTTTTACCCATGCCAGTAGGTGCAACAACAAGAATTCTTTTGTCCCCACGCTTTAAAGCTTCAACAATTGCCGCCTTTGCTATTTTCTGTTCATTGCTTAATATTATTTGCATAAGCGGGAACATAGGATAAATATGTCAATAAAGTCAATAAATATGTCAATAATTATTGACTGGTAAGAGAGAAAAGTTAGGTAGTGACTGCGTCCACCACCATTTCACCCTCTTTTAGCTCATAAGCAGAAATTTTTTCTTGTCACGAAGGCATATCCGCAATTATAATTTAGAGAGTAGACATTGCGGAGTTTAAATATGTGTCCATGAGCCATATTAGTCTTTTACCAGGTGATCCTGCACCGTCTTTCAATGCACGCTCTGACCTTAACCCAAATTATAACTTCGATATTGCCGCCGGACGCAATATCGTTATGACTTTTTTATCTGGGAAGGCGCCCTGCAAAAAAGCGGCAGAGCGTTTAGCCACCGCACCCTTGTTTAATGATCTCTTCGCGTGCCTTTTTTTGGTATCTACCCATAAGGCCCACGAAAAACCAGGTATGTTGCCATTGCGTATTCCGGGAGTAAGGGCTTTCTTTGATGATGAAAAAGAAATATGCAAGCTTTTTGGGATTGATCGTTTCACAGACTTTCCGGTTTCTTTCATTATCTCTCAAAGGCTCCAGATTTTGGCTATTGTCACAGGGAGGCCCGATACGCACGAGACTCATGTCCTCAAAATTTTGGAAAAGTTACCATCCGCCAACCGCTTGCCACTCATGCTTTCTCATGCGCCAGTTTTAATTATCCCTCGCATTTTTGAGCCGGATTTTTGTAAGGAACTCATTGAAGGCTATCATAACTATGGCGGTGAAATGAGTGGGTTTATGCGTGATGTGAACGGTAAAACTGTTTTAATGCATGACCTTAACCATAAAGTTCGGCGCGACTGGCTCATAGACGACAGTCATGTAGAACTTAGAGACCGTATCCAAAGTCGGTTTAATAGACGAGTTATTCCTGAAATTAAAAAAGCTTTTCAATTTGATGCCACGCGCATGGAGCGTTATCTGGTTTCCTGTTACAAGGCTGAGGAAGGTGGACATTTTCGCCCTCATCGTGACAACACTACAAAGGGCACAGCGCACCGTTGCTTTGCTATTTCCTTGAATTTAAATACTGAAGAGTATGAGGGAGGAGATTTGCGTTTTCCAGAATTTGGCGACCAGAAATATCGCCCACCGAGCGGCGGATGTTGTGTGTTTTCCTGTTCTCTTCTTCATGAAGCAACGCCCGTCACCAAAGGGGAGCGCTTTGCCTTCCTTCCTTTTTTGTACGATGAGGCCGCCCGAAAAAAACGTGATGAAAATCTGCAGTTCTTGGCGTTAGAAGAAAATAAATAGTTTTCTTTTTGAAATAATGAGAAAAAAACTTAGAAGGATATTTTTCCTCTTACCGTTTAAAAGACTCACTATCAGGTAGATTTTTTGATGGTTTAGTTCCCCTACCTTTTCTCCAAATTTCTTCTATATCTTTTCTTAGCTATTCAAATATAAAGGGCTTTCAATGAACAAAATTTCCTATGTTTTAGTATTACTGATTTTTGCCTTTGGTTCAGCCTATGCAAAGACAAACCCGCAAGACGTTGTTCAGAGATTGCTTTCTTATTCCGATGCAAGGCAACCCGAACAGGCCAAGCAATATATGACAGCCCGCTCGCACGCTTTGTTTGATAGATTATATGCCCATGATTTAACGCACTTAATACCATCAGACACACAATTAGTCAGTGTAAAAGAAAAAGACAATTTTCAATATGCGCGTTTTACTGATCCAAAAAACACCAAAAAAGGTACAGCTATTCTAGTCTTTGCCGAAGAAGAATCTCTTTTAAAGCTAGATCTGCCAGAGACATTTCGTATTGGTTTTGGAGAAGATTGGCTTAAGAAAATTGAAATGATTGAGGCCAGTTATCTTTTTACAAAGCACTATTACGGCGAGGAAAAGAGCAAGAAGATACTCGAAGCTTTCTTGGGTAAAAAAACGAGTAACTAGCCCGAACTGGATTTTTTCTCTAATCACCCAATTTTAGCAGGATGACAAAATCCCGATTTTACCTTTGGCCTGAATTTGTCGCTCTTTATATCGGCTTACCTGTATTGATTGCCACTTTGCGTGATCGCACGGTGATGCTTGGTGTTTTGTGGGTGGCTGCAATTGTTGTTATTGCTTGGCTTAGATGGGCAAAAAAGCGCAATCTCTGGCAGGAACTCAACTGGAGTGGCTTCAGGTCGGGTATTAAACTGGTCATTTTACGCTTTGCCTTTATTGCGCCTGCTTTATTTGCCTTCATGTATTTTGTACACCCTGATCAGCTTTTCTCGTTCCCTCGCGAACGCCCGACACTCTATATTTATGTAATGATCTGGTATCCTTTACTCTCGGTTATTCCGCAGGAACTTCTTTATAAAAGCCTGTTTTTTGGCCGATACGGAAAATTATTTCCCAACGAAAAATCGATGATAATTGCCTGCGCAGTGGCGTTTGGGTTCCTGCATATCATTCTTCTAAACTGGCTGCCTGTTGCAATTACAGCCTTTGTAGGTCTTTTGATGGCACATACATACAGCGAGACTCGCTCTTTGGCATTGGTGTCATTGGAGCACGCGCTTTATGGTTGCTGGGCGTACACAGTAGGTATGGGAATGTATTTGCATACAGGCTCAGTTTGGGCACAGATTGGTTAGGCCTTTGTTCTAACCCTTTTGACTAAAGATGAAGCCTTGACTTTTAAGCTCTCTCCCCGACATTAGAACCAACACAGATTTTAAAAAAGTAAGGACGAACCCCTCATGAAAACACGTGCAGCAATTGCCTATAAAGCCGGTGAACCTTTGGTTATTGAAACGGTTGATTTGGATGGGCCACAAGCAGGTGAAGTGCTGGTTGAGAACATGGCAACGGGTGTATGTCATACGGATGCGTTTACATTGTCAGGTGATGATCCAGAAGGTGCGTTTCCTGCGATACTGGGGCACGAGGGTGCAGGGATTGTCCGTGAGATTGGTGAAGGTGTGACCTCGGTTGAGGTCGGCGACCATGTCATTCCGCTCTATACGCCCGAGTGCCGTACGTGCGATTTTTGTCTCAATCCAAAGACCAACTTATGCCAGTCCATTCGCTCAACACAGGGACAGGGTTTGATGCCTGACGGGACAAGTCGTTTTTCCCTGAATGGTGAGAAGATTTTGCATTATATGGGAACGTCCACATTCTCAAACTTTACAGTTCTTCCTGAAATTGCGGTTGCCAAGGTGAGGAAAGATGCCCCATTTGAAAAGATCTGTTATATCGGGTGTGGCGTAACAACGGGACTTGGCGCGGTTGTATTTGATGCAAAGGTCGAGCCAGGCTCAACCGTTGCTGTTTTCGGGCTTGGCGGAATAGGTCTAAACGTTATTCAGGGTGCGCGTATGGTTGGCGCCTCGCGTATTATTGGGATTGATTTGAATGAGTCCAAAAAACCTCTGGCCGAGAAATTCGGCATGACCGATTTTATTAACCCGAAGAATGTAGATGATGTAGTCGAGGCAATCACAGATTTGACCAATGGAGGAGTCGACTATTCATTCGAATGTATCGGCAATGTCGATGTGATGAGACAAGCGTTGGAGTGTTGTCACAAAGGCTGGGGTGAAAGCGTCATTATAGGTGTGGCGGGAGCAGGCAAGGAAATTTCAACGCGTCCGTTTCAATTGGTCACTGGTCGTGTGTGGCGCGGTTCTGCCTTTGGTGGTGCGCGCGGACGTACAGACGTACCCAAAATTGTCGATTGGTACATGGACGGCAAAATCAATATTGATGATATGATTACGCATACAATGCCCCTTGAGGATATCAATAAGGCGTTTGACCTGATGCATGAGGGCAAATCCATTCGCAGTGTGGTGAAGTACTAATCTCTACAACGAGGCGTTTTCTTTGCTATATTTGGGTTTGTATGCTAGGGTACGACCTATATTCAGAACATGTCTAATTTACAAAATCAAAAAAGTAATTTTTTGAATATATAATTTTTGGCTTAACAATAAGGAGAAATATCATGACTTGCACAATGAAAGACCTGACCAACAGAACTTGTAAATGGCCTATTGGAAACCCACAACATGATGATTTCAAATTCTGTGGAGAAAACTCTGGGAATGACGACACTCCCTATTGCGAAGATCACACAGGCGAAGCATATCGTGGGAGCTACACCCCAAAAAGTCAGCAACAGAAACCCAAAAAAGCGGCCTAAACCTTTTTCACAAATTTGGATTTAAGGCCCATCGCGCCGATGCCTGGAATTTTACAATCTATGTCATGATCTCCGTCAACAAGGCGGATATTTTTGACTTTTGTTCCAACTTTCACAACAGAAGACAACCCTTTAACCTTGAGGTCTTTGATAACGGTCACCGTATCGCCGTCTTGTAGCTCTGTCCCATTGGCGTCACAGGTGACTTTCTTCTTGGCTTGGGCATCCTCCTTTGACCATTCATTCCCACACTCGGGGCAATTATAAAGATTACGATCTTCATACGTATATTCGGACTGGCACTTGGGACAATTAGGAAGTTCACTCATGTAAGATTTCCTTTTCTCGTGGAAATTTTACGCTAGCACGTTTAAAACTATTCTATGAAAAAAATAGCGATAATAGGTTTAATATTAATGGGGCTGGGCTTTACGAGCGGTGTTGCCGAGGGGTTCTTCTATGGAGGCGTTAACGAAGAAGGTGTTGTGCAGGAAAGTTTCTTTTTACCACTTTCTTTTTTGCTATCTTTCGTAGGTTCGGTCTTGCTTGTTGTCGCAATAGCTATAAGTGCATTCAAGAAAATGAAAAAGAAATAACAGGAGAAAATTCTATGTCCGTCAAAGCCTACGCAAGCCAATCACCTGATGAAGATTTAAAACCATTAGATATATCTCGTCGCGAAGTCACAGAGAATGATGTGAAAATTGACATCATGTATTGCGGTGTGTGCCACAGTGATATTCACACAGCGCGCAATGACTGGGGACGCACAGAGTATCCTTGTGTACCTGGACATGAAATTATCGGACGCGTGACAGAGGTTGGAGATAATGTCTCTGATTTTAAAGTCGATCAAATTGTTGGTGTTGGATGTCTTGTTGATTCCTGCCGTGACTGTTCGGCTTGTGATGACAACCTTGAGCAATATTGCGAGAATGGATTTGTTGGCACTTATAATGGTGACGATAAAAAACATGGTGGAGGAATTACCAAAGGTGGTTACTCTGAAAGTATCGTTGTCGATAAACACTTTGTTTTAAATATTCCCGAAAATCTCAATATTGAAAAAGTTGCACCGCTTCTTTGTGCAGGTATTACAACATTTTCTCCACTGCATCACTGGAAGGTTGGCAAAGGCGATAAAGTCGGTGTGATTGGCCTTGGCGGTCTTGGGCATATGGGGATTAAGCTTGCCCATGCAATGGGCGCGCATGTTGTGATGATTACGACTTCACCCGATAAGGCAGGGGATGCCAAATCACTGGGTGCAGATGAGGTTCTGATTTCAAAAAATAAAGACGAAATGAAAAAACACGTTAATAGTTTTGATTTTCTATTGAATACCATTCCTGTTGGACATGACATCAATCCGTATCTGGAATTGATGAAGCGAGATGCGACTATGGTGATTGTTGGTGCGATTGAGCCGATTGATAAAGTCAACGGCGGTCAACTTATTCTCAAACGCAAAACGGTTGCAGGCTCACTTATTGGTGGTTTGAAAGAAACACAGGAAATGCTTGATTTTTGTGGTGAGCATAATGTCACATCCGATGTCGAGATGATTAATATTCAAGATATCAACAAAGCGTATGAGCGTATGATCAACAATGATGTAAAATACCGCTTTGTCATTGATATGCAGTCTTTGAAGAAGGTTGCTTAATATATTTTAAGCCACAAAAAAGCCCGCTTTTTGCGGGCTTTTATTTTGTTTGTACTTTTTAAAAATTAAGCCGCTTGTTGTTTTGGAAACAAACCTTCAAC
>JBBKVR010000063.1:0-8982 GCA_037968575.1 Bdellovibrionales bacterium | reverse complement strand
GATTGTGATTTCTGATGACTGAGCATGGCATTTTCAGGGTGAGGCATCATACCCAGAATAGTTTTTCGTTTATTAAATATTCCGGCAATATTATCTGATGAACCATTGCAGTTGGCTTCATCAGTCAAATTTCCCTCTGCATCACAATAGCGAAACGCAATTTGGTCGTTTGCAGCAAGGTCGTTTAATATTTTTGTGTTGGCAAAGTAATTTCCGTCACCATGTGCCACAGGAACGTGAATAATTTCACCGTCTTGCAGTTGTCCTGTGAAAGATGAGTCATGCGTTTCTGCTTTGAGGTAAACATTCTTACAGATAAATTTGAGGGTTTTGTTCTTAAGTAGTGCGCCAGGTAAAATGCGTGTCTCAATTAGCATTTGGAAACCGTTACAAACGCCGAATATACGTGTACCTCTCTCAGCTTGCCGAATAACGTCTTTCACAATTGGAGAATGTGCCGCCATTGCTCCGCAACGCAAATAATCACCATAAGAAAAACCGCCAGGCATTATAATTAGATCGTAATCTGCCAGAGAGGTTTCTTTGTGCCATATCATGTCGGGCTTTTTCCCCGTGACAGAATGCACAGCAGCAGCCATATCATTCTCACGATTGGTACCTGGGAAAACCAAAATTGCTGTTTTCAAGAGCTACTCCTACCTAGTTTATGTATAAACAGTGCTTTTCTTATGCATGACAAGAAGATTCTTCTCAAGCAAAACTTACTTTAAACCTACGTTTTAAAAAAAGTTCCATGTTTAGTGCATAATTTTGTTGAAAACTTTTTTCTTTTATGCTTTTGTTCTAATATTCAAAAAAACAAATATAACTGCGTTAAGCTAAAAGTGGGGTCAGACAGCCAAAGGTTGCTAAGAAAACAATAAGCATCCCGGCGACTTGAACAGGGAAAAATAAAAAAATCTTGCCCCGTTTTTACGGGGCCTTTTTTTAGCTCTCAGAACTGAGTTCGTCTATAGCCTCTTTGTGGCAACGCTCAATCGCTACATCCACTGCGTGTTCACTGACTTCAATGTCCTTATTCTTGAAATCACCCATAATCTTGCGCTTTACGTCATCGTAGCCAGGCTCTTCTAAATTAGCGGTGATAACTTCCTTGGCATATAAACTAGCTGCGTCACCTTCTATACCCATGTGCTCGGCTGCCCAAAGCCCTACCTTTTTGCAGCATCTAGCTTCAGCCCTAAAACTTAACTCAGCATCATGTGCAAAACGGTTTTCATAGGCAGCGCGTCTTTTATCTAAATCTGACATTATTTGCGACTCTCCAATGTTTTCAGAATTTATGTATTTGAATAAACTTTATTTACACCAAATCATATAGCGTGCTAAACAAAATTGCCAATTCATTCCGTGCTTTTAGCGCAGAAAATTATAAAGTGAGAGAGGAGCATTTGCTCGTGACTGTAAAACGCAAAAAACTATACGAAGGTAAAGCCAAAATCGTTTATGAGGGACCTGAGCCAGGTACAGTCATTCAATATTTTAAAGATGATGCCACAGCATTTAACGCTGAGAAAAAAGCAGTTATTTCAGGTAAAGGTGTTTTAAATAACCGTATCTCTTCACATTTGATGACAAAGCTTGAGGCCATTGGTATTCCGACGCATTTTATACGTTCCTTGAATATGCGTGAACAACTGGTTCGCCAAGTGGAAATTATTCCAATAGAAGTCGTAGTACGGAACATTGCAGCAGGAACTTTGTGCAAACGCCTTGGTGTTAAAGAGGGAACAATCCTTTCAAAACCATTGGTTGAATTTTATTACAAAGATGATGCGCTTGGTGATCCACTGATTAGTGAAGATCACATTATTACATTTGGCTGGGCAGACCCGTATGAGTTAGAAGAAATTGTCGGCATGGCTTGGCGTATTAATGATTTCCTAAACGGGTTATTTGCGGGGCTTGGTTTGAAACTTGTAGACTTCAAAATGGAGTTTGGCCGTCTCTGGGGTGAATATGGAGACCTTTATATCTTGCTTTCAGATGAAATTTCACCTGATACATGTCGTTTATGGGATGCTAAAACGGATGAAAAGCTTGATAAGGATCGCTTCCGTTATGATCTTGGTGATTTGGTTGAAGGGTATCAGGAGATTGCCAAGCGTTTGGGACTTATTCCAGAAGGCTTGATTGGTGAGGGCGGTAACATCAATGAAGATATTGCTTCTCAGTTGGAAGAAATCGAAAACGATTTGGCAAAAGAGCGTAAATTGAAAAGCGTTAAGAAAACGGGCTCTCCCAAGACATGGAAAGGGTCAGGTTCATGAAGGTTACAGTTAAGGTTACATTAAAAAAAGGTGTTCTTGATCCACAAGGGAAAGCCATAGGCCATGCTCTTGAAACGCTTGGGTTTGATGGCGTTGGTGAAGTGCGCCAAGGTAAATTGATTGAAATGGAATTGCCTGAAAATACCTCTGAAGACAAAATCAAGGAAATGTGTGAGAAGCTTCTCGCTAATCCTGTAATTGAGGATTACGAAATCGAAACCGCTTAATCCGTTTTTGATCTTCTAATTCAAGAGATTGAATTTTTCTGCAAATCATAGAAGTCATCGGAACCATGCAGGTTTCAATGACTATTTTGAAAATACTCGCAGCTAAAATAGCTTCAATTAAGACCGAATTTGGTAAAACACTGTACAAACCAATTAGGTAAAAAACAGTTGTGTTCGTTGTTTGCCCGGCAATTGTAGAAACTATGGCTCTAAGAGCAAAATATTGGCTCCCCATCATTCTTTTCATGCGCGACATGATGTAATTATTCACCATTTCACCTGTATATATTGCTGCCCAGCCACCTATTAAAATTCTGGGAACAGTCGAAAAGACTTCCTTGTAAGAGTCGTTATGGTCAAAAATAACAGCGGCAGGCATAAAAATTGTTAGTTGATATATTAAGCCAGCAATAATCGAGCAAACGAGCGTAATGTTCAGAACAAATTTTGCTTTCTGAAAGCCATAAACTTCAGTGGTGATATCAGATAATATCAATGTGAATGGAAAATACAGAACTGTAATGGAAACAGTAAAACCCATAATAGAAATAAGTTTCCCCGCAGTCACATCGGAAACCAATACGAACATTATGTTCAAAGCAGTCAGCACTATAAAAACGGGCGATAAATTTTTCATAAGAACTTTTTACAAAAATGTAAAAAATAAAGCAAAATTCTATTTTTTATGGAAGAAGTCGTGTAAAATAGCTTTATGAGAAAAGATATTCATCAAACGCTTATACGATTGGGGCTAAAAGATAATGAGATAAATGTCTTCCTGACATGCGTAGGCAATGAAGGTCTGTTTGCGCAGGAAATTGCCAAAGCCGCAGATATAAAAAGAAGTACAGTTGATCTTGTTCTTAGCCGTTTGATCAATGATGGGTATCTAACTCGTCAAAAGATAGGTGCACGATATATGTATCGCGCCCAGAATCCCGAATCTATTTTGTATAAAAAGCTTCAATTGTTGGAAGATTTTAAAGGTATTATTCCTGTTTTGTCACAAATGAGTGGTCAGGATAATCAAACAGATGTGCGTTTCTTTGAGGGTGCGGAAGGAATTCGACAACTGTATCTGGATGGCTTGCGCCGGTTAAGTATTTTACCGCCAGAAGAAAGAAAAATTTATGCTTTTGTATCGCAAAACGACATTTTAAAAGTTTTGCCAGATTTTTTAAATTTCTTTGTAAAGAAGCAAAAAGCCAATCGCATTCCTGCTTATTTGATATGTCCTGAAGCTGTTAAAAATTTACAAACGCAACAACATGAGCCAGAATCTCTTCGTTTTATAAAGTATTTTGATGATGAAATTCTTCCCTATAACATCAGTATAGAAATGTTTGGGAATGATTATGTGGGTATATTTTCAATTGCTCCACCTATCCGCGGAATTGTGATTAAAGATGAAATTATGTGCAAGTCACTACAGTCGCTTTTTACAGCTTTTTGGAAATTGTTACCTGCTGAACATCACAAAGATGAAATTATTTTAGTTTAAAACTCAGGAAAATTTGATTTTTTCTCTTATGTTTTGAGTGTTCCTTTGCTATCACTAATCCATGCTTAAAACACCTTTACACGATTCCCATCTCAACCTTGGTGCAAAGATGGGGGAGTTCGCCGGATATGATATGCCGTTATTTTATACTGACGGTGTAAAGGCAGAACATCTCTGGACACGTGAAAAGGCAGGTCTCTTTGATGTCTCTCATATGGGACAAATAGTCATTGAAGGTGCCGAGGCAATGGCTCTTTGGCACACGCTGACACCTTCGACCTTTACTAATGTCAAACCGAATGTCGCCAAATACACTGTTTTGACCAACAAGGATGGCGGAATTATTGACGATTTGATTGTCACAAAGTTGTCGGACACGTCTTTCTTTGCTGTGATTAATGCGGGTTGCAAAGATAAAGACATTGAGTGGATTGAAGAAAACCTCCCAGAAACAGTCGAGATGACTAATCTCAAAGACCGTGCACTGATTGCTTTGCAAGGGCCAATGGCAGAGAAAATTCTTCACGAAACACTTTACTTGGATATTCTGCAACTTGGTTACATGCGTATGGTGCAAATTGATGAGTTATTTGTCTCACGTTTGGGTTACACAGGAGAAGATGGCTTTGAAATTAGCGTTCCCGCTGAACATGCTTCTGCTCTTTGGGAAAAGTTCCTAGAACATGATGATGTGAAGCCCATTGGCCTAGCAGCAAGAGATTCTCTACGCCTTGAAATGGGTTACTGCCTATATGGTCATGATATTGATGCCAAAACATCACCAGTGGAAGCAGATATCTCTTGGGTGATTGGAAAAGAAGCTGATGCGTTTATTGGCTCTGAGCGTGTTCTCAATGACAGAGATAATGGCGCTTCAAAAAAACGTGTCGGTATTAAATTGCTCGACCGCGGTGTGGCACGAGAAGGGGCTGAGCTCTATTCCAAAAGCGATAAAAAAATCGGCGTGATGACCAGTGGTGGATTTTCGCCTTCATTGGAAGCGTCAATCGGGCAGGGTTATGTAGAGTCTGGTTATACTGACGAAGGAACTGAAATTTTTGTTGATGTGCGTGGACGTAAGCTCAAGGCTGAAATTGCGTCTATGCCATTTTTAAAACCCAATGTGAAAATGAAGAAAAAGACAGGATAAACTCATGAAATTTACAAAAGACCATGAATGGATTTCGATAAACGGTGATATTGGCACAATTGGTATTACTGACCACGCAAAAGAAGCCTTGGGCGATTTAGTATATCTGGATTTGCCAGAGGTTGGAAAAGCAGTTTCAAGAGGTGATGATTTTGCCGTTGTAGAATCCGTCAAAGCCGCCAGTGAAATTTATACACCTGTCGATGGTGAAATTACCGAAGTAAATGATAATCTTCCTGACAATTTAGATGATCTTGGGGGCGATACATCCAAAGGATGGATTGTGAAAATCAAAATGTCAGATGCGTCTCAAGCTGAAGATTTAATGGACGAAGCCGCTTATAAAAATTATCTGAACAATTAAAAGGATTTTAAGATGACACAATCAGTAAGAAACCCTGCGCATTTACGAAAGATTGGCTCAACGATACTTATTATTGATTTTATAATTGGGGCATTGCTTGTGCTGTTTGGACCAGCAATTTTTGGTCTTAGCATTGGCATTTCATGGCTTGTAGGTTTGGTAATGGTTGCTGGTGGAGTTATAACTTACTTGTATTTTCGCTCAGTTGCGGAACGTGACCAAAGAACAAAAACAAGAGATTAAAAAATATGCGTTACCTTCCTCAAACACAAAAAAGTCATGAGGATATGCTCAAGAAAATCGGCATATCGCATGTTGATGAATTGTTTTGTGATGTTCCTAAATCAGCCTTTGTCCAAGGTGAGATTGGATTGCCTAACCACAAAAGCGAGCTCGAAGTTGAGCGTCACCTTGCAAAATATGCCAATCAAAACAGACCCGCTGGTGAAGGCCCATTTTTCTTGGGCGCTGGCGTTTATAATCATCATGTTCCTGCAACAGTAGATCATATTATTCAACGCTCTGAATTTCTGACTGCTTACACGCCTTACCAACCTGAAATTGCCCAAGGCACGCTTCAGATGATTTATGAGTATCAGACGTTCATTGCGCAACTTACAGGTCAAGATATTGCCAATGCGTCTTTGTATGATGGTGCGACGGCGACAGCAGAATCAACCTTGATGGCGATGCGCCTAACTAAACGAAATAAAGTCGTTCTTGCGAGTGAGTTACATCCACATTACAGAGATGTTCTCAATACCTATCTTTGGGTAAATGATGAGGCTGAAATTATTGATGAAGCTAATGACCAAACAGCAGCTGTTATTCTCCAAACACCTGATTTTCATGGAAGTGTTCATGCGTTAGATAAATGGCGCAAGATTTGCGATGAAACAGGTGCAAAACTGATTGTTGTTATTTCTGAAATTGTGTCGCTGGGGTTACTTCCTGCACCAGAGCAGGCAGATATTGTTTGTGGTGAAGGGCAATCTATTGGTTTGGCGATGTCTTATGGCGGCCCACATTTAGGTTTCTTTGCTTGTAAGCAAGAATATCTAAGACAGGTGCCGGGGCGCCTATGTGGTGAGACAGTAGATGCAGATGGTAAGCGTTCATTTGTCCTCACGCTTTCGACACGTGAGCAACATATCAGACGTGAAAAAGCGACATCAAACATTTGCACCAACCAAGGTTTGTGCGCTTTGGCGTTCACGGTTCATATGAGTTTACTAGGTGAAAACGGTTTTAAAGATTTAGCGAAGATAAATCACGAGCGCGCTTGCGCACTTTCTGATGCCCTAGAAAAAATAGACGGTGTTAAGGTTGAGAATGAATCCTTCTTCAATGAATTTGTGATTTCTCTGCCAAAGCCAGCAAAAGGAATTTGTCAGCAATTAAATGAAAAAGGAATTGTGGCCGGCTATCCATTAGATGGGAATCGATTGCTTGTGACAGCGACCGAAATGACAACGGATGAAGACATTTCTAATTTCTCTAAAGCCTTGAAAGATGTCATTTCATAATGGATTTGTCTGGTTTCACAATACAACCCGTTGACGGCATTCTCCTTGTTGCAACCGTCCTTATTTTAACGGCGTTTCAAATTAAAGGGCGTCGTAAGATGCTCTCAATCAAGTTTGTGAGTGACCTAACATTTGCACTGTATCTTTATTTATTAGGTGGTTTTGCGGGCGCAATGAGTGCTGGTATTGCTGCGACCGGTGGTGCTATTCAGATTGGAACACCTCCAGAGAAGCTCAAATCAACACTTAAGATAAGAATTATTACGGCATGTGTTTTGAGTGTGTTTGGGGTTTATTTCTTGGCGCAAGAAATGAGTGATGCCTATCCGTTTATTGGTGTGGTCATATCACGTTTTGCAGAGATATTTCATTCGACATTAATCATTCGAATTGGTTTCTTCATCTCTGCAATTCCTTGGTTTTTCTACAATCTGGATAATGAATTTTATTTGGCAGCGCTTGTAAATATTTTGATTGTTGTCTCCATGATGTTTGGATTCTGGAGAAATGAACGTCGCTTACCACGCGACCCTGTGCCCTAATATATGGAGAGTTATTATGAGTGAAGCTGTTGTGAAATTAGATACTGAGCATGGAAATGCGCCCATTAAAGGTGGCATTGATAAAGAAATTGCTGAGACACGCGCACTTTATCAGTATGAACCGTTGCTTTGGGAAAAAGAACAATCCGACCATTCTGGAACGGATTGGCATACGCCAAAGAATTTCAAAAACCGTACAGGTGTTAAAGAACGTGAAACGATAGGTTTGCCACAAGTGAGTGAGCCTGAAGTGATGCGCCATTTTGTGCGCTTGTCTACGTGGAACTACTCCATTGATAATGGCTTTTTCCCATTGGGTTCATGCACAATGAAGCACAATCCTCGCCTCAATGAAAAACTTGCGCGCCTTCCGGGTTTTGCAGGCACTCACCCATTGCAACCCGTTGATCAAGTCCAAGGTGCATTGGCTTTGATGTATGAACTGCAAGACTGGATTGCCAAACTGACAGGACTACCAAGTATCTGTTTAACACCAGCGGCAGGTGCGCATGGTGAGCTTGCGGGTATGATGACAATCAAGCGTAAGCATGACTTAAATAACGATACAAAGCGTAAATATGTTCTTGTTCCTGATAGCGCACACGGGACAAACCCAGCCACAGCTGTGATTTGCGGATATGAGACACGTACCATTAACACTAAAGAAACTGGCCGTATTCCTGTTGAAGCCTTTAAGGAGGCACTGACTAAAACAGACCCAAAAGGGCATGACATTGCGGGCATGATGGTCACCAACCCTAATACGTGCGGGTTGTTTGAAAATGATATTCTGGAATTGACTGAAATGTTGCACGAAGCAGGCGGATATTTCTACTGTGACGGCGCAAACTTTAATGCACTGGTTGGTAAAATTAAACCAGGTGATTTTGGCGTTGATGTTATGCATCTTAATTTGCACAAAACATTCTCAACACCACATGGTGGTGGCGGACCAGGCTCAGGGCCGATTTGTGTAACAGAAGAACTCTCTGATTTTGTGCCATATCCATTGGTCGTGAAAGAGGAGAATACATATCGCCTTGAAGAAGACGGTGAGCGCAAAACATCACTTGGTCGTCTGAAGGGATATCAGGGACAATTCGGTATGCATGTCCGAGCACTTGCTTACATGCTATCTCATGGCGCAGACGGGCTTAAAAAAGTTTCTGAGGACGCCGTTCTTCATGCTAATTACGTGATGGCGTGCCTCAAAGATGATTACGAAGTTCCGTTTGAGGGACCGTGCATGCACGAGTGTTTACTGACAGATAAAAGACAAAAAGAGGGTAGTGTCACGACAATGGATATTGCCAAGACATTGGTTGAACATGGGATGCACCCCATGACAGTTTATTTCCCGTTGGTGGTGAGTGGTGCAATG
>JBBKVR010000062.1:0-7459 GCA_037968575.1 Bdellovibrionales bacterium | reverse complement strand
GAATCTTGAATTTTATTGGCCGTTAACGCTGTTTCAACCCGCATCTGCAAGCCCTGTTGTGTTGGACTATTCACTCGCGATAACGCCGCATTTTCAAACTCCCATGCTCCAGATTTAAGCTTTGCTGTTGGTGAATCAATTCGCCATTGGAAGCTGTCGTCATTGTTGAAAAAGAGAGTCATAACTTGGTTAAGATTCCAATTTGCCACATTTAAAGATTTGGCATGCATAATCAGATATCCTCTTTCCGAAGGCTGACGAAGCCAGAGACCATTTTGAAGCAAGGAAATTTGTGGCTCACCTTTACTCAAATAACTGTTTTCGAGCGTATTATATTTCTTAATCAAAACTGTGCGAACAGGGTTTAGAAGCGTTGTCATTAAAAACCCGATGACAAGTACACTCACCAAAATAGGCGCTGCAAATTGCCAAATAGAATAACCCGATGTTCTGAAAATGGTTGTTTCATAGCGTCTGTTAAATTGCCAAAACGTAAACATCGCGCTGAAAAGAACAATAAATGGTGATATTGTTTCCATGAGATCAGGAAGTTTCAAAAAACTCATCTGCAAAATGCGCGTGAATGGTACATCATCGAATTTGGCTGCGCGCCTTAAATGCTCAATCACATCAAAGAAAGCAATCAAACCAAGCAGTATCAAACTCATGAATATGAAGTTTGAAAGAAATCGTAAGACCATGTAACGCCACAATAAAGGAGAGATTTTTAAATTCATTTCTTCCCCTCCCGCCTAGGCGCAATAATCAGAAGGTAGATAGAAATTAAAAACGGAATGATAAGGAGCGCGTATGCTCCATAAAGCGCAAAAGGTGCCTTCACCGCCGCATTCATCGCAGCAATGAACAGCGACTGTATCCCAATGATGGTCAGTGATGCATAAACAATCGACAGTAACTTCCCTTGCCGTTGATATGTCCCTAAAAGTAAAAATGTCGCCGCAATCAAGCAGTAAACAGGCGCAAACAGCGGGCCAAGAATACGTTTATGCGCCTCAATACGGAATTCCCGCATTTTTTCAACATCCAGCGCATTGTTTGGATCAACTTTGATTAACTCAGTAAATGTACGTTCATCGGGTTCGCGCCAACGGTTACGCATCGGCCCCTTATCTTCGGGCAATTTTATTGTGTATCTCTCGAAATTTAAGCGTTGTAACTGCCCCGTTTCACGGTTGTAGTCCTGACGCGCGCCATCAAAGACAACAACTTCTTCACCATCATCTGTTGCAGCTAAAACACCTCTTTGTGCATAGACTGTACGCAAAGATTTTCTTGGGTCGCGTTCATCTTGAATAATAATGCCTTTAAACTCGCCACTTCCTGTTTTCTCGCGGATATAGACGGTTAAATCATCTGTTACCGTATTGAATACACCTTCTCTGAATAGCAGTGCTGAAAATTGTGTTTTCACCATCTGACGCAAGGTCAACATCTTTGAAAGTGACGCAGGCGCAAGCCAAGTAGAAACAATCAAAAGAAGTACAGAAATAACAAGAGACGTATAAAACGCAGGTTTCACAATTTGCCAAAAAGACTGTCCAGTTGCTTTTAAAACAACCAGTTCACTGTCTGTATTAAGCTTGTTGATGGTAAATAAAACGGCCGTAGCCAAACCAACGGGAATTATAATTTCAAGAAATCGCGGAAGACTTAAGAATGTCAGCATCCAGAATGATGAAGTTGAGGCGCCCGATTCAACAATCAATTCCAGAAAACGCAGAGACTGTGTCAGCATCGTAATTGCAATCAAAACTACCGACACAAATATCGTGGCAATGGTCAACATGCGGTAAATATAGCGATTGTAAATCTTCATCTTGCTCTCAAGTCACGTTTGATGCACTTTAGTGTGAACATGAACATGAAACAAGAGCCTAAGCTAAAGGATAAAAAGTAAAATGACCAATTCCCACACACTTATCGATGTTAAATTTTCAGATAAGAAAAGCGGTAAAGGACGCACATGTGTTCTGCCCGTTTTTAGTGATAAAGAACTCTCACCATCGGCAAAGGCGATCGATAAAGACGGCAGAAGATTCATCAGTGACTATCTAAAAGACCAAAGCAGTTTCAAAGGCAATAAAGGACAAACGCTTCTCATTACTGGGGCTAAAGGAGCGGATTACAGAAATTACCTTCTCATCGGTATGGGTAAAGGGGACGAACTTACACCCTACGATACTGAATGCGTTGGCGGGCACGCATGGAAGTTTTTATCCTCTATAGCGGAAAATGATATCACTCTTGATTTGAACGAATGGGGTAAGGCTAAGGCAAAAATTGCAGATGATGTCATGGGCCCAGGATTTGCAACAGGTATGCAACTCGCCGCCTATACATTCAATGATTACAAATCAAAAAAAGAGGACAAAAAGAGTGACAAGAAAAAGACTCTAACTGTTCTACTCTCAAAATCAAAAAGTGCAGGTAACACCTACAAAGAGGCGGAACAGGGCATTCGCGGGACATTCTTTGCACGTGATTTAGTCAATATGCCTCCTAATGTTCTTTATCCTGACGCTTACGCGAAAATCATCCAGAAACGTCTCAAGCCTCTCGGGGTCAAGATTACTGTTTTAGATGAAAAGAAGATGGACAAGCTCAAAATGGGTGCCCTTTTGGCTGTTGGTCAAGGCTCCGTTAATCCATCGCGTTTGGTCATCATGGAATGGGATGGGCGAACAGGTAAGAAAAGCAAAAAAGACCGCCCTTTGGGGTTTGTCGGTAAAGGTGTCACCTTTGATACAGGCGGTATCTCGTTAAAGCCGGGCGCAGGCATGGATGAAATGAAAATGGACATGGGTGGCTCTGCAGCTGTTGTCGGTCTCATGGAAACACTAGCGCGCAGAAAAGCTAAATCCTATGTGGTTGGTGTTGTTGGTTTGGTTGAAAATATGCCCGATGGGAAATCCTATCGCCCAGGCGATATCATCACCTCTATGGCAGGGAAAACAATTGAGGTTATGAACACAGATGCCGAAGGTCGTTTGGTTCTTGCAGACGCCCTCACCTATATTCAAAGAGAATTCGACCCAGAATTTATTGTCGATTTGGCCACACTGACAGGCGCGATGATGGTGGCTCTTGGATATGAATATTGTGGCTCATTTGTAAACAACGATTCCCTATGGGAGAAAATGGAAAAGGCCTCCAAAACGTCCTCTGAAAAATTGTGGCGTATGCCCCTTGATGAGCAATGGCGTAAAGAAATGGAATCATCAACTGCTGATCTCCAAAACTTGGGAAGTGTCGGACGTTATGCCGGCGCATGTACGGCTGCTGGATTCCTTGAAAACTTCATTGATGAGGGACGTGTTTGGGCGCACATGGACATTGCTGGAACCGCCTTCATCAAGTCGCCAAAACCAACAGCGCCAAAAGGTGGTACAGGTTTTGGAGTTCGCGTTTTAAATGACGTTATCAAACATAATTATGAATGATTTAAGTAAATAACAATACGTTTAGTATTATATTATAAAATGACAGAAATTCGCTTTTATCACCTGACAAAAAAATCCCTTGAGCAGACTTTGCCAGATCTCCTTGGTAAGGCTCTCGAGAATGGAAAACGCATTGTCGTAAAACTGCCAGATGAGGCTCAGGTCAAACCGATGAGTAATCATCTTTGGGTGTGTCGTCGTAATGGGTTTTTTCCACACGGCATCAAAGGAGATGGCGACGAAGACATGCACCCTATCTGGCTAACGTCTGCCGACAATGACAATCCAAATGAAGCCGATATGCTGGTTCTTGCCGATGGAGCAACTGAGTCCACCGCAGATAAATACGGCCTCGTGTGCGAAATGTTTGACGGAAATGATAACGCCCAAGTCACCGCTGCACGCGCACGATGGAAAGATTACAAAGAAGCTGGGCACGACCTCACCTACTTTCAGCAAACCGACCAAGGCGGCTGGGAGAAGAAGTAAATCAGAGGCGCATTAGCACCCCTGATTGATAGATAGGTTTCAATAATTATGCCGCTTCTAAACGCTGTTCAATTGTGTCTCTGAGTTCATGATAAACTGGATTAAAGACCATACGTCCAGCTCCACTCAAGTAACTGTCTCCTAAAATATTATCAAAGAAGAATTTGTTCGAGGCAGCGCTATTAAAGTCCATATTTAATCCAGCCTCTTTTGCTTCCTCAGTTAACTTGGCACTATTTTCTTGTAGTCCCTGCTCGCCCATACCACCCGATAAAAGCAAATCGGCGTCTGACAATATTGTAGCGATAGCGATAGAGTGCACATCGTAATACTCTGCATAGCCATTTCTAGGTGGTTTCTGCCTGTTACGATAGGCATCAACGATTGCTATTAAATCACTGCGCGGTTGGCCTGGGTCCGTATATCTCACAGTTTGTTGTAAGATAGGCATCAATTCACTCGATAATGACAAACCGCCAACTGACTCTATAAGTGGCTCTACAACCGCCACCGAGGCATCCTCATTGTAAAATAATCTGTACTCACCAGTTTCAGGGTCTTTATTCCCGCGCCCAGGATGATCAATGTCATGAGACAACGCCGCCGCCATAAGTGTTGCAATGTCTTCTTCACTTAAAGGCTTTTGCAAAAACGTGTCATTTATTTCAGAGTCACTCAACACAATTTCCTGATGAGCCTCAATCAAATAACAAACATTTTGTAGCACATGCAGTGTATGGACACGGCTGTGGTAGGCTGGCTCATCGTCAGTAGCTTCTACTCCCTCAGCAGGTTGTCCTTTCACCATTTCCGCTCTTGCTGCAATTAATGGCAAAAACTTTCTATAGGTTGTGTCTTTGTGAATGCCTAATCTGTCCATCCATGCTTCGGTAATGGCAGGCAAACTTGGGCGATGTCCTTCATCCCAATGTGATGCCATTTTCAAGAAACGTGCTGCGGCATCCTCTCCGCTTTCTCCATATTTTCGTGTAAAAAGGTGATCGTTGACATTCCCTGCTGTTGAATCAATTTCATTAATTGATTGCAGAGTTTTTTCTAGATTTTCCAAACCGCCGAACGCTTCCAAAGCCTGAGCATTGTCTCCCTCATTCATTCCTGCCAGAATTTCCCTTACGCGATTGCTGACGCTTGGTTCTTGATTATTACTTCCAAAGAATTTTTCTATAAGTCCCATAATGGAAACCTCCCTGTTCAATTCGTTATCGTTAAGTTGAATTTATGGGAGAGCGCACAAAAGCGCTGTGACGCAGGTCACACAGACTTAAAAAAATTTACGATTGAGTGATTTTTCTTTTGTGACTTAAGCGTCAGGTAACATTTTTTCCAGAAAAGAAATGTCATTAATATGTACTTAACCTTGTTCAATAGTAATCACATTTTCTGCTTTCCAGACCTGCAAGATTTTATTGACATGTTCGCGACTGGAAACCGCCAAGTCTGCCAAATCTGTTTGTGTCAGTTTTAGATTAATGAGAGAGGGGTTTTTCTCATTTGCAAATCTTGCTGCTAAATCTACAAGAACATAAGCCAATCTACTTTGCAGGGATGAAAGACCAACACGCTGCAAGTTGACGCCAGTATTTAACAGTCGTCCGCTCAAAATAGCCATGAGATGACCACTCACAGACGGATGCTCAGAAATTATTTTATCGAAGGTCGCTTTTTCTATTTGATAAAGCTCACTGTTTTCATGTGCAATGGCATCAGCCATTCGGGGTTGGCCAGAGATCAAAGACATCTCTCCAACAACTTCTCCGGGTCCCAAAATCGCAAGCAACAGACGTTTGCCACCTTGTGACATTCGTTCAATGCGTATAGCACCTTGTGTGATCACAAAAAAGTTTTCACCTTCATCTTCCTGAAAAAAACAAAGACTCTTTCGCCTTCAAGCTTTTTGCTTTCAGATTTTCACGCAAATATTTGACAAGATTTTCGGGTAAATCGCGGAATAAGGGCAATTCTTCTATGGCCTTTAATTTTACTGTATTTTTTAAACCTACTTGTTCCATTAAGAACCAAGGTAAATAAAAAAGCCAGATTTAGATGTGACGTAGGTCACACGAAATTGAATTAGGGCTGTTTTCTCGAGAAAACGAGCTCGGTGTCAGAAGATTTGCCCTTCACGAATTTGTAGCCGTTTTCATTAAAGTCCGAGAGGTCATTTGCAATTTCAATCTTGTTCTCAATAATCCATTTGGTCATAACCCCGCGGGCACGCTTGGCAAACAATCCTATGACGCTGGCTTTACCTTCTTTTTCCTCGAGGAATTTAATATCGAGTATCGGCGCATCCAGCTTCTTGGGATTGATAACTTTGAAATATTCGGCAGAGGCAAGATTGATGACTTTACTCTCTTTTTGATCCTTCAAATCCTTGTTCAGAGTTTCAGTCACCTCATCACCCCAGAACTCATAGAGGTTGCCTCCGTGTTTTGTCTTGAGGCGTGTGCCCATCTCCAAACGATACGGCTGGATTAAATCAAATGGGCGAAGGACACCATAAAGCCCAGAAAGAGTTCGCACAGTGCCTTGCGCAAATTTCAACTGGGCGTCACTAAAGTCATTGGGTTGCATGGCACGGTAAACATCGCCCGTAAAGGCAAACAAAGCCGGCTTTGCAGAATTGCTTTTACCGCTCGCCTGAAATGTCTTGTATCGCTCGGCATTTAAATCAGCGAGTTTGTCACTGATGCCCATAAGTTTTTTCAAGTCACTTGCCGACTTGGTTTTCATCATCTCGGCAAGCTTAGCCGTGCGGGTTTCGAGTTGCGGTGTTGTGGCAGAAACATCGCGCGCCAGCGGGTCAAAATTCAAATCTTTGGACGGGGATAATAATATAAGCATGGGGGCAAGTTTATGGCTCTCGAACGCACGAAACAACCCCAAATCTTTCACTAGGCAATAGATTACAATGAGGCACGCTCTCCAATTTCAAAAAATTTATGGCTTTGGATAAAGTAGGGCTTGATTTTTAGGTGCTATACCTATTATAAAGCACTGTCTTTCATGGCAACTCTCTTGCGTCCCGTTCGTCTAGAGGCCTAGGACACCGCCCTTTCACGGCGGCAACACGGGTTCGACTCCCGTACGGGACGCCAATTTTTCATCCAATACAATATTTTACAGTCCAAACAATGCCCCGTACGGCCATTTACTCATAATTATATCTCATTTTTTTATCCTCATATTTTAATTTGTGATTTTTCAATATGTTATCTCGTGGGTTCGAATCCCATGCACCTTGCTGTGTTTTAAGGCTTAAAGATCATTGTTAGTCTCCAATTTTTAGATATATGGAGGACTATTATGAAGTATCTTTTCTTCCCCATTCAAAATATAAAGGGCTTTCAATGAATAAAATTTTCTGTTTTATATGACCGTGAATCCACCTAGATTAATTACCTGTAATCGGCTTTAGTACACTCTTTTTACTGTACCCGTGTATTGATTGATAATATAAATTATTTTGGTCTAACGCAGTGTGAGTT
>JBBKVR010000061.1:0-3224 GCA_037968575.1 Bdellovibrionales bacterium | reverse complement strand
GATTTAGGAGTTAGGCGTATTCCACAGTTTCGTTACAAAGCCGTAAATACAAAAAACCGTATTGTTAAGGGTGTGGTTAATGCTGTGAATGAGGCTGACCTTCACGGACAGCTTCAAGGCGCTGGTCTTGAGCTGATTCAGTGTTCAGAAATCAAAGATAAACGGGGATTTACCCTGTCGCGGTCTCCTGGCGTTAAGACTCGTGATTTAGTGCAGATGTTTCTCCATTTAGATCAAATGCAGGGAGCGGGCGTTCCTGTATTAGACGCTCTTTCTGATATACGTGACACAACAGACAACGATAAATTAAGAGATATTCTCTCCGATATTTATAAAAATGTCACAGAAGGCGCGTCGATGTCTGAGTCAATGTCCATGCACCCCAAAGTTTTTGGAAATATTTATATATCCTTGATTAAGGCAGGAGAAACGACCGGAGATCTTAATTTTGCCTATAAACAAATCATAAAATATCTAGAGTGGCTGGATGGTCTTCAAAGAAAAATGAAGAAAGCCACGCGGTACCCTATGGTTCTTCTTGCTGTCGTTATATTGGTTGTCGTTGTAATGTTGGGATATGTGGTTCCGCAAATTATTGGGTTTATTGAAAACCTAGATCAAGAGTTACCTTTTTACACAATCGCCCTTATGAATACGTCTGAGTTTTTCCAATCTTACGGAGTTTTCATGGTTGTTCTGCCTGTTGTAGCTGTCATAGCATACAAGATATTACGCAAAGCTTCGGATGAGTTTGCCTATAGGATGGATGCCTTATTTTTAAGAACGCCAATAATGGGACCCATCTTAAAGAAAATAGCAATTGCACGGTATTCACAGACTTTCGCCGCCCTTTATTCAGCAGGAATTAGCGTTCTAGGATGCTTAAAATCATCGCGTAAAACTGTAAGTAATTTGGTTTTAGTGGAAGCTTTAGAGGGTGTTGAAGAGCAGGTTAAAACAGGAAGTTCGTTATCCGAGGCATTTAATTACTCAGGTGAGTTTCCTATCATGGTTGTACGGATGGTCAAGATAGGTGAGGAATCAGGTAATTTAACTCCGGTACTTGAACAAGTGTCCGATTTTTATACAAAAGATGTCGATGATTCTGTTGACGGAATGATTGCGATGATTGAACCTGCGTTAACAGCATTCTTAGGATTGATGATCCTTTGGATTGCGGCAGCGGTCTTTGGGCCTATCTACTCCAGTTTTGGTGAGATGGACTTCTAATAAATGAAACTACGAACAAATATTGCCAGTGGGGCACATGGCCAGTTTTTTATCACAAAATAGAACAGTCCTTCATCTAACGGATGAGAGCTTGTACGCATATAGGTCTGCAGGCTCATCAGTCAGTTTAATTGGTGTTTTTGCTTGGTCTGATGATAATTTTGTGTCTGACCTTGTCTCATGTTTAACACGTGAGGGTGGAGGTTCATCCGTTATAATTTTAAATGATGCGGTTGATCAACATTACCGTAAGGAAAAAGTCCCTAGCGTTCGAAGTTTGGACTCAAGCGGTATCGTTAAAAGAAAAATTGCACTTGCTTACCCCCATTATCCTTTTCGAGCATATTCTAAACTTAAAACACCTGCGCACATAAAAAACACAAGTGGACAGGTTAAGAATGATTACTATCTTTTTGCCGCCTGCCCGGATTCTCAAAACTTACAGAAATTGTTGATGGCAATTACAGAGTCTGAAGTGCTTGTGAAAGGGTTTGCTCTTTTACCAATGGAATCTGTTTCTATGGTGGAGACCTTAAGTTCGAGGATGTTTGGTGGGAGTAGTTCTCAAGGTAGCGCATTAAGTGGGCTATTGGGAAAAAGAAAAGTTGAAGATACATCCAAGCAATGGACTGTTTTTATGGGGCAAAACAGAAGCGGTGGATTGCGCCAAATTGTTGTTCGTAATGGTGAATTGGCTCTGACGCGCATTACGCCAGTTGTAGAAACTGATATTGAAAAAGGCTTGTGGGCCCAAGATGTTGCTAGGGAATTTCAAGCAACCATGAGTTATTTGTCCCGTTTTGGCTACACGCCTGCGGACACTCTCAATATCATTATAATTGCTGATGAGGAGGCAAAGCCACTTCTTGAACAAGCTATAAATGTTGAAAAAGGCGCTGTGCAACCAATAACACTTCGTGAGGCATCAGCTCTATTAAAGATAAACCCTGAGCAAGACAGTGAACAGAGATTTGCAGATGATCTGCATGTTGGGTGGATAGGAAAGCAGTCTCGCTTAAAATTACCTCTAAGTGCTAAGCATTTCGACAAAGTTACAAAACCAAGACAAATGGCATCTTTGGCAATGGGGGGATTGGTGTTGCTTTTGGCGGGAACGACTTATTACTGCGCAAATACCTACCTAACTTACTTTGAAATTGGTAAAAATGTTCAGCAGGCGGAAACTGAACTCAAGCAAGTTAATAACATTTATAGTAGTGAAATTGAACGTAAGAAGGCACTTGGCATTAATATTGAACTCATTCAATCCAGCTTTGAGATTAATGATGAAATAGAAGAAAAATCTATTAAAATTTTTGATATCCTGAAAGAGATCAGAGAAGCACAAAAGGGTAATCTTAGGCTCGATAAGATCAGTCTTATCCAACGTGAGCAAAAAAATGAAGACCCTAATTTTGTTCCTGTAGAGGGTGTAAAACCTAAATTCGACAAAATAGTTACCTTATTTTTAAGTTTTCCTGGGGATTCTGATATTGCCCAAAGCAATCAAATGGTAGAGGAATTTTCACAACGTTTATCAGCTCTTTTTGATAAAAGCACAGTAGATGTTACGAAGGTTTTAAAGGATGTTTCTTATAGAGGTGAGATTACCAGTGAGGGGGGTATTAATGCTCCTACAAGTCCAAACGAAAAACTTTCTGCAGAAATTGAAATTAATATAGATGGAAAACCAAGCGAAGAGGGGAGACAACTATGATTGATGTCATAGGTTACGCTCGTCTTGTCGTTATAGGATTCTTAGTTGTTTTGAATTTAACTATGGCTGGAATTGCTTATTACTATTTGTCTCCAAAGATTGATCAAACACAGCGAGAGTTGAACAACACGAAAGCACAGGCAAGTGGAAAAAGAGGTGAAATTCAAGTTTTAAGAGATGAGTTTAAGCTTCTGCAAGATAGGATTCAAAAATTTAGAGAGCTTGAATTGTCCGGTTTTTTTGAAACACAAAACAGATTGAATGCTGTAGAGAGTGT
>JBBKVR010000060.1:0-22832 GCA_037968575.1 Bdellovibrionales bacterium | reverse complement strand
GCATAATAAATGTCTTCGTGTTTAGCTATTCCAACCGTCATGGCATTAACCAAAATGTTACCGTTATAGCTAGCATGGAATTGTGTCTCACCGCCAACAGTTGGGACGCCCATACAATTCCCGTAATGAGAAATTCCTGCAACAACACCAGAAACAAGACTACGTGTTTTTGGATGATCCGGCTCACCAAAGCGTAGTGCGTTAATATTGGCTATTGGTCGCGCACCCATTGTGAAAATATCGCGCATAATTCCGCCAACACCTGTGGCAGCACCTTGGAATGGTTCGATATAAGATGGATGGTTATGAGATTCCATTTTGAAGATAGCGGCTTGTCCATCTCCAATATCAATCACACCTGCATTTTCACCTGGACCTTGAATAACATGGGGAGCATCCGTAGGTAGCGTTTTAAGATGCAATCTTGATGATTTGTAAGAGCAGTGTTCCGACCACATCACGGAAAAAATACCAAGTTCTGTGTATGTCGGTGTTCGTCCAACAATATCTAGTAAACGGTCAAATTCTTCTTTGTTTAGTCCATGCTCTGCGCCTAATTCAGGCGTAATTTCAGGTTCTTGGATATTTTCAGGAAATTCTGTTTTTTCTGCAGCGTTGCTCATGTGTGTTTTGTAGCGATTCCGTGCCCTCAGGTCACGTTCTTTTTTAACTTTCTTCTGATTTTTCAACCCTTACAGGCTTTGGCTTTTCTTTTTGTTTCTGCAAAATTCTTACAAAATACGTTTTTTCACTATCAGCATACGGCCTAACGGTGATGCGTTCATCCTTTATAGAGATAACCTCTCCTACAGGGAGTCCTGGTGGGATAAGCTGTCCATCACCTGATGTGACAATCTTCATACCCTTTTCAATGGTAATATTTTCAGGTACGAAATCCAGTTGCAAGTTTCTCTCATTTATTCCAGCAAGAATAGCCCTTTGGTTGGTGCCTTTAATCAAGATAGGTACGCGTGAATTGATATCGTTGATAAGAAGGATGCGAGATGTATTTGGAAATACCTCAACAACACGACCTAAAAAACCGCCTTCACCGACAACCGATTGCCCTTCTTTCACATTATCGTTTTGGCCAGCGGCAATAAGAGCAGTCTTGATATAAGGACTTCCTGGATCGATAAGGAGTTTGGTTGTCAGATAGCTATCCTGTCCATCCATTTTAACATCCAGAAGTTCGCGGAAAGATTGGTTTTCTGCTCGCAGAATCTGCGCCGTGTAATACCATTCATTCAAACGTTCGTTTTCACGCTTAACTTGCTCAAGTTCTGCCTTTAAAGCGTTAAAACCAGTGGCATTTGATAAGAAGCCACCTAAGGCTTGGAATGGACTAGAGACAACGGCAATAACAGGTGCTACTGCGTTGGAAAATTTTCCACGTGTGTCATCAAAAGTGGAAACTTGCGTGAGTGATAAAAATAAAAGAAGACCCGCAATACCTACAAATATCAGAACGGGGTAGGAAAATACATTTTCCATGAAATGCATTGCGGGATTTCCCCGTCGATGCTTGAGTCTGCTTTTCCGTTTTGATTTCATGTGTTTAATCTACAGAGAATCACTACGATCTGTAAATGTGCTTTTTGGTGTATGGCTTAATAAGCCCCAATAAGCACATTTTGAAGTGATTTCATCTCTTCGAGCGCATGACCTGTTCCCAATGCTACACATAGAAGAGGGTCATCGGCAATCGTAACTGGCAAACCTGTTGCGTGGCGAAGAACCAAATCAAGGTTGGACAACAAGCAACCTCCACCTGTCATCACAATGCCTTTATCAACAATATCGGACGCGAGTTCTGGTGGTGTATGTTCAAGGGCTGTCTTCACTGCTTCGATAATTTGCCCGACAGGCTCTGCTAAGCTCTCTGCTATTTGGCGTTCGGTCACAACAATCTCTTTTGGCACCCCGTTCAGCAAATCACGACCTTTGATTTGCATTGAACGACCCTCACCGTCACCTGGGGGGCAAGCTGAACCAATCTCTTTTTTAATTTTTTCGGCAGTAGATTCACCGATCAACAAATTATGGACACGGCGAATATAAGCAATAATCGCTTCATCCATCTTGTCGCCACCAACACGAGCAGATTTTGCGTAAACAATCCCACCTAGTGATACAACAGCCACCTCTGTGGTACCACCGCCAATATCAACGACCATAGATCCTGATGGCTCTGTTACAGGAAGACCCGCGCCAATCGCGGCCGCCATAGGTTCTTCAATCAAGAAAACCTCAGAGGCACCAGCACTTTCAGCCGATTCAACAATAGCGCGTTGCTCAACAGCAGTAGAGCCTGAGGGAACACAAATGACCATTTTCGGAGATACGAAAGAACGTCTGTTATGAACTTTACGAATAAAGTGCTTAATCATAGCCTCTGTGACTTCAAAATCTGCAATCACACCATCGCGCAGAGGCCGAATAGCTGTAATATTACCAGGCGTGCGGCCAAGCATTTGTTTGGCCTCATTGCCAACAGAATGAATTGTTTTTTTACCTGCATGGATAGAAATGGCCACCACAGAGGGTTCATTCAAAACAATACCGCGATCACGTACGTAAACGAGCGTGTTAGCCGTACCAAGGTCAATCGCCATATCTGCGGACATAAAGTGAAAAAGTTTTGAAAACATGCGTGTTTTTGTAATTCTTTGTGTTTTATCTGTTCTATCGAAAGTAACTGCATTGTCATAGCAGACTTTCAGGGACACTCCAATATGCTTTTGGCGTTTTGCCCTTGGCTAGAGCGTATTTTTTACAAGATATAAAAAAGGCCCTTCTTGAGGGCCTTTTGGAATATAAATATCACCTAAATTTTAGCCTTGGCGTGCTTTGAAACGCTTATTAACCTTGTTAATAACGTATAAACGACCCTTACGGCGAACCACACGACAGTTACGGTCACGGGTTTTTAATGTTTTTAGTGAACTTACGACTTTCATTTTAAAATCTCTTTAGTTTTTATTCCAAAATCTCTTAAGGTTCGAAGATATATCTTGTCCACCTTCACCTTGTCAAGCTTAAAACCATGTTCTTTTGCACGATTTTTATGAGGACGGAATGACTTAAAACACTAAATGCCCCCTTCACAAAGCCTCACTTCTCTGCATTATTAGAAGCACTCATTTCAAAGAATTACTCTTATAAAGAAAAAGAGGCCATTTTGACGGTTACAATCGGCATATTAAAAGAAACAAAGCCTGAAGAAACGCGCGTTTCTGCAACACCTGATATCATCAAAAAATATATCCAAGCTGGCTACAAAGTCTTAGTTGAAAAGGGCGCAGGCAATACAGCAGGTTTTGAAGATAGTGATTACCAGGCTTCTGGAGCAAGTCTTTGCTCCCACAAAGACGCCTTAAAGAAACCAAACATTATTTTATGTGTTTGCAGACCGGTTACCGAGGATGTGTCCCATATTGGAAAAGGTACTATAGTCATAGGACTTCTTGACCCTTATTCAGGAAAAGCAGGTCTTGAGACCATTGCAAAAAAAGGTATCACAACTATGAGTATGGAGCTCGTCCCGCGCATTACGCGTGCCCAAGCAATGGATGTTCTTTCCTCACAATCGAATTTGGCAGGATACAAGGCTGTTCTTGAAGCTACACATTATTTTAACCGTGCCTTCCCGATGATGATGACCGCAGCTGGTACGATTGCCCCAGCACGTGTTTTTGTAATGGGGGCAGGTGTGGCTGGGCTGCAAGCTATTGCCACTGCGAAACGTTTGGGCGCGATTGTCTCAGCAACAGATGTTCGCCCTGCTGCCAAAGAACAAGTTGCATCGCTTGGCGGTAATTTTGTTGCCGTTGAGAATGAGGAATTTAAACAAGCCGAAGCCGATGGCGGATATGCCAAGGAGATGTCTGAAGAATATAGAGAGAAGCAGGCACGGTTAGTTGAAGAAACACTTGAGAAGCAGGATATCATTATCACAACCGCTCTTATTCCAGGACGTCCTGCTCCAATATTGCTGACTGAGAAGATGGTCAAATCCATGAAAAATGGGTCGGTGATTGTTGATTTGGCAGTTGAGCGTGGTGGAAACTGTGCACTGTCAGAGGCTGGTAAAGTAGTGACTAAATATGGGGTAACCATTGTCGGATATAAAAATATGGCTACACATTTGAGCAAAGATGCCTCTGCCCTTTATGCTAAAAACCTTTTCAATCTTTTGTCTGTTTTAATTAAGGACGACAAAATCACACTTGATATGGAAGATGAAATTATTCAAGGCGTAACGGTAACGCATAAAGGAATAATTGTTCACCCTGCCTTTACGACAAAACCGACTAATGCAAAAGACAAATCTAAAGCCAAAAAGATGCCTGCGAAGAAAGCCGCTAAGAAATGACTGACGTACAATATTATGAAGAAACTATAGTCGAACCATTAAGTCCTATGATTATGGAGCCTCCACCCCCACCTCCTTCTGACGCTGAAGCTTTACAAGAACAGCTTCGCTCTATTTCTGAACAAGCTGCTTTACTTGCAGAAAATTTTACAGATACAGGAACGGCAATGGCAAACGCCGGCCCGCATGGTTTCTTTATCTCAGGATTGACCGTATTCATTCTTGCCTGTTTTGTTGGTTATTACGTTGTGTGGCGTGTGACCCCTGCCCTACACTCACCTTTAATGGCCATAACGAACGCTATTTCTTCGGTGATTATTGTTGGCGCATTAATTGCTGCTGGCCCTTTGGACGGTGGAGCTTTTTCAAAATTCCTAGGTTTCCTCGGTATAGTCCTTGCCTCAATCAATATTTTTGGCGGCTTTATTATCACAGGGCGTATGTTGCACATGTTTAAGAAGAAGGGAGCATAACCATGACTACAATTTCTGGTATTGCCTACCTCATCGCTTCTGTTTTCTTTATTTTTGCACTCCGTGGATTATCGCACCCTGAAACAGCTGGTAAGGGTTTGCGTTACGGAATGACCGGTATGACAATTGCAATTGTCACCACCTTACTCCTTCCAAGCGTACTTTCTTACAAACTTATCGCAATCGGCATTATTGTTGGGGGTTTAATCGGAACGTACATTGCCAAAAAGATTGAAATGACGGCTCTGCCACAATTAATGGCGGCATTTCACTCTCTCGTTGGTTTGGCTGCTGTCTTTGTAGCTAGCGCCGCATTTGCAAATCCAGAGGCTTACAGTATCGGTTTACCTGGTATGATTGCCGCGGGAAGTTTGGTTGAGATGGCACTAGGTGCTTCAATCGGCGCAGTAACCTTTACAGGATCTCTCATTGCGTTTGGAAAGCTCCAAGGAACGCTTTCTGGTAAGCCCTTCACCTTTGAGGGACAACATGCCCTCAACGGTGTTTTAGGTATCGCTCTTGTCGTCCTTATATTGCTCTTTTGCCTAAGCGAAAGTGGCTTCCTCTTCTTTTTGATTGTTCTGCTAGCCTTGCTAATGGGTATCCTGCTTATCATTCCGATTGGGGGCGCAGACATGCCTGTGATTGTCTCAATGCTCAATTCCTATTCAGGCTGGGCAGCCGCAGGTATTGGTTTCACACTCCAAAATAATCTTCTTATTATTACTGGAGCTTTGGTTGGTGCCTCGGGTGCCATTCTCTCCTATATCATGTGTAAGGGCATGAACCGTTCTTTCTTAAATGTTGTACTTGGTGGATTTGGAGCAGATCCAAATGCTGCCAGTGCTGGTAATACGGGTGATAGACAAGCCAAGATTGGTTCTGCTGAAGACGCAGCCTTTATCATGAAGTCAGCCGCACGCGTGATTATTGTTCCAGGATATGGGATGGCTGTGGCGCAAGCTCAACATGTTCTCAGAGAACTCGCCGACCTCCTCAAGGCGGAAGGCGTAGAGGTTAAATACGCCATTCACCCTGTTGCAGGGCGCATGCCTGGTCACATGAATGTATTACTCGCCGAAGCCAACGTTCCTTACGATGAAGTCTTCGAGCTTGAGGATATCAACCGTGACTTTGCGCAGGCCGATGTGGCCTATGTGATTGGAGCAAATGATATTACTAACCCTTCTGCCAAGAATGACGCGAGCTCTCCCATATACGGCATGCCCGTTCTGGATGTAGATAAAGCAAAAACCGTTCTATTCGTGAAGCGCTCTATGGGCTCAGGATATGCTGGTATTGATAACCCGCTTTTCTATGCAGACAACACGCTCATGCTTCTTGATGACGCTAAGAAAATGACAGAAAACATTGTTAAGGCTTTTGAGTGATTCCATGATAATGCGCCTTACATCCATAGTGCTCGTGTGTTGTTTTCTTTATGGTTGTACGACAAAAGAGAAACCAAAAAAGCGTCTGCCTCCAACCAAGCCTCGCGCTCTGATCTGCCAAGATGCAGAAACTGTTACACTTAATATATATGGACCAGAGGACGCAACCCTCACACGTGGGTCAAAGTCCTATAAATTAAAGCGTGAGCAGGCTGCTTCAGGTGTCCTTTATAAAAATAGCGATGTTAGCGTCTGGAATAAGGGACTCGAATATATGATTTCAATCAAAGATGAGACGAAGTCTTGCTCACCTGCTCCTGAAGCTATTTTTTAAGAGATAACACCATGATGAAAATTACAATATTCCTATTTTTTTTATTTTCTTCCAGTTTTCTACAAGGTTGCTCTGAAAAAAAATCAAATAATATTGCCGTACTGATTAACGATGTTTCTAATCCCTACTGGCAGACTTTTTATGAAGGCGTAAAAGAAACAGCCGGTGAAATTAACCAAGATATAGATATATATACACTCAGGCATGCAATGGACGCTGAAGCACAGCTTAACCAATGCGAAATTGCGCTTTTGAAAAAACCAAAGGCTCTTATATTTGCGGCTGTAAATGGAGTTAATTTAAGACCATGCCTTAGAAAGGCTAACCAGCAAGGTGTTTTGCTTGTTGATGCCGATGGTAATATTAGCCAAGCCCTAGCTAAAGAGTTAGGAGTGTCAGTTGCCTTCTCCGTAGCCTCCAATAATTATGATTTAGGTACTTATGCAGCTCAATATTTAGAAGGAAGAAGTGGAAAAGTTTTGGTTCTGGAAGGTCTGTCAGGTAGCCAACCCAACATATTGAGAGTTAAAGGATTTAAAGAAAATTTATCAGACTCAATGAAAATAATTGCCTCCCAACCTGCAGATTGGGATCGTTTAAAAGCTAGCAATATCACCAACGCAATTTTATCTGCACATCCTGATCTGTTAGCAATATTTGCAGCTAACGATATGATGGCTCTTGGAGCAGTAGAAACACTGCGAGCTGTAGAGCGTAAAGATATAATTGTAATTGGCATTGATGGCGTGGCGGACGCCGTGCAATCTATTGAGCGGGACGATTTAACAGCAAGTATTGCTCAACTACCTTACCTCATGGGTCGCGAAGCAGTTCTTAAAACAGATAAATATCTTTCTGGTGAAGAAATATATGATTTTAATCAGTACGTTCCCATCATAACCTTGGATAAGGAAGTTTTACAAAGTCGCGACAATCAACTCTTAAAACATTTACGATAATAAATGACTCTCAAAACAAGCACCATTCTCCTTATAATTTTTTTAGCTATCTTATGCGCGATATTCTCAACATTATCTCCATATTTTTTGAACGTTGCAAACCTTCTTAATATCTTGGTTGCCACAGTAACAATCGGTATTCTCGCGATAGGGGCTTCCTTCGTTATCGGTTCAGCAGGATTAGATCTGTCTGTGGGATCAATTATGGCATTGAGTGCGACTACCGCAATGGCAATAGCCACCAGTATGAACGCTCCATGGTTTATGATTATCGTAGTTTGCTTGGCTACAGGTCTATTGGTTGGTGCTATAAATGGGGGGTTAATTGGATTTCGTCACATACCTGCCTTCATTGTTACTTTGGCAATGCTGAGTATAGCGCGCGGACTGGCGTTACTTATTTCAAACGGTAGACCCACTTATGGCTTACCTGAGAACATCATCTTCATTGGGCAAGGAAGTATATTTGGAGTTCCTGTGCCAGTACTTATATTTTTAATTGTCTGTCTCTTCGCTTATTTTTTATTAAGTCACACACGATTTGGATGGCACACTCTTGCAATTGGCGACAATGAAGAAGCTTCTAAAAATGCAGGCATTAAAGTTAATTGGCACAAGGTAAAGCTATATGCTTTTTCGGGTTTTTTAGCTGCGCTAGCTGGATTAATTTTCATGGGGCGCGTCAATGCTTCAGACCCCACAGCGGGGACTATGTATGAATTAACGGCAATAACAGCAGCCATAATAGGTGGCACAAGTCTTTTTGGAGGAAAGGCATCTGTAGTTGGTGCTGTGTTAGGAGCGTTAATTATGGGCGTCCTTCAAAATGGTCTTAACCTTATGTCCGTGCCCGCCTACTACCAACAACTCGCCGTTGGGGGTGTTCTCATATTGGCGGTAAGTTTTAATTCTTTTGATTTTAAAACATGGTGGCACAAGTCATGACAGAGCTACTTGAAATACAAAATTTACAAAAAAACTATAGGGGTATCCATGCAATCAAGGATATTAGCTTTAAAATGAAAGAAGCCTCTGTTGTGGGTATAGTCGGTGGAAATGGTGCTGGAAAATCAACTCTAATGAAATGTATCACTGGGGCAGAACGACAAGACAATGGTATTGTCATTTTTGAAGGTAAGGAACTTACCGTAGGGAATCCTACTCATTCAAGGCAATCTGGCATAGAGATGATATACCAGGACCTCAATTTATGTGCTCAACAAACCGTTTTAGCCAATATTTTCTTAGGACGAGAAACTCAAAAAAGTGGCCTTCCTATTCTTGATTATGAAAGTATGAAAAATAAAGCATCTGAAATTCTTAAAGCTTTAAATTCAGACATAAACCCAACAGCTATCGTCGAAAAATTATCAGGGGGGCAGCAGCAAGCCGTGGCGATTGCACGCGCCATGACATTTAATCCAAAACTGATAATTATGGACGAACCAACCGCCGCCTTAGGTGTTAAAGAGGTTAAAAAAGTACTCTCCCTAGTTGAAAATCTAAAGAAACAACGGGTTGCGGTCATTATTATTTCTCATAGACTCGTTGATTTGTTTGAAACAGCCGATCGCATTATTTTTATGAAACATGGCAAAATAGAAAAAGATAAGTCTGTTTCAGATATTTCACTGAAACAACTTACGGAATTGTTGGTATCTTAAAATATAGATACCTCTATTCTTTGTAAAAATAACGAAACTTTTATTCTCCTCATCCGTTTATAGGGCAACCAGACTAAATCAAAGGAGATTTACAAATGAATTTTTCAAAATTAACTCTTGCTGCTTCAGCAATCATACTGTCAACAGCAATTGCTAGCCCTGCTAGTGCGGAAACATGCACAGATGCTCTTGCAAAAGCAAAAGCAAGTATCAATTTTTCGGCACTAAGCAGTGAAAAGCAAGGCGACTTCAAAGAAATCGTAAGTGCGGCAACAAAAGCTCAAGCTAAAGGTGATTCTTCCCTATGCTTTGAAAAAGTTGCAAACTTAAACGATGAATTCGACATGGATGCTGCGGCTGAAAAAGCAGAGAAACGCGCTGAGAGTATTCGCGACCGTGCTGAGATGACTGAGGAACGCGCAGAAAACAGAGCAGAACGCATTGAAGAGCGTGTTGAAATGAATGCTGAGCGCCAAGCTGAAATGACAGAAGACAGACTAGACCGTCAAGAAGCCCGTGCAGATGCCAATTTCAACGCTAATGCTAATGCTAACGCAAATGACATGGCAAAGATTAATGCCTCTGCTAACTCAGCATTGAATGCGGATGCTGACACTTTGCTTGTCCGTGACATTGACGGAATGACAATCTACAACACATCAAATGCCAAGATTGGTAAAGTAAGAAGTGTTGTTGAGAACTCCTCTAACGGTCAAAATTATCTTGTTGTCAGACAAGGTGGCTTTTTTGGATTAGGCGGGAAAGATTATCTCGTCCCAGCTGATCAGGTCATGTATGACAACAGTAATTTGGCAGTATCTAGCCTGAATTCAACAAAGTTGGACGGATATACGCGTTTCGATAGAGCTGATAATTATATTGTTCTTGATGCCAATCAAAAAGCAGACGCTCTTATCTCTATTAATCGTTAATTGAAAAGAATTATTAATTTTAAAAGCCCGGCATTTTGTCGGGCTTTTTCATATGTGAGTAAAATTTCTTCACATATTTACAGTTTCATCAAATTATTTAACAATAATCTCATAATTTTAACCTACTAGCGCGGAGGGAAATATGAGTAGATTAGAAAGAGTTGAAGCATTACGAGGAGCAGCTACAGAGCGTTTTGGTGAGAACAACCCTAATGTTGACAGCTTTATGAGCGCGCCTTCTGCGGCAATGGGCGGGGTTACACCCGAACAATCAGCAGCAAGTAGCGATAGCGGGTTACAAACTGCGAGAACGTTACTTCAAAACACCCAAGGTTAGCACCTCAAATCATCTGCGCGCTTTCGAACCTGTCATGCAATGGCGGCGTGCGTCTTTGGCGTGTAATTTCCAGAAGCCCTAAATTTGTCAGTCCATGCACCTGAACTGTACATGGGTCTGTGTCAAAGATTTCGTTGAGTTCTTTGATAAATTTATCCTTCTCGGACTTCTTTTTCATCTTGAGAAAATCAATCATTATAATGCCACCTAGATTCCTCAGGCGAATTTGGCGTGCTGTTTCAATTGCTGCATCTTTGTTGATTTTGTAAATACTTCCATCCGCTGCTGCTCTATTTACATCAACCGCCACAAGCGCCGATGTCTCCTGAATGATTATGGTCGCACCACTCTTCATGATTTTGTAGGGTTGAAATAGCTCATCAATTTGATCCAGTACATCACGATATTCAAAGAGCGCTAAATTATCATATGGATTTTCTAACTCTATCGGTTTTATTTTTGTCACCAAATCAGGGGCAAAGAGTTCACACCATTCTTCTGTTTCACCAAATTGCTCCATTGTCACAACTTCAATAGTATCGATAGTGCGTATTGCCATGTCACTAAGTATGCGTTGCACTGCGCCAGGTCCTTGCATTACAAGATGTGCCGAATCCCCCTTCGCAAATCCTGAGAGTTGATCCCACATTGTATGGAGAATTGTATGTTCACGCATCAACATATCTGTTTGTGTATTTTGAGCTGCCACCCGCAAGATGCAGGATTTGCAATCAACCATTTCCTCAAGCATACCTCTTAATTGTTTACGCGATTTTTCATCACGAATACGGCGCGAGATACGGCTCTCTGTTTCAAACGGCATATAAATCAAATAACGCCCTTGAAGTGAGATGTTCATACTCATACGAGGCATCTTATTTTCAAAAATCACGTTCTCGGAAGCAGCCAGTTTACCTTCTTTAGCTTGGACAAGGAGGAAATCGCCAGCTTTTACTAACTTTCCAATAGGTATGTCTGCCTTGGTATTTTTGTCTTTACGGAAATCAGACGCATTCAAGATGCCCTGATTATCGCCGTCCAAATCAAGAAAAGCCGCATCCAGCGTTGCATCAATGCGCGCCACTTTTGCCCAATAAATAGAGCCCCATCTCACTTCTTCATTGATAGGATCAACCTCAAGCGCTTGCAAGGATGAGCCTGACATAGCTCCAACCCATAGGCTGTCATCCATTTCATCAATGAGAATATCGAGAAGTTTCTCTGTTTGTAATTTTGTTTTTTTAGGTTTTGTAGTCAAAGCCAAGCCCTTTCAGCATGGCTAGTGTATCATAGCAGGACAATCCGACAATATTCGAATAAGACCCGTTGATCTTTTTTACAAAAACACTAGCTAGGCCTTGAATAGCATAAGCACCGGCCTTGCCTTTCCATTCGCCTGATTTCACATATTCTCCAATCTCAGCATCAGAGAGAGATTTAAAATGCACCATTGTCTGAATACATTTGCTGACTTGCACACCGCTCGGAGCAATAACACTAATCCCACCGTAAATTTTGTGGCGTCGTCCGCCTAACATTTTTAGGCAATCATAGGCATCTTGTTCAGTTTCGCCTTTTGGTAAAATTCTACGCCCACAAGCAACAACTGTATCGGCGGCCAAAATATAAGAATCAGTTTCTGCTTCTCTGATTTTGAGAGCTTTTTGCGCAGACAAGCGCAATGCCAAATCTTTCGGCAACTCTTTTGGTTGCTCGGTTTCGTCTATATCAGCGGGGAGAACTTGTGACGGCGTAATGCCAATTTGTTTAAGCAATTCTAAACGGCGTGGAGAAGCCGATGCCAGAATAAGCTTTGAAGCGGATTTATTTTTCACGGAAAATAATGCGACCCTTAGTCAAATCATAGGGAGTCATTTCGACAACAACAGTATCACCTTGAAGAACACGGATTCTGTGACGACGCATTTTACCAGCAGAGTGTGCCAATATCTCGTGGTCATTTTCTAACTTAACGCGGAACATTGTGTTTGGAAGAACTTCCGTCACCACGCCTTTGAATTCCATTAAATCTTCTTTAGCCATAAATCTTTCGTCTCTATTGTTAATCTTGTAAGCCTAATGAGCTGAAAGGCACTATAAGCCTTTATTATAATTGCTTTCAACCTTTATCTCAAAATCGGGGAGAGCGCACTTTACCGATATGAAGGACGCATATCAGCGTAAAGAATGAGCGTGCGGTATCATGGTCAATCTGAATTTTATTTTTCAAACGATTCATAAGCATTTCAGCAGCTTCATTGTGAATAGAACGACGCGCCATATCGATGGCTTCAATCTTACCGCCACCCATCATTTTAGATTTCTCGTAGCTCTCAACAATCATGAAATAATCGCGAATGGTTGAGCGCAAAAATGACAGAGAGAGTTTGACGGGTTCTAAATCCTGCCCATTATTATCTTTGAGAGAAAGGATGAGCTTATTGTGCTCAATTGAGATTTGAATGTCATAAGGTGCGGTACTGATTTGGGTGGGCTCAAAGACGCGAGGTTCGAGTAAATCTTTTAGAGCCGTTTCACGCTCATCACGTATAAATTGGGCAACGTTAACAATCTGAGACTGTTCTAAACTGACATTCTTAATAAGATTCAAGCCAACCATGGATTAACTATAGCGATTCTCTATGAGTCTATAAATGATTAGTTTAAGTACCTTCATCACAAAATAGATTATTCATAGGTAACATAGTTATCATTCCCATATGGAATACCAGTTTCAGGTAAAAAAGGCAGATGCGTTTTATCACAGAATTTGTTGTTCAATTCTAGAGCACGCTGGCGCATTTCAAAATATTTGCTGCTCAAAGATTCATCAATATATTCACTTAAAACTTTTGGTGTTTGAGCAAGTAAAATATGAAGGGTTCTCATCACGTCTTTTTGTAAATAGGCCGCTTTTCCATCACCAATATGGATAATCAAATCTTGCAATCTTGTAATATCATAACACAAAAGGCCTTCTTGAAATTGTCGGATAATATCATCATTTTCTAACTCACCATTATCATAAGCATCCCAATATTTGATGATTTCAGGAGAAACATGTTGGCTCACAGTTTTCATTAATTTTTCATCATCTCTCCCAAAGGCAAAAAGACTTACCAGCAAATGAACCGAGCTAATATTTTCTATAGAGTGGCAAGCAATACTCATGGGGCGAATGGCGTGTTGAGCAACACTTATAAATGTCTCAAAAGGTGGACACTCATCTGCGCTTCTAAAGTATTGGTAAAGGCTTACAACAACAGGCTCTATAGCAGAAGGTAATTCGAGTGCTTTAAATGCCGCTGTTACATCTGGCTCATCGGTATTGAAATTATCTTGTGCAAATTTAAAATACCAACCCGCATCGTGATAATAAACACTTTGATAAAAATCAATATCAGATACTAATTTTCTTAATTTCTCTTCAATATCTGTTGAATAGAGCGCAATTTGTAAGGTAGCAAATGCTGCCGTTTGTAATTCAGGAAAAGGACCATTTTTGGTTCCCAAGCATCCTTTCACATTATCATACAGTCTTGCGCAATCTGCATAGGCGCGAACCAGAGCTCCATAAGTTACAGTCTTACTGGAAAATTCACTTTTGCCATGCCAATCCAGAAAGTAATCATTAACTTCATTTGCAATTCGTTGTGCTTCATCTGAAAGCTTGTTTTCCAAATAAGGGAATACTTCTATAAGACGAAAACTAATAAGATATTCATATAAAGCCTCAGGTATATCTTCATTGTATCCGTAAAAATTATCTTTAAAACTGTTTGCAATGCGTACGACATTAATTACAATTTGTGCATAATCTTTATCAATAAAATACTGAAAATCATCATAACAGTCATCTTTTTCATCAGGACAGATACGCTCCAGAATTTTCGAGACAATTTGATGACCATCTGGCTTTTCTCGCCAAACTACTTTAGAAAATTCTTCTTGTATGAGGGCTCTCGTGGGCATGACTAAGCTGGCTCCATGCCGTTGTCGTTATCAAAACTATCAGGTGTTTGGTCATACAAAGGCTGCCCATTGGACTTCTTATGAAAGTTATAAACTTTCAGACATTTTTGCTTAATATCTCTCAACTCCAATAAAAAATTAATAGGAATACCAAAAGTTTGTTCGGGCACAGTCTCAATATTATATCTGAATTCATCTAGGTCACTGACGTCCACTTCCGCAGTAGAGGAAAAACCAAATCTATTGTGACCATAAAGCAATTGCGAGCTAAGAAGTGCCATCTTGCCCATACTTATACTTCGCGCTTGTTCTTTAGTTAGTGATGTTAAGTTGGGGTTCTCAGTATCGCACATATCCCATAATTCGATATATGGCTCTAATGCTTGTATTGAGCCTTCGCTCAAAAATTGATCCCTGTAAACACTATAGAATAATGCTGTGACTGTACCCCAATCGTTATACGGAGAATAAGACATATATGCCTCTACTTCTTCCTCCGTATGCTCAATATCTTCTCCATCAATCAGATTATCATTTTCAGGAGAGACCCTAGCCATCTTTTGAGCTTCAGCCGCCATGACATGATAATTCTCAAAGGGTCGTAGCACGTTTTCACAAAAATAATGGAAACTATCAAGCACATCAAAATCCTGCTCTGCGCTTAACTTATCAACTATATCAACATATACGCTTTGAAGCATTCCTGTAAATTCAAAGGGAACGTTGAACTCCTCAAAAAATTTAAGATCAGAACCTTTCTGCCCACCCAATTCTTTTAATCCCAAAGGGAAATACCAGCCCGATGATGTTTTCGATATTGCAATCATATAATTTACATCTTGAAGACAACACCTGATTTCATGTTCGAGGTCTGTTTCCCCTTTCACACCAATATCTTTTGCAAAATCAGCTACTTTCTCATAAATACTCGAGCACAAATCATTTCTTGTTCCCGCTTGCCATTTTACGACTTCATGCATTTCGCAGCATTGGCCGTATAGACGTATAAGTGCAGCAAAACGTACGTCCTGCTCGCCTAATGCTGGCATCTCACCTTTTTCAAAAAAAGCCTCTACAAGACTAGTGATCCTTTGCCCTTCTGGGCTAAGGTTTTCAATCATGGCAGGAACATTGACAATAAAAGGGTAGTTAATCAGGTACTCGTAAACACAATCGGGAATAGGATCGGCGCCGTAATAATCTTCTCTATGCTGATTTATACCGAGATAAGAGTATTTACTTCCTTCAATATCTCTCTCTGTAAAAGCGTTTTCCAGATCATTTAACCGCTCTCTACTTAATGACGGTATAGTTACCTGTGCCAGTCGAAGCAATGGTTTTTTACCCCCTTTTGACCCTTTGTCAAAAGCAAGCTCTGTGAAAACTTGTGCTAATGCCTGAACAGTTCCGTTCATATACGCAGTTATCCCTGTTTCTTGTGATTAGTTTTATGTAATCACAGGAATTCAAGTCTGGCAAGATTAAGAACTAGTTTTATTCAGAAACGCGTTCGATGTTAGCGCCAACATTACCAAGTTTTTCGGTGATGTTTTCGTAACCACGATCAAGGTGATAGATACGATTGATTGTTGTCGTACCCTCAGCAACCAGCCCTGCGAGTACAAGAGAGGCAGATGCACGCAAATCCGTTGCCATCACTTCTGCACCTTTGAGTTTTGATACACCACGAACTATTGCTGAATTCCCCTGTACAGAAATATCTGCGCCCATACGAGCAAGCTCTGGTACGTGCATAAAGCGGTTCTCAAAAACTGTTTCTGTCACCATGCCTGCGCCTTCACAGGCGGTGAGCATTGTCATGAATTGCGCTTGTAAATCTGTTGGAAAACCAGGATAAGGCTCGGTCATAATATCTGTTCCAACCAATGGCTTATTCTCACGAGAGACATGAATATCATTACCCTGTTGTTCAATATCCAAACCAGCGCGGCGCATAGAGTCTACAAATGCGCCTAAAATTTCAATCGAGCTGTTTTCAAGAATGAGGTTTCCGCCAGTAAGTGCCGCACCAATCATCCAAGTCCCTGTTTCAATACGGTCGGCAATCACAGCATGTTTTGCGCCGTGCAGACTTTTGACGCCTTCAATAGTGATTGTTCCTGTACCAAGACCTGTAATTTTTGCGCCCATTTTGTTAAGCAAGTTACCCAAATCAACAATCTCAGGCTCGCGCGCAGCATTAATCAAACGCGTTGTACCTTTGGCAAGTGTTGCTGCCATCATGTTATTTTCAGTGGCACCAACGGACACAAACGGGAATTCAATGTCTGCGCCTTTTAAACCGCCTTTTGGTGCTTTGGCTTTCACATAGCCGTCTTCGATTTTAATCTCGGCACCCATTGCTTCCATACCCTTCAAATGAAGGTCAACTGGACGTGTACCGATAGCACAACCACCCGGAAGTGAGACTTCTGCCCAACCGCAACGGGCAAGTAATGGTCCAAGCACAAGAATAGAGGCGCGCATTTTGCGGACCAAATCATAAGGTGCTATTGGGCTTTCAATTTCACGTGCATGGAACAAACCAACATGGTCAGAACGTAAAACAGATTGAACTCCTAGTTCATGCAAAACAGCGCTAAGAGTGCGAATATCTTGCAAGCCAACAGGTAGATTTGTCAGTTCAATAGGGTCGCCCGTCAAAAGCGTTGCACACATTAGTTTCAGAGCAGAGTTTTTCGCACCACTAATCGGAATACGACCATTGAGAACCGTTCCACCAACTACGCGGATTTTGTCCAGAGCTGAGGATTTAGATTCGCTCTCACCATGGATAGGTAAGATAATAGACTGTGCCTCTTTTGCAGGCTTAGTTTTAAGCTCTTGGGAGTGTGACACCTTGCTGCCCCATATACTTTCCGGATCTCTCAGCGTAATTCGTCTCACACTGGCTTGACCCTTTAAAAAACAAAAATTGAGCTATCCCCTCATTGGCATAGACTTTTGCAGGTAGCGGTGTCGTGTTTGAAATCTCTAACGTGACGTGCCCCTCCCAACCTGGTTCTAGTGGTGTGACATTAACAATCAAACCACAGCGCGCATATGTGCTTTTACCCAAACAGATAACCAGCACATCCTTTGGAATTCTAAAATATTCTACGGTGCGCGTAAGCACAAAACTATTTGGCGGTATAACACACACATCAGTTTTACGTTCCACGAAAGACTGTTGCGAGAAGGCTTTCGGGTCGACAATCGCATTATCGACATTGGTAAAAATCATAAATTCTTCGGCACAACGCGCATCATATCCATATGATGATAACCCGTGCGAAATGGTTTTTTGACCGTTCTTTTCACGCACTTGACCATCAACGAATGGCTCAATCATGGCATGATTCTGTGCCTGCTCACGTATCCAATGATCAGGCATAATTCCAGGCTGAGCATTCATGGCTTGCTCAGAAAGTCCGCTAGGTTTTACTGCCGCATTGGTCATTATTCGCCCTCTTTATTAGTCTGCGCTTCAGCGCGAGCCTTTTGCATTTGCTTACGTTTTTTGAGATTTTCGCGCAACACATCTGCGCGCGCATCTCTCCAACCCGATTTTTGTTTTGTTTTTTCAGTCATAAAGCCCGAGAACTTTACAGAAAAAACTACAAAAATTCAACAAAAAAGAGGGAATAAACCTAAGTTTTAAGCCAGTTCCAAAGCTATATCACTGCCCAACGAGAGCAATCCATTCGCATCCAGATGAACCTCATCGCCACTAATCACTGATTTTCCACCCAGATTACAAGGCAAGACCATTGTCTCACGCCCACTTGATGCCACAAGATCATTGATAAAGAAACGGACTTTATTTCCAATTTATTCTTAAAAACTCAAGGTTTATTTTGATGTGGACACGAGCGCGCCAATATATTAACTCTATGCCACGTGCTGTCGTAGCTCAGTGGTAGAGCACACCCTTGGTAAGGGTGAGGTCGGAAGTTCAATCCTTCTCGACAGCACCATTTTTCTCAAATGTTATAAAGAATTCAAGTAATCTTGCGCCTCACGTCTAGTCGTCAATTTAATCACCTTACTACTATCAAATACTTTCAAGGCCTCTTCTATTCCATCTCGTTCTTTTCTTTTCAATATTGTTTGAAGAAAAGATAAACTAAAGGCCTCTTTACAACCTTCTAGTTCAGGTCGGGACTTACCTTTATATTTCCACCACCTTTTGAGATAATTTTCGGTTGCTTCGAAAGCAGATATATCAAGATAGATAATAAGGTCAGAGAGCAAGAGTCTTGAGCAATAGGTTTCATCAATATAACCTTCTACTATCCATTTGCTTTGCGATGTAACCTCTCTTTCCTGTTTTTGCCAAATATCATCAGGTACGGCAGACCAATTCGCTTCCCAAAACAAATTGTCCATATGATAAAGAGGAAGTCCCATTTTCTCTGCTAGTAATCGAGAAAATGTTGATTTTCCAGAGCCGCTAATACCTACTACAGATATACGTTTGATATCTAGTATCCCAGAACTCTCAGACATTAGAAATCTACTTATAAATCTTGGTGTAACCAGTTCCTGCATCATCGACAGGATTGATGATAACTTGATCCCGCATGGTGAGTGGACACTCAACAGGAAGAGCCAAGAGCACTTTCCACTGTTCTGCCCAACCATCAATATGAGTGGCATTATCAACCAATGTAATTTGTGAACAATTTGGCTCGCCCATTGCTTGTTCAAAGCTGTGTGCGATTGCACTCGGAACCTCTTTATCCAACTGACCAACAAAGTGGCGTTGCGGGAGACCTGCGATGCTTGGCGCGACATCCAGCGGGTTAAGAGAACCAGATGGGTATTCAGTTTTATTGATGTTGGTATAGAAACGTGGGTCAAGAATTCCGCCAGCTGTGCGTAAACTCAACACATCATCACGGCGCGATGCCAGTAATGCGGCAATCGCCGCACCGCCATCATACCCGACCAGATGGAAGCCTGTCAGTTTGTGGCGATATTTAATTGTTCCCAATGCGCGGTCCATCGCATCAACAACCTCAGCAGAGTATTTTTTATCTTTCCAGAATGTTTCAGGACAGTCATCAGAATCACCCACATATTGGCATGGACGCCCCATGTAAATCACATTCACCTTCGGGTCTTGTGCCGCCATGCGAAGCCCTGTTGGCTCAACAGGTGTCGGGTCACCCCCAAGGCTGATGCGCTGATTACCGTTTCCTGCAATGTAAATCATTGCTGGTTGACCTTCTTTATATACGCGCTCGTAAGTTTGTAATTTAAACGGCGGTGCACTCACGATACGCGGCAATAAAAAGACAGGAGCAGTGATACGTTGCGCTGATTCTTCCCTGAAATACTCTGTAGAATTACAGGCAGTCAAAAGAGTTGGAAATGTGGCAATGCTTAAAAGGACAAGTAGGAAACGGGACATGATTACTCCGAAGGTTAGAAATTCTGAACCAAGATTAGCACGCTCTTAGAAAAAAGAACATCACTCGGCTTCAGGATTTCCACCTGCCTCTTTCATCCAATGTGGCTCTGCTGGTTTCCAACCCGTATCCCATATTTCGTATGGTACAACATAGGCTGGATAGCCATTATTCTCAAACCAACTGTCAATGGCATAGCGTTGACCTGTTTCCAAATCGCGCACGGTTGCGGTTTGATGCCACCAGCGACCAGTTTTGACAGGAGAGCGCGCCTCAACAGATGTGATTTCGTTGAATTTCAAATAGCCTTGTTTATCAAGAAGCTTAAGGTAAACAGTTGTATTTGTGCTCTCATCAATACAATCCATCTGATCTTCGCCATATTCGTAATATGTGCCGTGGGTGTCGGTATCCGTTCCTGTGCGCGGACCTACATAGCGTTCGAAAACACCAATCGCCTCGGCTATGCGTTCGCGCTCTTCTACTCCTGATGTCGGAGTGGGCGTAAATACAGAATTAATGCTATTCCAGAATGTTTCATCGGCATTGACGCGTTGTTGACGCTGACATCCATAGGCGTGGCAAATATCAAATGCGTTAGGCTCAACGGAGCGGATATTTGTTAAATAGAGATAAGTATCGACATCCTTTGAAGGAGCAACGCACCCACTCAATATCAACAGACCCAATAATGGTATTACAATTCTCATCTAATTTATCTCCACAAGTATCGGTGTATGGTCGGATGGTCTTTCCCATCCGCGAGGGGTTGGGTCAATGTGACAAGATTTCACGCGGTCGACCATCTCGGGTGAAAGCAGAAAATGGTCAATGCGAATACCTTTATTTTGCGGCCAAGCCCCTGCCTGATAATCCCAAAACGTGTATTGATTTGCGCCCTTCTCAAATAAACGAAACGCATCATATAATCCAAGATTTTCCATGCGACGGAATTGTTTGCGCGTTTCAATACGAAACAGCGCGTCCCCCTCCCAAGCCTTTGGATCATAGCAATCCTTATCTTCGGGAATGACATTGAAATCACCTCCTATAATGAAGGGCTTGTTATTTTCACGGAGCTTTTTAAGGACACTATAAAGCCTTTCCATCCAGGCAAGCTTGTAATCAAATTTCTCGGTATCAACTGGGTTACCGTTCGGCAAATAGATATTGATAAGTGTAAAATCATCGCATTCACATTGAATAAAGCGCGCCTGTTCATCCGCATTATCGCCGAGCAGTGTTTTTATAGGTTGCATGAGTTCCTTTTTGGAAAGGACAGCCACGCCATTATACGCCTTTTGACCATTAACGATGGCGTGATATCCCATCTCCTTAAATCGTTCTTCGGGAAATGCCTCACCTTTCAGTTCCTGCATCATCAGAACATCAATGTTGGAGTCTTCCAAAAATTTGGCGACGTGATCTTCACGTGCCTTGATTGAGTTTACATTCCAAGAAGCAATTTTCATGGGTTAGTCATCGCATAGCCTTAACCAAAGAACAAGATAGCAAACCTAAAAAACAGGTGCAAAACCCAAGGTAAACTTTATATTTTTATTGCTATAATTCTAAATTTTTTGTACAAATATGTTAATAAATTTTAATACAGGGATTAACTGCGTATGGTATCTAAATTGTCACAATTTGGCATAGGTTTAGTCGCCGCATTTTCTGCGACAGCGGGTTACGTTTACCTTGATACCAAAGATAATTTTCTCAATGACTCTCAACTTATAGAACATGGCATACGCACTACCAGCGAGCGCTATCAAGGAACAAACATATCCTGTGCACCATTAGGTGATTTATCAAAATTTACAGAGGAAAATGATCGCCAAGAGGCACTAACTCTTATTAATGATTTAGAGAGTGTTCCTACTGGTCACAGACTTTTAAACGACACAAGATCAAACCTTTTTGAAGATATAGCTTTTTGTTTTGCAGACGATTTAAACAATCCTGATAGGGATGGCGTCACAAATGGCTTTCACACAGATACAGAGCACTCTTATTTAGGTATTCCCTATTATAGCGTCACAGTCATTACCTTAAGACGTCGCGAACATAATCAAATGTTATCAGATTTGGGTCATGAATTTGCCCATAGGGAGAGATCAAGCTTATTAAGCAATAGTGAATATAAAGCATTAAGCGCATCTAGCCAGACTTTAGTAAGGCTTTCCAGCGAGGCTTTTGCTAGAGCAACGGAAGTAGAAGTCGCTTTGCAATTTGAGAGATTAAATAATTCGAGCGTATTAAGTGAAAATTATTCTGGGTGCGAATCTTCCGAGACTTGTACAAACAATATGATAAGAGCTTACTTGGATAATAATGATGCGCCTGTTTATCACACAATGTTGACTTGGCTTACCCCAAGTAATGTTGAATTCTATAATGGGCTTAACATTGCAAATGTTCGCGATTTGTCTGCAGAGAGAACGAGTGAACTCAAATGCGAAGCGGAAGCTATTCAATTAGCACCTGATTTTGGAGATGTCGATATACAAGATCGTGATCTTATCGCGCGCTATATACGTTCCACAAGCCAGTCTTTTCAAGACAGACTGCAGCCATCTGAATACAAACAAGCAAATACAATTATTCGTCAAACTCTTCGAAGTGCCGCTATCGCACAGCATTGTAACAGTGATGGCGAAACTACGGTTTCGCAGATAACCCCCAGCGCAGTTTCGGTTCCCGCGCAGCCTTAACCTCGTCCAAGCGTTTACGTGGTGCACTAATTGGATAGTCATGGAATTTCTGCGTATCGCCTTGCCTTGTGTCCTCGGCAATGGTTTTCATCACACGGATAAAGCGATCAATATTTTCTTTTGATTCCGTCTCAGTCGGCTCAATCAACATTGCACCACTCACCACCAACGGGAAATAAACTGTCATGGGGTGCATCCCATGTTCAACCAATGTCTTGGCAATATCCATTGTCGTGACACTACCCTCTTTTTGTCTTTTATCTGTCA
>JBBKVR010000059.1:0-7324 GCA_037968575.1 Bdellovibrionales bacterium | reverse complement strand
AACCCGTTGAAAATTTATTGAGGAAAGACAGTCCTGCATTTCCAAATAATCTAGCCTTAGGCATACCCTCCAGAAACTCAGGCGTATAGAAACGATTGCCTTTTGTATAATCGGCTTGCCCATTTAGGATTGGAGCAACAAATGAGGGAACAAGTTCAGGATTCATCTGACCATCAGAGTCAATTTTGACAATGACATCCATGCCATCTTTCAAGGCTTGCGCATAACCTGTCATAACAGCCCCGCCTACACCTTTGTTTTGTTTGTGTGTCAGAATTTTGACGCGTTTGTCTTTATTGTTTTTTTTGATGTGCGCGCCTGTCTTTTCAGGGCAACCATCATCAACGCAATAAATGGTATGAACACTCTTTGGAATTTTCTTTATGACATCCAAAACCTGCCCCCGCGATTTATAACACGGCAAAACTGCTGCAACTTTTGGTGTCTGTTGATTAGTAGTTTTTTTAGATGTCATGCGTGCCTCTGGTATTTTTATAGAGAAGATAGTGAATGACATCAATCCCTTAACTTGGCAGATACATTTTTCGTGCTAATTTATTCCTATGGAAAAAATTGAATTTAAAGGCTCTCAAAACGGCAAATTAGCTGCGCGCCTTGATAAACCCCAAGGTGATATCACGGCATACGCCTTATTTGCTCATTGTTTCACTTGCAGTAAGGACGTATTTGCTGCATCCCGTATCGCTAAATCCCTGACAAGTCGGGGCATTGCTGTCTTACGCTTTGACTTTACTGGATTGGGTGCAAGTGAAGGTGAGTTTGCCAATACTAACTTTAGCTCAAACGTGCATGATTTGGTGAAAGCAGCTGATTATATGCGTGAAACACTGGAAGCCCCAACCATTCTGATTGGTCATTCCCTAGGAGGTGCCGCCGTTCTCGCCGCTGCTGGTGAAATTAAAGAAGCAAAGGCTGTGGTCACCATCGGTGCACCAGCAGATGCTGCGCACGTAACTGATAATTTTGGAGATAAACACGCAGAAATCATGGAAAAGGGAGAAGCTGAAGTTTCCCTTGCTGGGCGTCCATTTTGTATTAAAAAACAATTTCTTGATGATATTAATTCTCAAAATCTTAAAGACCACATCGCAAATTTAGACAAAGCATTGCTCATTATGCACGCTCCATTTGATGATATTGTTGGTATTGAGAACGCAGCAACCATCTTCACGCAAGCAAAGCACCCAAAAAGTTTCATAACTTTAGATGATGCAGGTCACCTGTTAACCAAACAAAAAGACGCTGAATATGCAGCACATATCATCGCGACATGGTCTGAACGCTATATTCCAAGTCAAGAAACCATCGCCCCCTCGGACACAAATAGACCTGATGAAGGTACAGTTCTGGTGCGCTCAACGGGGAAAGGGAAATTCCAACAACAGATACTTGTTGGCAAACATGAAATTTTCGCCGATGAACCAAAAAGTTACGGTGGCGATGAAACAGGCCCAACACCTTATGATTTTCTCAAAATGGCATTGGGGGCCTGCAAATCCATGACTTTAAAGATGTATGCAGACCGAAAAGGGTGGCCTCTGACAGGTGTTGAAGTTGAAGTGACACACGACAAAACTCATGCAAAGGATTGTGAGAACTGTGAAACGAAAGAGGGTAAAATCGATCAATTTGATTGCGCCATCACAATCAAGGGAAATGACTTATCAGACGAGCAAAGAGACAAACTCATGGAAATTGCTGATAAGTGCCCTGTTCACAAGACTTTACAGAACGAAGTTGTTATCAAAAAAGTTCAAAAATCGTAGAGCTAAACCTATTACATATAGGCTAAGCCAATCATGCCTATTGTGAAGCCAATCACTGCACCAAATGATGGTAGCCATCTGTTTTTCAGCTTAGCCTGCGGGGCTATATCATGAAACACCAAGTAAAATATTCCTCCAGCACAAAATGTCATGATTACACCTAATACCATTCCGTGAGGATCAAAAAGATACATACCCGTCATCGCAAGAACAGGTCCTACCATAGCTATAAGTCCCATAATCATAAACACATGCTTTCTTAATAATCCTTTTTTACCACTTACAATCTCACGGTAAGCATTAAAGCCCTCCGGAAAGTTTTGAGCAGCTATAATAATGGCAAGGAATACCGCCTGTGCATAATCGATTGCAATGATTGCACCCAAAACGATAACTTCTGGAACAAAATCCAATAACATTGCCATCAATTGTGACACCGAACTCTTCTGCTTATGAAGATATTGGTCAGCTGCCATAAAGAATGCGCCACCCATTAAAAACGTGAGGAGCGCCAGCCAAGGCGGTTGTCTTTCTATACCTTCAGGTACTAGTACGAGTGCAACTGCTGCGACCAAAGCTCCGCCGCCAGCAGCCATAATTCCATGACGTATTTCACAGGTGACCCAATCAGGTCGAATATTCTCAAAGCGCCCTAATCCGGCTCCGGCAACAATTGAACCACCTGCAAATAAGCTCAATAATATTGCATCCAAAAAAATCATGTTATTTGTCTACGACCTATGTTCTGGGTTGGGGTTATCAAAATGACATCCAGCATCCCATTCCGAGCGTTGATTACCGTGTGCAGGCACACCACCAGCATCTTTTAGCATTTTGGCCATGTGCATGAGATTCCATGTCATGAACGTTGTATTGCGTTGGGTAAATTCATTTTCAATTCCACCAGACCCCTCATCACAATAGGAAGGACCTGGACCAGCCTCCCCTATCCAGCCCGCATCGGCTTGTGGCGGAATGGTATAACCCAAATGTTGAAGGGCATAGAGAATACCCATACTGCAATGTTTAACCCCATCTTCGTTACCCGTAATGATGCATCCTCCAGCCTTACCATAGTAAATATACTGACCTTTGTCGTTCAACTCCCCTGACTCTGAATAAAGCCTTTCAATTAAGCGACTGCAAGTCGAACTTCTTTCTCCCAACCAAATAGGTGAACCAATAATCAAAATATCTGCATCCATGACTTTTTTAGAGAGTTTTGGCCAATCATCTTTATCAAAGCCGTGCTTTGTCATGTCAGGCTGGACACCAGGAGCCAAATCAAAATCAACAACGCGGAGCATCTCAACCTCGACTTTGTTCTTCTCCATGATTGTCTTACAGACATTCATCAAACCTTCTGTATGCGAAAGCCTGCCTGTCGGTTTCAAAGTACAATTTAAAATAAGCGCCTTAAGTCCAGAAAAATCAAAATCATGATTTTTACAAAGAGCTTCTTGTTTTTCATTCAGTGCCATAACTCATCCTTGTCTAATATTTGTACCTTTTAACCTAGTACGAAATACAATACGGTCGAATTACATTTGAAAGGCAAAAAATATGAACGCTTGGTTTGATATTTCCATCACACAATTTTCGGGAATTATTTTTTCCTCTTTAGCTCTTTACTTCATTATGATGATTGCAATACGCATCGTGGGTTTGCGCAGTTTTTCAAAGATGTCTGGACATGATTTTGCAATTACAGTTGCTATTGGCTCTATATTGGCAACGACAATCATTGCAAAAGAGCCTTCAGTTTTACAAGGCGGCTTGGCCATTGCGTTCTTATTAATGATACAAACGCTTTTTTCTTATTGGCGTTTGAATAGAGAAAACTCTTACCTTGAAAATAAACCTCTTCTTCTCATGAAGGACTCTAAAATTCTAAAAGAAAATTTGAAGAAAGCCAAAATCACTGAAAATGATTTAATAGCAAAATTGCGCGAAGCCAATGTTTTAAATATGGAAGAAGTGCAAGCTGTAGTTTTTGAGGTAACAGGTGACGTATCTGTCCTTCATGGAAAGAAAAAGCTCCAGAACAAAATTCTTCAAGGTGTTAGGGAAAAATAGCTAAAGTATATCTGCGCTGTGAGGTAGTTCATCATTAGATAAGGAGGCTGAGTCGAGTGTAATTGGTGTTTGAATCTTGGCAACCGATATAGACTCTTCTGAGTCATTTAAAGAACTTAGACTTTCTTCAAGAAGAGTATCTGTATCAATAATTTCTTCATAAGCTGGCAATCCATGCAAATCATGTGAAGGTGCGCTCAGGTTATAATCAAGATAATCATTCAATTGTGTAAGTTCTGCGCCTTCCAGTGCATCATTATAGTAAGCAATCTTGCTGATTGTGCCTTGGAACGCATAACCATCGCCACTTCCTGTTCCGCTTGCAAAACGTGCTTCATTGACCATTTGACCAATACCAATATCACCACCATGTGATTTTACGTACCCAACGCGATCAACAGAACTCATTTCTGTCCCATCAAGGAAAAGGGTAATAGTACCGTCTCGTCTTGGACCACCTTCAAACAGCATTGCCGTTGTATATTGAGTATTGGCCTCAATATCAGTTACTGCCTCTTTATAGCCAAAACGCGTATTCACTGTATCCCATGCTGCGTGGTGAAGTTGCCCATCTTCGATATAGATGTTGAAACCTTTGGCAGCGCCACCTTGCTCATAAAGCACTTGGCGTGCGCCCACATCAGCACCCGTTTCAAAGGAAAGACCAATTGTTCTATCGGTTACTGTGGAGAGATTGATGTCTGTATCGTTTGCTATTGTATTTACAGTTACAGGATTCAGTGAAAAGATTGAACCAGGCGGGGCATCAGGCCCTACATCTGCTATCACATCAATATTCACTGTTGCCGTATTCTCTAAACCTTCTTTATCGCGGACAGTGTAAGTAAAACTATCCGTGCCCTCATAACCTATATCAGGTGAGTAAAGAATAGTGTCGTCTGCGTTAAGTGTTAAGGTTCCGTGCGAGACCCCAACAGCAGATATTACATCAAGAATATCACCATCCGGATCGCTGTCATTGCTCAAAACATCTAAAAGGGTATCCGTATTTAGTAGAACATTTACATCATCGTCTTGCGGCTCAGGCGCACGATTAGCAACTGGAGCGAGCCATTCATGAGACAAGTTATCATCAAGGCGGGTAATATCTGATGCACTTAGCGCATTATTATAATAAGTAATTTGTTCTAATGTTCCTTGGAAGGCATATCCATTACCACTTGCAGCACCATCAACGAAACGCGTTTGGTTCACCATTTCCCCAATTCCAATGTCCCCACCATGGGCCTTTACATAGCCTACGCCTCCGACAGAACTGACTTCTGCACTATCAAGATAAAGTGTTATAGTTCCATCTCTTCTAGATCCACCTTCAAATAACATTGTTGTGGTGTATCGTGTATTGGCCTCAATATCGACTGTTGCTTCCCTATACCCAAAACGCGTGCCAACCGTATCCCACGCCGCTTGATGGAGTTGACCATCTTCAATATAGATATTGAAACCTTTGGCAGCGCCACCTTGCTCAAAAATAACTTGTCGTGCGCCAACATCTGCTCCCGTTTCAAAGGCTATTCCAATCGTTCTGTCAGTCACTGTCGATAAATTGATATCTACGTCATTATCTATTGTATTAACTACAACTGGACTTAGAGAGAATACGGCGCCAGCAGGGCGCAAAGGAGCACCATCAGAGAATGTTCCGGTGTTATAGGCTAATAAGTCATCATAACTATAGTTCACTAGGTTGAACTCATAAGTTTCAATGCTAATAAGCGTGTCAGTATTATAAAGCCCAGATGCATCAAAGAGTTCTACGGTGACGCTATCTATAATATTGATTAAAAAATCTTCAATATTGAGGTTGTACACAACCGTATCGTCACCTGCTCCACCATTCAGAGTATCATTACCAGCAGAACCTACCAGAATATCGTCGCCCGCATTTCCTTGTAGAATATTGCTGACTCCATTTCCTGTAATCTTGTCATTTCGTGAGCCACCCCATGCATTTTCAATCACAGCATTAAAGGCAATGGCGATATTATCGTCCAAACCGACAGAACTGTAAGACCCGTCATTCAGATTCAAAACAACATCGAAATTATAAGCAGAGGCATCAAACGTGTCATTTCCACCGGCATCCCAAATTGTATAGGCGAGATTATTATCCAGAACATAGACATCGTCGCCTGTCGCGTGAGACATATTAGCCCCATAAAGGTTTTGCAACGCATAAATATCGTAGAGCATATAAGAAGCTGGAAAATACGGACTCCAGTCATAGGCCATGACGCTGTATTGCGAAGAGGCTTCTTGACCAGACAATCTATCAAACGAGTGGCGCAGTCCTAAAGCGTGTCCAACCTCATGTAGCAATAAGAAATGACCGTAATTTCCTTCAACGGGGTTTTGGGTGTTGGCATACAGATTATTTGTCCAAACGTCCCCGCCCTTTGGATTTCTGGTTGGGTAATAAGCCCATGCACCCGTACCATCTGGTAAGCGCGCTTGTCCAAAACCCAACTGATATGCAGTATTTGACGATTCAATAAAGTTGATATTTGTAAATGTTTCAATCTCATCGAGCACACGCAGTGTCGACGCTTTCATCTGGTCATTAAATTCACGAAAACGATTAGCCTCTGTGTCGGTTGAACTGTAATAGCCAGGAACGCTGCTGAAAAAATTATATCGGAGATTTATGCCTGAACCATCACCTCCCCATGTAGTCCCACTTAACAGCCTGAGTGCTCCATCTTCAGTTCCAGAGTCACCAAATTCGGATTGCGTTGCCAAATCAGCATGCAAAAGCGTTGAGTTAGCAATGTGATTTTCATGCGAATTATGCATTTATTCAGATAGTCCCGACTTTAAATTAGTTTATTCTTATGCATCTATTTACACGCAATAGATCAGCTTAAATGGTCGCTTTTTGCCAAAAGTAATCATATTTATTGATACGGTTAAATTCCTTTAATCCTTCTGAAATCATAGCATAAACCGCATATTTTTTGGAAAAATAAAGATGAAATATGTCTAAAATGGTAGCCTTTTCAGGAAAGACACAATTTTGCGGGTTCGATCACTGAATAATTTAGGTGTGTACCACGATCCTGCCGCGCGTTTTCCGATTTCCGAAAATGTCGGATAAGGAATAATCAAATCAGTGATATCTGAGAGCTTCAACCCCTTGGACACAGCCAAAATCCACATAGAAATGCTTTCTCCCGCATGAGATCCAAGCATTGTAGCACCTAATATTTGGCCATTTTTTTTGATAGTGACTTTAATTAACCCTTCGGTTTCCCGTTCTGCCATGGCACGGTCATTTTCATCAAACTCCCAATGCACAACATCAATATTATCAAGACCGTATTTTTCTTCTGCTTGGCTGTAACTCATACCAACAGTTGCCAGTTCTGGTTCTGTATAAGTTACCCAAGGCAATGCTGTGTAATCAACTTTGGCAGGAATTTTAAAGATGATGTTCTTAATTA
>JBBKVR010000058.1:0-8507 GCA_037968575.1 Bdellovibrionales bacterium | reverse complement strand
GTCATTGAATAAGCAACGGACAAGAACAATCTCATGATTCAAAAAGTTCTGATAGCTAACCGCGGAGAAATTGCCCTCAGGATTCACCGTGCCTCTAAGGAAATGGGCATTGCAACGGTTGTTGAACACTCTACAGCAGATGCTAATTCAATGGCTGTACGCTTAGCTGATGAATCTGTATGTATTGGTCCACCCGCTGCTAAAGACAGCTATCTGAATACACATGCAATTTTAACAGCTGCATCACTCACTAATGCCGATGCTATTCACCCTGGTTATGGTTTTCTCTCAGAAAATGCAGAATTTGCCAAAATGGTTGAAGAGCACGGATTCACCTTTATCGGTCCTTCATCCGAGCACATCATTAAGATGGGCGATAAGGTCATGGCAAAACAAACTGCCGTTGAGCTTGGTCTTCCAGTAGTGCCAGGATCAAAGGGAGCGATTGAAAGCTACGAAGAAGGCTTAAAAGACGCCGAAGAAATGGGTTTTCCTATCTTAATTAAAGCTGCCTCTGGTGGCGGTGGTAAAGGGATGAAGGTTGTTAGAAAGGCGGAAGAATTTAAAGAAGCCTATTCTACCGCACGCGCCGAAGCCAAATCAAACTTCGGTGACGATACAGTTTACATGGAGAAATATCTCCTCACACCGCGCCACATTGAAATTCAAGTTTTTGGCGATAAGCATGGTAATGCCATTCATTTGGGTGAACGTGATTGTTCTATTCAACGTCGCCATCAGAAGGTTGTTGAAGAAGCACCCTCTCCTACATTAACAGAGAAAGAGCGTGCTTATATTGGCGGACTATCCGCTGATGCTGTTCGTAAAATGGGTTATGTTGGCGCAGGAACCATCGAATATCTTTTTGAAAATGGAAAATTCTTTTTCATGGAAATGAATACCCGTATCCAGGTCGAACACCCTGTAACTGAAATGATTACTGGAATTGATTTGATTGCAGAGCAAATTCGTATTGCCAATGGTGAAAAACTCACCATTAACAAAGAGAATATTAAACTGCGCGGACATGCAATTGAGGTTCGCATTAATGCAGAAGATCCAAAAACCTTCATACCATCACCAGGAGAGATTAAACAATTTCACCCTGCTGGTGGTTTAGGTGTACGTTTCGATAGTGCCGTTTATAACGGTTATAAAATTCCACCTTATTACGACTCAATGATTGGGAAATTAATTGTGCATGGACGTAATCGTCATGAGGCTATTCAGCGGCTTCACCGCGCTATCCAAGAAACAATTATTGATGGTGTAAAAACAACTCTGCCCCTTCAACTCTGGATTACTGAACACCCTGATTTCATTTCAGGTAATTACAATATCCACTGGTTGGAAAAAGAATTAGAGAAGCTCTAATCTTCATTACTCTCATGGTATAATAACTCCACCATGACTGCTGACCTCTCAAATACTATCTATCAAGCCTATGAAAAGGGATTATTCCCTATGGCTGAAACACGTGATGATGAAAATATTTCATTAATCGAACCGCGGATGCGCGCGTTGCTGCCGATTACTAATTTCCACATCTCAAGAAGTTTAAAGACAAGGCTTAATAAAAAGGATTACGAAATTACACACGATAAAGCGTTTAGACAAGTTATTAGAGCTTGTGCAAAGCCAGCTGAAGGACGAGACGGGACATGGATAAATTCAACAATTGAAAATGTATTCCTCAATTTTCATGAACAAGGTAAAGCCCATTCCGTTGAATTTTGGCAAAAAGGTCAACTCAAAGGTGGGGTGTATGGGCTATCGGTCGGTAGTGTATTTTGCGCAGAGAGTATGTTCTCTCTCTCACCTAATGCAAGCAAAGTTGCTCTTACCTATCTTGTTGCACGTCTTTGGAGGGCTAATTACAAATTATTAGACGTACAGTTTATAAATCCTCATCTTGAACAATTCGATGTTTATGAAATTCCACAAGAAAAATATTTAGAAAAATTGGAATCTTACAAAGAAGAAAATTCTAATTTCAGTTTTAAGGGAAGCGAAAGAAATTTACTTAAAGAGTATCTTGAGAAGCGATAAACTTTTTTAAACCGGTCTGAATATCATCGGGCGTATCATCCTTTTTATAAAGAGCAAGCAAGTCACCGTTCGGCGCTATCAAATAAATGTACGATGAGTGGTTAATCATGTAATCGGATAGTTCGGGGTCATCAACTTTTGCCGCATAAATTTTAAACCCATCAATTGCCACATCAACTGCATCTTCCGTACCTGTAAATCCAACAAATTTTGGATGGAAAGATGCTAAATATTGTTTTATCACTTCTGGTGTATCACGCTCAGGATCAACAGAAATAAATATAGGCTGAATTTTCTCAACGATTTGCGCGTTTGTGTTATTTAACGCTTCGGTTATTTTCTGCAACTCTGTTGGGCAGATGTCAGGACAGAATGTAAATCCAAAATACACCATTTGATATTTACCGGCGTAAGTCTTTTCGGAAACCTCTTCACCATCCTGATTAACCAATGAATATTCAGGTATAAAATCTTCAGCAACGGCTTTAGGTTTACCTTCACCATAATCATCTGCTGTCGGCAAAAGGTACAATCCGTAGGCAATAATTGCGCCGAGAAAAACAATCAGGAAAGTGCGGGTCAATTTGTTCATGCCCAAACATATAATACGCATGCACCTCTAAAACAAGACATCAAAAAAGCGACCTTTAATTAGGTCGCTTTTCTAGGAGAAGGAAACTTTTATAAAACTTCGAGCATTTCTGCTACCAACGGGTGCCTGACAATATCAACATGAGCCAGCCTCTCGACCGCAATGTTTTCAACCTTATCAAGCCTGTCACAAATATCTGCAAATCCTGACATGCCATCAAGTAAATCAGATTGTGCGGGGTCGCCCGTAACAACCATAGTTGAATGCCATCCCAAACGTGAGAGAAGCATTTTTAACTGACCGTAAGTACAGTTTTGTGCTTCATCTATAACCACAAAGGCATTATTAAGCGTGCGTCCGCGCATGAAACCTACTGGAGCAATTTCGATTGTACCATCATCCATATATTGTCGTACCGTCTTGCCGCCCATGCGGTCACCCAACGCATCATAAAGAGGTCGAAGGTAGGGTGCCATTTTTTCATGCATATCTCCTGGTAAGAAACCAATCGACTCTCCAGCTTCCATTGCCGGGCGAGATAAGATTATCCTCTCGACCTGACCATTTTCTAATGCCTCAACAGCAGCACATATAGCAAGGTAGGTTTTACCTGTTCCTGCAGGTCCGACCGCAAATGTCAGAGAATACTCTTTCATCGCTTTCATTAAGCTGGCTTGACCCTCGGAACGTGGCTTCACATTCTTGACGTATTTTTTATCACGAGCGCCATCTATCTCCCCATCAAGGGGATGCCATGATGATCCAGAATCATAAAATGCGCTTTCTTTCTTACCACCATTAATCGCGTGTAGATGTTTCTTCTGTGCGTTTGATTTGTAATTTTTCTTAGCCATGAGTTACTCCTTACAGTTGGGTGGGTTGAAAGCAAAAAAAAACGCAGCCACGAAGGCTGCGTATAAGGGAGAGAGAGGGTAATTCTGTTGGAGTCCAGAGTTCTTGGTGGTGGAACTCTGTATCGATGAGCGCTGCTTATAATACAATTGGCACTTAGCGCGCTATAAAACTTTGTATCTCGTGTAAAAATCAAGGGGACCCTTGGTTTGAAATGTTATAAACAGCCTATCACGTTTTTATCCACATGCAAAAACTATTTTCTATCTCACTGTAAAAACGCAAAAATTTATCATTTTCGATAATTTATATTGCATTGGAAGGTCGATTCATGTTTTCCTTAGATCACTACTTAAAAACCAAAGACGTGGATTTTTATGATTTTATTTGTAATGACATACCTGAAATCTTGGTCACTCCCACATACGTATGCGGCGAACGGTTCTGAGTTTGCGTATGCCTCATGCATGCATACTCGTAAAAATGCGCAGGGCCGTATGGGCACAAAAATTGGCTGATAAGTAAAATCTCTATCGGTCACTTTGAAAAAAAGCGAGACCGATAACACTTCTCAAAACTTTATAATTTTATCGGATCTCTCTTTCTCTCACTGCGAAAGATATAAAACTTTAATGCCTGATAAACTTCATGAAGGGAGAATTCCGATGCAAGAAAATGAAGATGAACCGCCTGAATACAGATTGAAAACCGCAAGGTTGGAAATCGATATTGAGGTCAAAAATGATAACTTGGTTGAAGTTAAAGCTTTCAGACAAGACTACGATGATGAATGTGTAGGTATTGCCGAAATTACTTTAGAGACAAAATCCTATGGTAAAGCTGGTGATATTTCGTACGAAATATTCCAAAACAAAAGAGGTAGCGGTTACGCCACTGAAATGCTTCGAGGAATTATTGCGTTCGCTTATGCAGAACTTGGACTTGTCAATTTATATGGCATTGCCGAGGAAAATAACCTAGCCGCGCAATATGTCTTGCAAAGAACAGGCTTCGTATTCAATGACGAGGTTGATAACGGTACTTTGCTATATGAAGCATGGAACCCACGCTTCCAAACTGCGAGGTAAGGTATGGCTATTCGTAAATTACAAACTGGTGACGAAGAAAAGTTAGAAAGGTTTTTAGCCAGCTATATTGAAACAAGTATGTTTCTAATGGGAAATGCACGCCTATCAGGTTTTAAATACAAGGAAGAGCCTTATCATGGGTTCTATCTAGGTTCTTTTGAAGAAAATGGTCAAATGAACGGTGTGCTTGCTCAGTTCTGGAATGGCAACATCATGATGCAGGCACCTGAAAAAGATGTGCTGACAGAATTAGTGCGCGAATTTAGAAGAGTTGCACCACGCTCTGTACAGGGTTTTCTGGGTACTGCTGACCAAGCCATAGCAGTGATGGCCCAGCTTAACCTTCAAAATGCAGATTACGCCGTTAATCACGAAGAGGGTCTCTATACGCTGGATTTAAATAGCTCCTCTTTTTCTAAATTTGAGGTTCCTGCAAATTATGCTGTAGTGAACGCAATGGAAGTTGACGAAGAGCTTTTAGTTAAGTGGTTCACAGCCTATGAGATTGAAGCTTTAGGTGGTGAAAATAATCAAGCTCTGAGGGAAAGAATAGACGATCGTGTTAAAAGAACCTTATTAGGCGGTGATTGCTGGGCTTTGTTAGTTGATAACACCCCCATGGCTTTAAGTGGGTTTAATTCACGCTTACCAAATATTGTGCAGATTGGCCCTGTTTGGACTCCACCCGAACATCGCAATAACGGCTACGCTCGTAATTTGGTTGCTCTAACGTTGCAAAAAGCAAAAGAGGAGGGTGTACGCAAATCAGTCTTGTTTACTGATAACCCTTATGCGGCTAAAGCCTATGAAGCGATTGGCTTTGAACACACTGGTTCTTATTGTCTCGCCATGTTGAAAGAGCCCTTTACATTACGCCCATGAGGATATATCCAGCCTATTATAATATTTGACATAACTTTAAAAAAAGTGTATAACGTAAGCCTTATTTTATAAAGAATGAACGGGCTTATTGATGACCGCAAATGTACTCAAGCGTGAGGATACCGCAGGTATTGGAAAAAAATTCCTTACCTCTCGTAATGTTATATTCTTTTGCGCTGCGGCAGCAGGGGGTATCAGCGCTTTGCCAGATATAAACGCCTCTGCCATAGCTAGCGCCAATATTTCTACAAGTGCTGAGCCCTCAGATGTTGTTTCACAAACAGAGGCTTTAATTTCATCCAATGAACCTGACTTTTCAGTTCCACTAGATATTCTTTATACAGACGAAGATGTTTCTCTACCACATGGCGAAATTGTGTTTAACGATACTGTTGATGTACCACTGGCCTACGCGGTCTCTTTTGATACATGTCCTGATCAGTTAGTTCTAGCTCATCGCGCTGATGTTATTGCCGCGCCAGCCTCATTAACCAAGGTTATGACACTTTATATTGCCGCTCTTGCAATGAGCGATGAAAATATTGAATTTAACCTGAACACAGAGATAGAAGTCCCAGAAATAGCCATAGAAAGAGCTCGGGGGCTTGCCAATTTTGAGGATTTAAGTGTGGGTGATAGGTATCCTTTGAGAATGTTCATGACAGGCGCTGGATCCAGATCCGATGCAATCAGTACAGTTACCATAGCTATTGCAACGGGTCGCGCTTTAGGATGGGAAGGAAGCGATAGAGACATCCTTGATCAGTTTGTTCTAAAAATGCGGCAAGTGGCAAGGGCAATGGGTATGAATGAGACTGGTTTCGTTAACGTTACAGGTGATAGTGGCAACTATGGAACACCAGAAGACTTTCTAAGGTTAATGCGTACAGCTAGCAATGATGCTCCCAGAGTATTTCGTATAGCTATGGGTAACGCTCATATTAATTTACCTGGTATGACGCCTAATACAATCCACAGCAGTCAATTTTTTAGAAATAATCCTAATGATACAGAAATTGATAAAACGGGTTTTTTGAGAGAAGCTGGTTACAATGAAATGGGCGTTTACAGAGTTAATTCAGTCAGAGTTACATTCTCTATATTTGGTGCTGATAGTAAAAGAAATAGGTCTGACATAGCAACTGATATTATCAATGCTGTTGAAAACATTGATCCAGAAGGCTTTTGTTCCAATCCTTCAACTCAAGCAATGACTATACGCCAAGCCCAACGTAGAACTACTCAACTTGCTCTAGCCGACTAATTCAATCATTACAGGAATATGATCTGAGGGTTTTACCCAGTCACGGGCAACTTCTAAAGTTTTATAAGATTTAAGTTTTGGCTTTAGTGGTGGTGTCACCCAGATATGATCTAGTCTACGGCCACGATTTGATTTACGCCAATCACGGTTTCTATATGACCACCAACTATAGGCTTTTTCTTCCATAGGAATAAAATGTCGTGCGCTATCAGTAAAATCGAGACTTTTCCGCATCTTTTCCAAACGCTCAGTTTCTTGCGGTGTATGCGATACAATCTTCAAAAGCTGTTTATGTGACCATACATCATGTTCGTAGGGCGCAATATTAAAGTCGCCAACAGCGACAACTGGTTTTTTAGATGTGTATTTTTGAGCAAACCAATCCGTCATTTCATCCACAAAACCTAGCTTATGTTTAAACTTTTCATTAATTTTAGGGTCAGGCTCATCGCCCCCCGCTGGTATATAAAGATTGTGCAAATCAAACTCGTCAAACGACACGCCAATATGGCGACAATCTTCCTTACCACAACGGTGATGGATATCTGTTTTTATAAATGGTTTTTTAGAGAGAATACAAACGCCGTTATAGCTTTTCATACCCTGTACGTGTCTGTATTTATACCCTGCATTCTCAAACGCTTCATGCGGAAAAAACTCATCGGGTGTTTTAGTTTCTTGCAAACAAACAACATCGGGTTTCCATTGTGCCATAACATCAAGAACAATAGGCGCACGAAGACGTACGGAGTTAATATTCCATGTAACAATTTTCATGCTTTAAAAGGGTAATCCGCCCATAGCGTCAGCTGGAAGACCCATTTCACTCATAGCCTTTTGGGTTTCTGTAGCCATCTTCTCATCAGCCTTCTGGCGTGCATCATTCATTGCCGCAACAACCAAATCTTCCATCATTTCAACTTCGTTTTCTATAATTAGAGATGGATCAATTTTCAGAGCTCTCACCTTACCCTTACAAGTCATTTGAACTTTAACCATTCCCCCACCTGATGTGCCGTCGACCTCAAGCTCACCAAGTTCTTCTTGTAGTTCGCCCATCTTTTTTTGCATGTCTTGGGCTTTTTGCATTAAATTTTTCATGTTCATCATGGCTTCTTCTCCTTATATTATTCTTTTGGATCTTTTTTCTTTATCTCAATAATCTCTGCACCAGGAAATGTCTCCATAACCGTTTTTACCATAGGGTTATCAAGAATATCCTGCATTGCTTTTTCTTCACGTTTTTTTCGCTTTTCATACAATGTTGGTTCTGTGCCCACTTGGCCAACTGAAACAACCCAACGTTGACCAGTTGCATCAGCTAAAAATTTAGATATCTGTGCTGGTAAACCTTGTGGTGCATTTTCAACTAACGCTACTTCAATTGAGCGTTCTTTAATGGCAATTAACTGCACAAATCTTTCCAGCTCCGCTGACAACTTCAATGCGCCCTGCGTTTCCATCAATTCAGCAACGTCTTCAAGAGTCTGAAGGTTGGCATTAGCAACCGTGCCTACTTCTTTGTCGCTTTGGGCGACAGCCATTGTAGCCTGCCCTACCCCAGATGATGTAACAGATGTGGCAACAGGTTGAGAAATTTTCGATGGACTTGGTGTCGATGCGGTTGTTGAAACAGAAGAATTTTGATTTCCACTTTTTAACTTCTTAATCAAATCATTTGGGTCTGGTAGGTTCGCCGCATAAGAAAGACGAATAATCACCATCTCAAGAACTGCTTGCGGGTTAGATGAACTTACTGTCTCTCCTGTACCACTGAGCA
>JBBKVR010000057.1:0-4011 GCA_037968575.1 Bdellovibrionales bacterium | reverse complement strand
GTGGCCCTGAATTTGTAACGGCTCAACAACAAAGGCCAGCGCCTTTGGACAATTATCCAGTGAACCAAGGCATTCCAACAAATGACTCAAGCGTTGTTGTTTATGAATTGTCAGGTACGTCTGCACAACAACAAATGGCCGAAGCAGGGGTGATGTTGCCTCCTCCAACAGGATCTAACCGCTATCCTTCACCTTTCGTGGCAACTAATGATGCAACAACACTCATTGCCACTGCCCCGGCACCCAAACAGGCACCTCAAGAAATGGTTGTTGAGCAAACAATGACACCAGTTGAAAGTGCGCCAATCACTGCACCGACCATGACTGGCCCCCAATAATTTAATATTCAATCTTTATCCCTCACTATTCTTGAGTTCTAAAGGCGCATTCCTTGTGGGAATCGCTTTAATTCTTTAAGGTTTTAGTCTCTTCAAACCTGTGAAGGATATTTTCATGACTAAAGACTTTTCAATGGATCGTAACTTGGCACTCGAAGTTGTTCGAGTAACTGAGGCCGCTGCTCTTTCTGCTTCCCGAATGGTTGGGCGAGGAGATGAGAAAGCAGCTGATAAAGCAGCTGTTGATTCAATGCGCTCTGCACTTAACTCTCTTCATATTCAAGGCACAGTTGTGATTGGAGAGGGGGAACGTGATGAAGCGCCGATGCTTTATATCGGTGAGAAAGTTGGTCGCGGTGATGGTCCAAAGGTAGATATCGCGCTTGACCCGTTGGAGGGTACAACAATTACAGCCAAAGGTGGTTATAACGCGATGGCAGTTGTGGCAATGGCAGATGAGGGAGGTTTTTTGAATGCTCCTGATACTTACATGCAAAAACTTGCCGTTGGACCTGGCGTTGAACTGGATAAAAGTGATTTAGATGCACCGATTCTCGATATCCTCAAAAGAGTTTCGAAACAAAAAGATATTGATATCGAAGATTTAATGGTCTGCATTATGGATCGTCCGCGCCACGATGATTTAATCCGCGAGGTTCGTGCAGCAGGCGCGCGCATCACGCTCATTCAAGATGGTGATGTTGCAGGCGTTATTGCCACAACTATCCCTGAAAAGGGCATTGATATGTATGTTGGAACAGGAGGCGCACCTGAGGGCGTTCTCGCAGCAGCGGCATTGCGTTGTACAGGCGGTGATATGCTGGGCCGTTTGGTATTCCGTAATGATCAAGAAAAAGAACGTGCGCAAAAATGGGGTATTACCGATTACGATGCCATTTATGGTCTGCGCGATTTAGCAAAATCGGACAATGTAATGTTTGCCGCAACGGGTGTAACCGAAGGCACGATGTTGCGTGGTGTTCGTCGTTTTTCAAAAGGGGCAGAAACGCACTCTCTTGTCATGCGCTCGCTTTCAGGAACAATGCGTGAAATTACCGCTACTCACAATTTCAAACGTAAAACAGGCTTTTATGGTGCCGCAGATTAAGGAGTTTAAAAATGTCTAATGAAGCTTTAGCAATATTAATAGCAATATTTTTTATGGCATGCGCTGTTGGTGCGCATAAATTAGGACGAAATTGGCTTCAAGCATTCATTTCCATTTCCTATATCATCACGATTTGTATAGCGACCAAGTTTTTTGATTTTTTTGGTGTTGCTGCCTCTGCAGGGGCAATCACTTATGCGGGTATCTTTCTAGCAACAGATATCATGACGGAAAAATACGGTAAGCAAGCAGGCTATCAAACTGTTCGGATTAGTTTTGCTGTGGGATTGTTGTTTGTGGCAATAACACAGTTAACTTTGATGTTTACGCCAATGGAAATGTCACAGGGTATGTCTGACTCAATGGACGTAGTGTTCGGGAGTACGGTCAGATTGCTATTAGCTGGATATACTGTTTACCTTATTGCACAACACTTTGATGTTTGGCTTTATCATAAAATTGATATTTGGACGAAAGGCAAGCACCTATGGCTTAGGAATAATGGGAGTACAATTACATCTCAAGTTCTAGATTCTGTTCTGTTTTTTACTCTCGCTTTTTACGGAACAATGCCAAACGATGTGTTTTTTCAGGTTCTTATAGTTGGTTTAAGTATGAAGATTGGGATTGCATTACTGGATACGCCTTTTATGTATCTCAGCAAAAAAATCACTCCTCTGGATGCTAAGACCTAATGCCTGAAACTGTTCTCAATGTCTCACACTCTGTGATGAGTACCAAGTGGGTATTTCAGGATACTGATGATGGGAAAGTCTCACGCCTGATGCAGGTGCATGATTTGCCTGAAATGATTGCACGGATGTTGGTTGCGCGTAACGTGGACGAGAATTCGGTTGAGAGTTTTTTAAGACCACGTTTAGGTGAGCATTTTCCTGATCCGTTTTCGCTCAAAGATATGCGCGAATTTTCAGAATGGTTAGTGGACTCACTAGACGCAGACAAGAAAATTGGCGTCTTTGGTGACTTTGATGTTGATGGTTCAAGTTCGACCGCAATCTTTGTGAAGTTCTTCCGCCATATCGGATATGAAATTCCATTTTATATTCCTGATCGTTTAACCGAAGGATACGGCCCATCCATAAATGCCATGCAGTCTTTGAAAGAGCAGGGTGCTGACATTGTGCTGATTGCTGATTGCGGAACAACATCTTTTGATGTGATAGAGCAGGGGCGTGCATTAGGTTTGGACATTGTGGTTTTTGATCACCATGAGCCAGAAGACAAATTTCCTGATACAAATTTTCTAATTAACCCAAAGCGTAAAGATGACGATAGTGGTTTAGATATGCTGTGTGCTGCGGCCGTGTGTTTCTTGGCGTGTGTGGGGATCAACAATGTTCTGCGTGAACGTGGGTTTTACAAAAAAAAGGGCATTGAAGAAGCACCTTTAAAAAACTGGCTGGATGTTATTGCTCTGGCAACAATTTGCGACATGGTACCTTTGCTTGGGGCTAACCGTTTATTTGTCCGTTATGGTTTTCAACAAATGGCACAAACTGAAAATATCGGATTGCAGGCTTTATTATCTGTTTGTGGAATTAAGAATACACCCTCTGTGATGCATGCTGGCTTTGCACTTGGTCCGCGTATCAATGCAGGCTCACGTGTTCATGATGCAAGTTTAGGTGCAAAACTATTGTCCTCGGAAGATATGGAAGAGGCTAACACAATCGCATGGACGCTTAATGATTGTAATGACAGGCGTAAAGAGATTCAGTCAGAGATGATGCAGGAAGCTGTTGGGCAAATTACAGCAGTTGATGGCGATAAAGCCTCTCTTATTTTTGCGAGCAACGAAGGATGGCATGCCGGGTTATCAGGACTTGTTGCGGGACAAATTAAAGAACGATTTGGAAAACCTGCCGTCATTGTGACCTTTGCCGAAAATGAAAAAGGCGAATTAGAAGGACGTGGATCAGGGCGCTCTGTTCCTGGGGTGAATATGGCAGCGGCATTCATAGATGCACGTAACGAAGGATTGGTACTTAAGGGCGGCGGGCATGCAATGGCTGGTGGGTTCACCGTTCTGCCTGAAAAGATTGATGAGCTAAAAATATTTCTTGTCGCTCATGTTGAAAAGCAACTCAATGGCCAGGAAATTGTCCCCGAGCAATTGGTTGATACATTGGCAAGTGTTTCTGCTGTGAAAATCGAATTTGTGAAACTGATTGATGAGCATGGCGGCCCATACGGACAAGGTAATCCTGAGCCATTATTTGTTGTGCCAAGTGCGCGTATTCAGATGGTCAAGATTGTTGGAAAAGATCACGTAAGTTGTCGCATATCGGATGTTGAGGGTGGCTCATCGATTAAGGCAATTGCCTTCCGTGCTACAGGAACACCATTAGGCAAGTTACTTCTTGATCAATCACGTGATGTATCTGTACATCTACTTGGTCATTTTAAAATTAATGAATGGCAGGGCCGTGAAAGCGTAGATTTTATTATTAAGGATGCAGCTTTTGCCAATGTGGAACAAAGAGATGCGGAAGAAACAGAAAAACTGTTTGCTTAAGAGAGCTACCAGTTGAGCACTTTTTTACC
>JBBKVR010000056.1:0-19072 GCA_037968575.1 Bdellovibrionales bacterium | reverse complement strand
CGTCTACAACATGCAGGTTTTTCTCAACAGGATGTTTCAAAGTTCTGGATGTTATCATTGATTAGCTGTGCCATTGGAACAACCGCTTTTTATTTTATGGGTGTATCAAAAATTGTTCTTATTCTTATGGCTATCACCTTCTTCCTTGGAGTGCCGCGTTTTGTATTAAAAGTGATGGTTAATAGGAGACAAAAGAAATTTCTCATGGAATTTGCCGATGCCCTTGAATCTATGATGCGCCTTTTAAAAGCAGGTATGCCAGTTGGTGAAGCTATCGCGATGGTTGCGCGTGAATTTGATGGGCCAGTTGGCGAAGAAATGTCACAAATTTATGAAGAACAGAAAGTCGGCATTCCACTGCCTGAAGCTGTGAATAAAGCTGCTGAGCGAATGCCATTAACTGAAATGCAAATGTTTGCAACGGGCGTTATCATCCAACAGCAGACAGGTTCGTCGCTTTCTGAAATTTTACAAAATTTAGCAGGTGTTATTCGTGCGCGTTTTCGTCTTAAGAGAAAGGTTGCTGCGCTATCATCCGAAGCCAAAGCTTCTGCTTCAATTATTGGTGCGTTACCAGTCGTTGTGGCAACAGGACTTTATTTTATTAATACGGAATACATGATGTTTTTATTTACTACGCAGACAGGAAAAGTATGGCTTACCTTTGCAGGACTTTGGATGTTTGTAGGTGTTTTGGTTATGCGAAAAATGATTAACTTTAGGGTTTAAATTTATGTTTGGTGAAGGAATAGATCAGCAAATTATTATATGGCTTTCTGCACTTGCTGCGGCGGGCTCATTTATTGCTGTGGCCTTGCCATTCTTGAATAGACAGGAAAAAAAGGATAATTATTCCGCAGTTATTCAAAAGAAACGTAAGGCTTTATTTGAAGCAACGAAGAGTAGAAAACCACAAGATGCACAATCGTTAACCGCAAAAGAGTCTGTTGAGGCATTCTATAAATTCCAGCAGCTTTTCGGGAAATACGGGGAGCAGTTACGTGACCAGATGTTACAAGCTGGTATCCGTGATCCAAAAGCGCCTGTTTATTATATGATGGGGAGGATTATTCTTCCGCTTATCTTAATGAGCTTTGTCTGGTTGATTATGGCGAAGGGGCAGGATGATTTTCCTGTCTCACAAATTTTAGTAGCTATCGCAGTTGCTGGTCTATCTGGTTTTTTTGTTCCACGACTTCTCATCAAAAATTATATTATTAAGCGTCAAGAAGAGATTAACCTGACCTTTCCAGATGCTTTGGACATGATGCTTATTTGCGTACAAGGTGGTATTGGTTTGGAACAAACCATTAACCGCATTGCTGATGAAATTGCAGAGCACTCACCAACGTTGGCAGAAGAACTCGGTATTTTGTCCGCCGAGATGGGTATGTTGAATGACAGGCGTGCAGCCTTACAAGATTTTGCGCGGCGCGTAGGAAGCGGTGCGGCGCGTTCTTTTGCAACGGCGATGATACAGGCTGAGCAATATGGAACATCAGTATCACAAGCGATGCGCGTGATCGCCGAAGATTTAAGAGATCAGAGAATGGCTGAAGCAGAAAAAAAGGCAGCATCTCTGCCGCCTAAATTAACTGTTCCTATGATTATCTTTTTCTTACCAGCACTTTTCGTTGTAATCCTAGCTCCCGCTATTATACAAGTGAAGGATACAATGTAATTAAGTGCTCTCGTTTAACGTAGAGATAATTCTCAAATTACGCTCAACTTCCATGCGATTTGGTGCAATGGCTTTGGCTTTCTTTAAGATTTCAATGGCTTCCTCAGTGTGGTTTTGAGAAGCCAAGTTTAGTGCCAAGTTGTTCATGATAGGCACTGGATCGCCATCCCACATACCAAGAGCTTTTCTGAACGCTTGTTCAGCATCTTTATGTTTGGCCTGTGTATCCAAGGAAATACCAAGGATGTGCCACGCTTGTCCATCACTGCCATTTTTAGCGATTGCTTTACGTGCATAGCTCTCAGCCAAATCATAGTCGCCTAGCTCAAGTTGTGTTGCCGCGTATTCACGCAAGGCATTTGAGGATGCAGAGGGTGATTTTGCAGCAGATTGTAGAATAAGAGCGCTTTTTTCAGGTTCACCTGCGTCGCGAAGCGCAACAGCGTATTTAATAGCTGCGGTTTCATTAGAAGGATCACGCTGATATACCCGCTCCATTAAAGTCAAAGATTGTGAGGTTTTACCTGAGATGGCTGCCCCTGCCGCCGCGCGGTCAAGAGCGGCATCAATGCGCGCTTTATCATTAGTGGGGCCAGTTGATGCACATGCATTTAATGTCAGTGCTGTGAATCCCAATACGCAAACAAGTCTCAAATTCTTATTCATAGTCGTCCTCATGTCTCTAGCTTTGTTTTTATTCTTATTGAATGATTGGTGGTGGGGTTGCTCCGCCAATACCATTACCTTTATTAAAATTATCCTCTACATTTTCTTCAGACGCACCAACGTTACCCTCATCTAATGCAGGAACATCACTTTCGTTCCGTATTGTGACCTCATTTGTTACAGAACCCCCAATTGTTTCATCGACCTCAGTCATCTCACGGTTGGCGGTTATACCCATTTCATGGCACATTCCAGGACAATAGTACATACTATATTGCTCGCAATCATCATCTCCGCGACATGAGCGACGTACTCTAATATAGTTCTCTTTTGGTTTTGCAACACCAACAATGATATGACGTTGCATGATAACTGCCCCGTCTGAGCCTAAAACTTGTAAGTACGTTGAGCCTGGTTGACGAGGAATAATAACGAGATTTCTAGGATTATCAGGTAGCACACCTACATGATCAGTATTCCCGACAATAATGTTTGAAGCGTCTGCATCTAAATTCAGAACAACAGGCTTATCAGATGTGAGGCGTAAGTCAGGGAAATCTGTGAAGCGAGGTGTCATAACACTACCATCTTCTCCAGTTGTACCAGACATCACAGGAAGTAAATCACCTTGTGAAGGTTCAATTTTTTCTTGCGCGTGTGCGGACGAGGCAAGCAAGATGCCAACACAGATGAAAAGAGCCGCAAAAATGGTGTTTTTGATAACAATCATGAAGTTTTGTCCTGTTTAAGAAAAATAAGTCGAAAAGCAGTAAATGCAAGCGTAAGAAAAACGCTGTTGTATAGAGTTTTAGTATAGCTTTTAACTAGTTAAAGGTCACTTACTTTTTGATAAAATTGTCATAATATTTTATAAGAGCGAGAAACGTCATATTTCATAGACTTCCCACGTCGATTATTTATCGCTCATAAAGCCACCTGATTTGCTATAATTATCAACTTTTATTTTTTACAGTCGCTGTTCTCACTACAAATCGGGAAGCGAGAGAAAAGATAAAGGATAGCCAAAATGGTGACGTAACCGATAACGGCAAGAGCGTAAAAACCAAATCCTATGACAAGGCCAAGGATGCCTGACGCCCAGATACTTGACCCGGTGGCAGTCCCGATAATATGATCATCACTACGTCTCATAATAGCACCGGCACCGAGAAATCCTATACCCGTTACTGTTCCTGCGATAATCTTTCCTAAATCCAGAGATAATAGGCCGTTAGTGACGTCAGTGTAATTAGCATGCAGTTCAAGTCCCATCATCGCTAGAAGGCAGGTTGTAATAGACACAATCATATAGCTACGACATCCCATAGGTTTGTTACGGACTTGCCTTTCATAGCCAAGTAAAAATGAAAAGAAAGCAGCAAGAATTAAGCGAAGAAAAACTTCTCCGTAACCAATGGCTGTAAATGAATTCAGAAATGAGTCCATACACTCAGGCTAGCATAACGAGGGAAAATGGGAAGAGGGATGGTGGGCAATACAAGATTCGAACTTGTGACCTCTACCGTGTCGAGGTAGCGCTCTAACCAACTGAGCTAATTGCCCTCTCATAAGAAGAGCCATATCAATAAGAAGATTTTTAAAAATGTGCAAGAGAAAATCTGGTTTTACACTAGAAAAGCTTAATTAAAGTAAACACCCCCAAATTAGAAAAAACTTAAGTAAATTAAGCCCTTATTAAGGTAGTTTTGGCATAATAATAGTGGGTTAATGTAAGGGTGGTGAAGTGGTTGAAGATCAATCATATATCGAAAGTTTACAAGATGCTTTAGCTGGGGATTTATCACCTGCTGAAGAACAATTTCTGCTCGCCATTAATGTTCAAAACATTGATTTACTTGAGGAAAATATAGAGCCTGCCACAGGTGGGGAAGTTCAAGATACTGAACAACCAACTTTTCAACAAACAATGCTTGAGCAAATTGAGACTACGACCACAGAGGCTGTCGAGCCATTTTCAGACTTTGTGAGCGGGAAGAATTTATTATTAAATGATGATATTTCTTTGTCTGAAGATAATAACAATCTAGAGCCTTCACAAGCATTTTCAGAAAACGGAGCATTAGGTGCCAATAATTTAAGCTTTGCTCAGATAAAAACGTTGTCAGGGTTGCAAGGTTCAGCCTTTTTGGCGGATTCTAAGGGTTCTACATTGGAAGGTAGTGGGAGCTATATATTTGATAGCTATATCAAGCGATTTAATAGCGGCACAGAGAACGAGCTTTCAAGCTCCAATATAGTACAAAATACTTCGAGTATTTTTATTCCTCAAATAAATGTAAATCCCTTTAATATCGTTTTTGGCAATAACGAAAATAATATACTTATCGGTGGTTCTGGTAGGGATAAAATTTTTGGGAATAATTTAAATGTTTCCGATCCAATTACTCTGCAAGCCTCTTTTGTTACATCGGGTGTCTCAAATGGGACAATGGTTGGAATGAGTAATAATTATTATGCCATTGGAGAACCAAAAGACAATGCCACTGTTGGTGAGGTTCGTGTTTATGATAGTTCTGATGATACATTACTCTACACAATGACAAGGCCAGGAGCACTAGGTGGAAGTGATGTTTTTGGATCAGCGGTCGCCTTGGATGGAAATTATATGATCGTGGGTTCACGTAAGGATGGTGGAGACGGTGGGCATGCTTATGTTTATGACTTGACTGATGGCTCCCTCGTTCGAGATTTTCAGAATCCAGATGCAGGCTATAACTATTTTGGTAATGGCGTTAATATATATGGAAATATTGCTGCTGTAGGTGCTTATGGATACGATAATGGACCTGACACGGATGCAGGTAGGGTGTACCTATATGATATTACAACGGGTGCACTGATTCAGACTTTTGATAACCCTACACCAGCAACAAATGATTACTTTTCTCAGGTTGAGCTAAACAATAATTACACAATAGTAGGTGCTCAAAGAGATGATACTGGTGCAGTAGATGCGGGTTCCATTTATGTTTTTGATACGTCTAGTGGCGCATTATTGAGAACGATTAATAATCCAGCACCTGATGCTTCAGATATGTTTGGACGCTTTATGGCCCTAGAAGGGAATATTTTGTTGGCAAGTTCTGCTACGGGAAGTGATTCAGGAAGCCTCACAAACTCTGGATCAGTATATGTTTATGATGTCTCTACAGGAGCGTTACTACACACCTTAGATAACCCATCTGCTGCTAATTCTGATCGTTTTGGCTGGGATATTGATATTAGTGGAAATTATGGTGTGATTTCTGCTCTAGGTGATGATGCTGCAAATACGGACGCTGGAAATATTTATATTTATGATGTTCTAAATGGAAAACTTTTGCATACCATTGCAAGTCCTAGCGCTATTGCAGGTGATTTTTTTGGAAATGCTGTAGGTATAGAGGGCAATACAGTAATAGCAACATCCTCAGGTAGTGGGTTAGCATACAAATTTGAGATTGATTTCGGTGATGCGGACACGCTTTACGGTGGAGCAGGAAGTGATATTCTTTACGGTCTATACGGTGATGATGTTCTCATCGGACAAGCTGGTGCAGATCGTCTGTATGGGGGTGATGGTGGTGACAGATTTGTATTTGAAGGTACGACGGTTTTTAGTGGCGTAGACCGCATTATGGATTTTGACGCAACTGAAGGTGACATTTTGGATATTAGTGATGTCCTCACAGGTTATGACCGTGGTGTGAGTGATATCAATGATTTTGTTCGTTTCGTTATTGATGGTGCCGACGCCATCATGGAAATTGATACTGATGGAGCTGTTGGTGGAGCTAATTTTGAAGCTGCGGCTCAGATTATAGGAGGAGCAGCACTTAATGTTCTTGCTCTCGAAACGTCAGGTCAGATCGATGGCGTTATCTAAGTTATTTTTCTAACAATTCATGAACCTGTTGAACTAAATCACCCAAATGAAATGGTTTTGACAGTAGTTTTACATTCTCATCTTTGTTCTGTGCAGCAGAGGCTGTGAAGCCAGTGATATACATGATTTTGATATCAGGATAGAGTTTTTGCGCCTTGCGAGAGAGTTCAATACCATCCATGCCAGGCATTACAATATCGGTGAGAAGAAGGTCAAAATTATGCTCTTTGTTTTGAAGAACTTCATAGGCCTCGGTACCATCTTCGCAAGAGGTAACACGGTATCCAGATTTCTCCAGTGAACGCGATAGGAACTCACGCATGGGTTTGTCGTCATCTGCCAAGAGGATATGTGACATTGGAAAGGGTAGCCTTTTAGGGTTCTAATAAATCGTGTTGGTAATTCTAAAGCCTTTTTAAGAGTCTCAGAAAGAACTTTTCAAAACTTATCCTATATGTGCTTGGATGTTTGCCTCTCTACACTGCGCGTGTTATGAAATTCTCCTATGACCTATTCGAAAGCTGGAGAGTTATTGATTGCCTGTGACGAGACCCATACGGGAGAGCGTCTGGACAAGGTATTAGCTGAGCGTTTGCCTGAACTTTCACGCACACGGTTGAAGGCTCTTATCCTTGATGGTTGTGTCAAAATGGATAGTGGCATTCTCACTAAACCATCCCTGAAATTAGAGGGTGATGAAATTATCACCGTTAATGTTCCTGAGGCCGTTGATGACACGCCAAAACCTGAGAACATTCCGCTGGATATTGTTTATGAAGATGAGCATTTATTGGTGATAAATAAGCCTTCTGGGTTGGTTGTTCATCCTGCGGCGGGACATCATCAGGGAACATTGGTCAATGCACTTCTTTATCACTGTAAGGACACGCTGTCAGGTATAGGGGGAGTGAAACGTCCAGGAATTGTTCATCGCCTTGATCAGGACACGACTGGCTTAATGGTTGTTGCCAAAACCGATAAAGCACATGCGGGATTGTCAGAGCAGCTTGCTGATAAATCAATGTATCGTGTGTATCATGCTTTGTGTCTGGGACGGATGATACCACCAACAGGCAAAATTGTACGCTCACTTGATAGACACTCGGGTAATCGTTTAAAACAAATAGTGGTAAAAAGAGGTGGGCGTGAAGCTGTCACCAACTATCGTTTGTTAGAGGGTTACAAAGATGAACTGTCGTTAGTTGAATGCCGTTTAGAGACAGGGCGCACGCATCAAATTCGCGTTCATATGCTGGACCGTAAAAACCCGATTGTATGTGATCCGCTTTATGGTCCTCAACCTACTGCCATTAAAGCGGCTCTTAAAAGAGGTGGTTGGGATGAAGAAGTGGAGCAAAAAATCATGTCTTTCCCCAGACAGCTTTTGCATGCCAAAGAGCTCGGGTTTATTCATCCTATCAGTGGAGAAAAAGTTTTACATGAAATTGATTATCCTGCTGATTTTAAAGAAATATTAGAGTTATTACATGAAAAACACATCATTTTTCATACAAATTGACTTGACTTTTGTTAAAATTTTATGTAAATTAAAAGTATAAGGTTTTCGAGGCGAGAAGCAGGGAGAAGAGGGGTCTTTTTCGATAAAAGCCTCAATAGTCAGAGAGATATACAGTTTTATTCTGGTACCCGTAAACTTTTAAGCCGCCTTTTAGGCGGTTTTTTTTATGCGAAATTTGTGCGATACAATCATAATATAATAAAAGAAGGTGTTTTTATGGGTGTACAATTAACTGACCTAAGTGTTTCTGATTTTAAAGACTTCGACAATCATGAGCGTGTTGTTCTGATTGAAGATGAGTCTTGTGGACTTAAGGCACTCGTTTCCATTCACAACAGTAATCTTGGTCCGGCCATGGGCGGGTGTCGCTACTATCCTTATGCAACACAAGAAGACGGTATTAAAGATGTTCTGCGTTTGTCACGAGGAATGACTTATAAATCTGCGTTAGCAGGATTACCTCTTGGCGGTGGGAAGTCAGTTATTTTTGGAAACCCTCGTACTGATAAAAGTGATGATATTTTACAGGCCTTTGGTGAAGGGCTTGAGAAACTGGATGGTGCTTATATTACTGCCGAGGATGTGGGAACAACTGAGCAGGATATGGAGACAATTTCCAGCCAGACAAAATATGTGATGGGTTTACCAACCTCGGACGATAATCCATTATCAGGAAATCCTTCACCCTATACAGCGCAAGGCGTATTCACATCGGTTCAATCCTTGGTGAGTGCTAAAGGTGAGACTTTGGAGGGTAAAGTCTGTGGTGTTTCAGGACTTGGTGCGGTCGGCTATGACGTTGCCCGCAGATTGCATGAGAGTGATGCAAAACTTTTAATGTCAGATATTAATCAAGAGGTGCTTGATAAAGCGTTAGTAGAATTTGAGAATGCAGAAATTGTTGCACCGGATGAAATCATCTCAGCTAACCAAGATATCTTTGTACCATGTGCTTTGGGGGGTATTTTAAATGATGAGACTATTCCATCACTGCACGCCTCTCTCATTTCAGGAGCGGCTAACAACCAACTGGAAGATGGTCGTGCGCACGGTGAAATGCTGCATGAGAAGGGCATTGTTTACGCACCTGATTATGTTGTGAATGCGGGCGGCATTATTGCCGTTTGTTATGGCTATCTTTATGCAACACAACAAAATCCATACGCTCATGAGCTGAATCTTGAAACATTGTCTGCACATGTTGAGAGAATTGGTGAAACGGTTATAAAGATTTACAAACGCTCACAAGGTGAAGGTCGCCCGACTAACAAAATTGCCGATGAAATGGCAGAAGAGATTTTTAATCGCGGTAAAGTCTCTAACCTTATGGCGGTTTAACAATCTCACCCCAATTACTGGCTAAATATCGATAGGAAAAAGGTTCTGTTGCCTCAAAGAGAGATACAGGTTTTCTGAGACGTTGACCATTGTGACGCGCAACGGGATGAACTTGTAAATCGACATCGCAACAAACTGATTTTAGGAAATCAGTATAGAGAATTTCAAGAGGCTATTTGAGTTTTAGTCCTGCACTGAGTTTTACTGTCATATTAAGTTACTGGGAACTTCATAGAAGAGATTCGTGCCTCATGAAAAGTGTAACCCTGTGAGATGTTGAGGAAAGCTTTCTTTTAAAGTTATCAAAAGCTTGCACTCATTTTTATGCCGACTATACTTCTTCGTATATGTCCCACGGCTCTCTCCATTATGATGTTTGTATTATCGGCGGCGGTATAAATGGCGCAGGAATTGCGCGTGATTTGGCTGGGCGTGGCGCGCGAGTATTCCTGTGTGAGAAGGGGGATTTGGCCAATGCTACATCATCATCGAGTACGAAGCTTATTCATGGCGGTTTGCGCTATCTCGAATATTATGATTTTAAACTTGTCTATAAGGCATTGAAGGAACGCAAACTTCTTCTCGAGCTAGCTCCGCATATTATTTGGCCTCTACGGTTTGTTCTTCCACACAATAAAAATTTGCGCCCAAAATGGCTTATTCGATTAGGTTTGTTTCTCTACGATCACGTGACATTACGCGATAAATTATTACCTGCCTCTAAGAGCATAAATCTCAAAAAAGGTGAATTTGGAAAACCTTTACTCTCAAAATTCAAAAGCGGCTTTTCCTATAGTGATTGCTGGGTTGATGATGCACGTCTTGTTGTTTTGAACGCGCTTGACGCAGCAGAGAAAGGCGCAAATATATCAACCTACACACGTTGCAAATTTATGGAGCGTCGTGGAGGGCGGTGGCTAATTACTTTGCATGATGAAGAGGAAGACTACGAATACTGTATTACTGCACGTATGGTTGTGAATGCCGCAGGGCCGTGGGTAAAGCATTTGCTAGATGTGAATGGTCTAACCCATGAGGACACACTTGGAGTTCGCACCGTTAAAGGCTCTCATATCGTTGTTCCACGAATGTATGAGGGTGAGCATTGCTACATTATTCAACAGCTTGATGGACGGATTATGTTCACCATTCCCTATGAGAATAATTTTACGTTAATTGGCACAACTGAGGAACATGTCGATGGAAACCTAGATAAAAAAACTACTATATCGGCAAATGAAATTGATTATCTCTGTGCCTCGGTAAATGCAACTTTTGAAAAGAAAATTGGTCCTGATGATATTGTCTGGACGTATTCAGGGGTGAGGCCTCTGATTGAGGACGGAGCGAAGGATGATAAATCCGTGACACGTGACTTCAAACTTGTTTTAGAAGAAAAAGAAGCGCCATTACTCTCTGTTTATGGAGGAAAAATTACCACATATCGTAGATTGGCAACAAAGGCGGCACATTTGGTGAAGAAAGCTCTGCCTTCGCTGGAATTGGGTGATAATTTTACCCACAAAGAACATTTACCTGGCGGTGATTTCTCTCATTTAAAGAAACAAGAATTTACGAACGGAATTATGAAAGCCTATCAGTGGTTGCCCGAAGATATCGCAAAACGCTATGTGCGCTCATACGGAACGCGGATGCATATTTTTCTAGAAGGTTTGACTTCACTAGGTGATATGGGGCAAGATTTTGGCGCAGGTTTGTATGGCGTTGAGGTGGATTACATGCTTACCCATGAATTTGCGAGAACAGCCGATGATATATTGTATAGGCGATCAAAATTGGGTTTAAAAATGACACAAGAAGAAATTGATCGCGTTAAGCATTTCATCCGCGCCTATCATTTTTAAGGAGAGAGAAAATGAAACGTCTTATTTTAATATTGTTGTTATGCTTGGTTTCGTTTCCTGCTTTTGCAGATGAGAAGGAGTTAGTTTATGACCGTGTAATGAAATCGGGAGAAATTAGGTGTGGTTATTGGGCTTCACCGGGTGTTTTAGAGGTTGAGCCTAATAGCGGAGAGATATCAGGGCTTCTCTATGATTACATGAATTTAGTAGCTAAAAACCTTGGGCTTAAAGTAAATTGGGTTGAAGAAATTGGCAGAGGGGATTTCATCCCAGCACTTCAAAATGACCGCATAGATGCCTATTGTACTGCGCTTTCTGTCAATGCTGAGAGAGCTAGAGAGGTTGATTTTACCGACCCGTATTATTTCGATGCATTTGAGTTGTTTGTACGTAAAGATGATAACCGTTTTGATAATAAAGCGAGTGCCGTGAATTCAAAAGGCATAACTATTGTTGCAAAAGAAGGTGATATCTTTGCTAAAATTGCGAGTAGATTTTTTCCTAAAGCAAAGTTGCTGGAGCTACCGCAATTAAGTAGCGACACGGATCCTCTTCTTTATGTTGATACTGAAAAAGCGGATATTGTTCTAACAACTGAGAAAATTGCAGATCGCTATATCAAAAATAACCCCGATAAAATCCGTAAAGTTAAACTGAGTAGGCCTTATATTTTTTCTTTCGGAAGTGTTGCTGTAAAAGCAGACGAATATCGTTTCCGTCGTATGTTGGATTTGGCAGGTATGGAAATTCAGGGAACTGGTCAATATGATGCACTATTTGAAAAGCATGACCCAAAAGGCTTTTTTAGAAAACGCGCGCTTCCTTACCATATTCCACAAGGAGAATAATATGAGAATTATATTACTTTCTTTACTCATTAGTTTTTTTGCATTTCCTGCGCTGGCAGAAGATAAAAAAGAGTCCGTATATGATCGTGTGATGAAGAATGGCGAAATACGGTGTGGCTATTTTTACTATAATCCTGCCTTTATGAAAAATGAAGAAACTGGCGAGTTTTACGGTGTAGCACATGACATTATAAAGGCAGCAGCAGACCTTTTGGAACTAAAGATTAAATGGGTGCAAGAAGTCTCGGTTCCCAACTCAATTACAGATTTACAAAATGATCGCTATGATATGCTTTGTGTTGGATTTTATGAACGCCCTAATGTCATGAAACAGGTCGAATTTATTGGGCCGTTCTATTATGTGAGTGTTAATGCTTATGTGAAGCCTGACGATACACGCTTCGATGGTAATATAGAGAAAATCAATAACCCTCAGTACAAGATTTCTAGTGTCGATGGGACTATACCCGATATCATCTGGAAAGAAAGTTTTTCAAAAGCGGAGAGGCTATCATTACCAGAGCTCTCTCCTTATTCGGATAATCTTCTGAATGTCTCGACAGGAAAAGCCGATGTAACATTTGTTGAAAATTCCGTGGCAAATGAATTTATTGCCAATAACGTGAGTTCACTGAAAAAGCTTGAGCCGCCCGTGCGTGTCTTTCCTGTGGCGTCTTACGTGAACAAGGGAGAGATTGAATTTCAGACTATGATGAATTCTGCTGTGCGTCATTTACAAAACAATGGGGTAGTAGAAAAAATCCTGAAGAAATACGAAAAAAATCCTGGTGACTATATGCGAGTTACTAAACCTTACGAGGTAGTTGAGTGACAGTATTACTTGCACTAGATCAAGGGACAACGTCATCACGGGCGATTGTGTTTGATCGTCAAGGTAAAATTGTACGTATTGCGCAGAAAGAATTAACACTCCATTATCCTGAAAATGGGTGGGTAGAGCAAGACGCTGAAGATATCTGGAAAGATACTTTGACGTGTGCCAATGAAGTATCCAAAAGTGCAGATATTGATTCAATTGGTATTACCAATCAGCGCGAAACGACAATTTTGTGGGATAGAGAAACAGGTGAGCCTGTTTACAATGCCATTGTCTGGCAGGATAGGCGCACATTTGAATACTGCCGAGAGTTAAAAGGACAAGGACACGAAGAAAGCGTTACTGCCAAAACAGGGTTGCTTCTCGACCCTTATTTTTCCGCGACAAAAATCAAATGGATTTTAGATAATGTTGATGGTGTTCGTGAGCGTGCCGAAAAAGGTGAAATCGCCTTTGGAACAGTTGAGTGTTTTTTGCTTTGGAGATTAACCGAGCGGCGTTCTCATGTCACGGATATCACCAATGCCTCGCGTACCATGTTGTTTAATATCCACGAGAAAAAATGGGATAAAGAACTCCTGAAATTGTTCGATATTCCTGAAAGTATTTTACCCGAAGTGAAACCCAATGTTGCTGAGTTTGGAACAACCAAACTGATTGGTGATAAAGAACTTTCCATTACAGGTATGGCAGGCGATCAACATGCCGCAATGATAGGGCAGGCATGCTTTAAGCAAGGCATGATTAAGTCTACTTATGGGACAGGGTGCTTTGCTCTGATGAACACAGGTGAAACGCCGACCAAATCTAACAACAGACTTTTGACGACCATTGCTTATGATTTGGGCCAAGAAACACAACAAGGGACACATTATGCGATTGAAGGTTCTATTTTTATCGCAGGAGCCGCCATTCAATGGATGCGCGATAATATGGGCTTCTTTGAAGAAAGTCCTGAAAGTGAGAAATTGGCGCGTGATGCTGGGACAAGCGATGGCGTTGTCTTTGTGCCAGCTTTTACAGGGCTTGGTGCACCATATTGGAACCCTGAAGCACGCGCAGCAATATTGGGTATGACACGCAACACAAATAAAGGACATATCACTTATGCAGCTCTAGAGGCACAGGCCTTTCAAACGCATGATTTGCTGACTGCAATGCAAAAAGATACAGGCTTAAAGGTTAAAACTTTGCGCGTTGATGGTGGTTTGGTGAACAACAAGCTGATGTGTCAGATGTTAGCCAATATCAACGACACACAGGTGGATGTTCCTGAAAACACGGAATGCACGGCTCTTGGTGCTGCGATGTTGGCAGGTTTGGGAAGTGGCTTTTACAAGGACACAAGTGAATTAGAAGAAGTTTGGAAATCTGCACGCGTGCATGAGCCAGATAAAAATTATGATAAGGCAGATGTTAAAAGCAAGCTTAATAGATGGCGGAATGCCATTACTGCCGTTCAATCATTTCATGGATAATTAAAGTATCAACTGACCGTTGTCGAACAGGCTTTGTGCGGTTAGCCCAAGCCCGCTTAGACCTTGTAACTGGACAGCAATTGTTTGTCCGAAGGCGCCACCTGTACCATCAGCGTCAACCATCACACGCACGTGGAAATTGGTGTCTACCAGTTGAACAAAATCATTTATATTGTCGCCCACTCCAAAATTCAGCGTAGCAGAAAAGTCGAGAATATCTCCGCCAACGCCTAATTCAAAATCATTAACGTAGTCGAACGCTGCATAGGTATCAGCTAATTGAAATACAAATGTATCCGAACCAGTTCCACCTTCCAAAACATCTGAATTGGCACCGCCATCCAGCCTATCATTACCGGCTCCGCCAAACAGGAGGTCATTACCAGCGCCACCATATAATGTATCGTTTCCTGCGCCTGCAAAAGCGGGGTTGGAGGCTTGATCATCACCGTAGAGAAAATCACGACCGTCACCACCATAAATAATGTCAGAACCTTCTTGTCCAAAGAGAACATCATTGTCGGCGCCACCATCAATGGTGTCGTTCCCTGTTCCGCCCTCGGCACGGTCTCTACCTGCCCCACCATAGATGAAGTCGTCGCCATCACTGCCGTATAGAAGATCATTACCGTCTTCACCAAACAGATAGTCACGGCCTGCATCGCCTGTTAGGCGGTCATTACCATTTCCACCATAAAGCTGGTCATTACCATCGCCACCGTAAATATCATCTGCTCCATCTTCACCATAGAGACGGTCATGTCCCTCATCACCATAAAGCCAGTCATCTCCACCACGGCCGTAAATATCGTCACGCCCTGAGCCTCCGTGAATAATATTGAAGACATTGCTTCCGATAATATCGTCGTTTAAATATGAGCCTGTAACGTTTTCTATACTTGTGAATGTTTGGACATCACCGTTTGTAAGTGTGATTGTGTTGGTGGACATATCAAATGTCCCTCCATAATTAATATTGGTAAAAACAATTGTGTCATTGCCAGTACCGCCATCTATTATGTCAGCGCCTATTGAAATGAATATCGTGTCGTTACCACTACCGCCATTAATTGTGTCATTACCATCGCCACCATCAAGAATATCATCACCAATATCACCATTTAGGATATCGTCGCCTGCATCACCCCTCAGAATATCAGAGTTGCTACCACCATCTATTGTGTCGTTACCTGCACCACCATTAATTGTGTCGTTACCACTGCTGCCTAATAAAACATCATTACCATCGCCACCATTTAGGATATCGTCGCCAAGACCACCATTAATTGTGTCATTACCAGCTCCACCGCTTATGCTGTCGTTGCCATCTTCGCCATTTAAAATGTCGTTACCGTTCTCTCCTTGAAGAGTATCATCACCATCACCGCCATATAACCTGTCATCCCCATCGCCGCCATATAACCTGTCGTCACCAGCTTCGCCATAGAGTCGGTCATTACCTGTATAGCCATAAAGTGTGTCATTACCTCCACGGCCGTAAATAAGATCTATTGGGGAGGCTCGTGATGCGTCGCCGTAAATGAGGTTTGCGTTTGAATCTCCATAGGTCGTGAGGGTTAAATTTTGAACTGTCATCAAAGCACCACCGAAACGGAAATACTCTATTGCATAAGCACCTGTTGAAAGGAAGAAGTTGCGAACTGTGATTTCACTGCTGCCTGGTGCATCAATGACCAAATCATAGTTATTTTCGCGTGTGAAACTGAGAGAACCAAAACCAAGACCGCCAAAATCGATCTCGTCAGCAATACCGCCACTATCGGAAATAATATCTTGCCCAGAACTGTAAATGTAAGTGTCGTTGCCGTAACCACCGTACATGGTGTCGTTACCACTACCGCCGTCTATGACATCATTTCCACCTTGTGCATGAATTGTGTCGTTACCGGCAAATCCGTTAAAAACATCATCTGTGTTTTCATCTGCGGCGTTAAGAATGTCGTCTGCTGCTGTTCCGTTGTAAGTAGCCATTTTTGCCCGTTCCTCGGTTTTTTAGCCATATATTCACTCGATCCTCGAGTACCCCGAAGCGCCGCCTCTTTACGAGCGGAATCACTTCATCCTTTAGTTTACGATGAAAACACTTAAAAAAGCCTTAAGAGAGTAGGGGGTAAGACTGTTGAAAAATAAGGGAAAAATGGTGCTCAGAGCCGGGCTCGAACCGGCGACACAGGGATTTTCAGTCCCTTGCTCTACCAACTGAGCTACCTGAGCACTATTAGGAATGTCTAAATGTTGGTATCAGACAAAGGTTTATATCGAATGAGACTTCAAACGTCCACCCAAAAAATGCCTTAGGATGTGAATTGTTCCTTCAACATTCTCTCTTCCAGATTGTGATCTGGGTCAAATAGTAAAGTTTGTTCCAAGTCCTTGGATTGCCAGACATTTATTGTTTTCACATGACGTATTTCAGTAAAATCTGCTACCGCACTCACAGGTCGTTTATCGCTCTCCAGAATCTCAAAGGTTAAACAAGAGGTATCAGGCAATAATGCACCGCTCCAACGGCGAGGACGAAATGCAGAAATAGGGGTCAATGCCAGCATGTTTGATGATAGTGGCAAAATGGGGCCATGTGCAGAGAGGTTATAGGCTGTACTTCCCGCGGGACTGGCAACAATAATACCGTCGCAAATCAACTCTTCCAAGCGCACAACATCATTGACGGTAACTTTCAATTTTGAGGCTTGTCTGCGTTGTCGCATAAGAGAGACTTCGTTGAAGGCAATGGCCTCGGCCTCTTCGCCATTTTCACTCACGGTTTTCATGCGTAAAGGATGAATTTTGGTAGGTGTCGCAGCTTTTATGCGCTCAACAAGATTTTCTTCCTCATAAGGGTTGAGCAAAAAACCTACAGAGCCACAATTCAAACCATAAACAGGTAAATCAGTTCCTGAGCGCAATGCTGCATGCAGAGTTTCGAGCATTGTGCCGTCACCACCAAGAACGACAACAACATCGGCATCCTTCAGGCTTTCGGCTTGTCCATATTTTTCAATCAGACTCTCTTTATTTTTTTTGGAGTCCTGTGCTTCGGAAGAATGGAAGTAAATTTTCATGGATGTTTAAGAAGCTTTTTCTTCAGCTAAATGTTTGTTTTTCTCTGCCCATTCATCAGGAGAGTTTAGAAAAAATTCAACAGAGTTCAAAGTTTCTTCGTCAAAATATTTTTCACGTTTGGCTGTCTCAAGCACTGCCCACCAGTCTGTTAAAGCGTGGAGTTCAACACCTAATTCTTTCATGTTCTCTAAAGATTGTGGAAAAATACCGTAATGGAACACAACAAAGGAATGTTCAACCACGGCACCAGCATTACGAAGCGCATCAATAAAGACTTTCTTGCTCCCTCCGTCTGTTTGAAGGTCTTCGATTAAAGCAACGTTCTTGCCTTCTTCATCCATACAGCCCTCAATTTGTGCCATTTTACCAAAACCTTTTGGTTTCTTACGCACATAAAGCATAGGAATATTGAGGCGCTCAGAAATGAATGCTGCATAAGGGATACCAGCGGTTTCACCCCCAGCAGCATAATCCAGATTAAATGGCTTCAACATTTCTGTTCCCATATCCATTAATTGAGAACGCTCGGCAGGAAAGGAAATTAGACGACGAATATCGACATAAACAGGGCTGATGCGACCAGAGGTGAATACAAAAGGTTTCTTTGCGTTAAACAGGACAGATTTGGTATCCAACAGAATTTTTGCGGCCTTGGCGCGTGTCTCTTCACTCATGGGGTTTCCTCTTTCAATGTAAATTACGCGGTTATCCTAACTTCTGCTATGTGAATGGCAAGTTTAAATTTTTTGACAAATTAGAGAAAACTGTTGTACGCTTCAATTTATGACAAGTATAGGAAACATATTTGATTGTGATGCGATGACAGCAGCAGCGGAACAAAATCCACAGCTGTTATCAGAAACCTTGGGGGAGATGAGAGAGACACTTGATGAATTAAAGCGTTATCAAGAAGACATTCACGGATCGCAAGGCTGGGTTATTATTTTTGAGACATTTCTTTCAATTGGCGTCCCTATGGATGTTGTTACAACTAAGCTTTGTCTTAGCGAAAATGAAATCGAGGGTTTTCACCTTGGGCGCGATTGCCCTCCAGAAGAGGACGTTGAGCAACTATTTCACGAACTTATTATGCTTGCCGAAGACCATATTGTTGAAAAATCAAGAAAAGTGGAACAGCTAGAACGGGGAATGGCTCCCCGCTAGGACAAGAAATCTAAAACTATGAGTACTGCGTTAATTGATTGTGATAGGGATTTTGCCTCTGCTGTTAAAGATGAGGACTTGGTGCAATCGGTATTCAAGGAACGTGGTGAAATCTTAAGACAAAAAGCAGCATATCAAGAGCAGATAGACACTTTAGACCCACAACAAGGTGGTAACTGGCCAATCCTTATCAGGGCGGCATGGGGTGTTGGATTATCCGATGAAGAATTGTGCAATCGTCTTTGCATGAATGAAAAAACTTTATATGCAATGGCGCGCGCCCAAGTGTTTCCGCCCGAAGATGTGCGCGAAGATATGGGTGAAATTCTGGGTGATATGGCGCATATTCACATGACAGTTCTTTATGAAGCAATGAATCTCTACTATAGCGATTATATGCCGGCTCAAACCTGACTCTGGCTTGCCCAGAGGATACGGGCGAGAAGGGTAATTTTGCTACCGTCTGTTCTTTGGTGATTACCTTGATTATCAAGCGCGCGCGTTTCAATCATATTCGATGATATTCCAACGACTTCATGCAGAAGTAATTCGCCTGACGCGGTCAGCATAATAATGCGCTCACCCTGTTTGACGGACTTTGGTGGCAAAGTTTCGGCAATCAGTAAATCACTGGTGCGGTAACAGCCACTCTCATGCGAGCCATCAATTTCAATGGCGAAACATGATGTTGGGAAGGTCACGGAC
>JBBKVR010000055.1:0-8273 GCA_037968575.1 Bdellovibrionales bacterium | reverse complement strand
ACGTTTTTAAGCTCTTGTGCATTATTAAGAGCGTCTTGCGTTGCGTTGTTTTGATTAGCGGTTTGAATATTGTCTATATAACCCTCAAGACTTGGCAGATGAGTTTGTAACATATCAATAACGTAATCACGCCCGAATACGGATTCCAGTTTGTAGAGTTTTGACGCATCAAATTCATTGCTCGTGGTTTGAGCTTTATCAGCCACAAGGTCATCAATAGTTTTAAGTAAATGATTGGGGTCAAAGGGTTTGCTTACATGTCCGCTCATACCTGCAGCTATACAGCGTTGATGCTCTCCATTAAGAGAATTTGCTGTTAAAGCAAGAATAGGAATATTGGCTTTGTCATCTTTTCTGGAACGAATAAGGCGCGTAGCTTCCAGCCCGTCCATAATAGGCATCTGCACGTCCATAAGAATTATGTCGAAATTATTCTGTTCGAGAAGACTAAGAGCTTCTTGTCCGTTTTGTGCATTTGTTACTGCATGACCGTACTTGGTAAGAATATCATGCCCAACCTTCAAATTAATTTCATTGTCATCAACAAGTAGAATTTTGGCAGAATCGTAGTTTTGTCGTGGAGCAGTTGCTTGAGAGGTAAATTCAAAATCGTGATTGCTAACAACACCAACGGGGATTTCAAACCAGAACGTACTGCCTGCGCCTTCTTGGCTGTTAACTCCAATTGTCCCATCAAGAAGTGAGACAATTTGCTTACAGATAGACAGACCCAAACCTGTACCTCCGTATTTTCGTGAAGTGGAGGAATCAGCCTGGGTGAACTCTGTAAACAAATTAGCTTTGGCATCTTCGGAAATGCCTACACCCGTATCCATAACTTTAAATTGCAGTTCTGCTGTTTTTCCAACGGGGCCAACTCCACGTGCGACTTTTATCTCAATGTGCCCCTCATCGGTAAACTTAATAGCATTACTTAGAAGGTTTAGAAGAACTTGACGCAGACGTGTCGGATCGCTGTTAATATAATCAGGAACGTTGTTTTCTATTGTTATCTTAATATCTAGACGTTTCTCTTTGGCGCGCGAGTGCATAATATCAGCAACGCTTTCAATGAGGCGCTTGAGATCAAAGTTCAATTTTTCAATTTTTAGTTTTCCAGCTTCCATTTTTGAGAAATCAAGAATGTCATTAAGCATTGTCAGAAGGGTATCGCCAGAGTAACGAATGGTGTCAACATAGCCTGATTGTTTAGGGTCAAGAGATGTTCCGCGAAGCAAATCAGCCATTCCCAAAATACCGTTCAAAGGTGTACGCACCTCATGGCTCATTGTTGCTAGAAATGTAGATTTTGCTTGACTGGCGTGCTCAGCCTTGTCTTTGGCCTGTTGTATTTCATATCTTTGTTGAAGCTGTAAAAGAGCACTGGCATTTATATCCTTACCGAGCTTAATGACAAAGAAGGTGGCAAAAATGGTTATGAGTGTTGCCGCGTAATACAAATAGCTCACATCAGTATTTCCGAAATATCCCAAATACAAAGAAAGTGCTAAGCAACCAATTACTTTGGGTGTTATTTCAGCAAACATCATGGGTAGGTAAGCACCACTTGTTGCAGCATTTTGCGACATCGTGGCGCTGACCATCATAAATAGAAGAAAGAAAGTCGCTGGTTGTGCAGGATCTAAAAATATAAATAGAAGAGTCCAAATTGTAACAAAGACAAGGCGCGGGACAACAATGATACCAACCCATTTTTTAAAGCTTTCGTCTTTGTAGTCTTTAATGCTTAAAAATTTACGATTAAATACACCGCCGAGAAGTGTAACAACGGTGGCAGATAAAAACCAAATAAGAGCCTGCCACCAAGGTGACCATATGCACAAGATACCTGCGATTGCAGCACATGAAATTGGTACGCGTGAGTCGTTGGAGTTAAAGTTTAAAACAACCAGTTTAAGTTGTTCAAACTTTAAGGTTTTTTCTGTAACCAATTCTTTGAGTTCGTTTTTAGTCATATTTATTTACCCATTCTATAAAAATTGGTTTAACAGAAGGATAACAGCATGAAAAAAAGGTAAGTTAAACAAGCTTATCCAACGAAACACCTAAAGCTTCAGAAAGCTTCTTAATTGCTGAAACAGAACCGTTTTTAACGCCTGTTTCAATTTCAGTCAGGTAATTGCGGGAAATACCTGCCTTTTCAGCTAGTTTGGCTTGTGTCAATTTTTGTTCTTTTCTGAAATACCTGACTGGATGAACACCTTCCGGGATATCAGCAGTTTGTTCTTTTTGTAGTTTGAAATATTTTTGTGCGTGCTTTTCGATATCTTTCTGAATAGCTGTGCGATATTCATGCAAAGGTATCATGACGTAAGGCTTACCATCGCGATGCGTAATATCAAAATTTTCCATGGGCAACAATTCCTTAAAAAGTCCCACTCATCGGTTGAGTAACCATTGGGATGGCTTTATTGTCGCATAAAATTAAGTTTTGTTAAGGAGAATTTGAAAAGTGCTAAATTATAAAACGCATCAGCATGGTGATGCTGAAATCGAAACGGCTGTTATTCTTTTGCACGGCTATGGTGCGAACGGTGCTGATTTATTGGATTTAGCCAATGTCTGGGCGCCATCTTTTCCCTCAACATTGTTCGTTGCGCCTGATGCCCCAAACCTATGCGAAATGGGCGGTGGAGGCTTTCAATGGTTCTCGCTTTCTGAGTACACGCCTGAGTCTATGAAAGCAGGGGCAAAAGCTGTTTATCCTGAACTAGAGAAGTTTATCAGTGAAATAACTGAGAAGTATAATTTGGAAGATAAGAAAATTATCCTCTGCGGATTTTCACAAGGTACAATGATGTCTCTATATACTGCGTTGCGGATGCCAGAGAAGTTGGCGGGTGTTGTTGGTTACAGTGGGGCACTAGTTGATGAGCCGTCAGACAATGCTGAATATCAGGATTTTCCCGTTCTTCTTGTGCATGGTGAAAATGATCCCGTAGTTCCAGTTCAGGCAACTGTCATGGCGACCAATAGTTTGCAAAGAGCAGGCTTCGCTGTAACACAAAATTTGATTCCTTTTCTCCAACATGGCATAGATCAAAAATGTCTCGAATTAGGACAAAGTTTCCTCAAAAAATTGTTATAAAAACACTTTTCTATATTGCGCCGCAACATGAACTAACAGTCTGATATAATTGGAAATTATCAATTTTTGCTTCCAACTACTTCACTGCAACAATTATTGAGAGTGCAAAACTATCAAAATGTTTGGTATAATTGACGTATGAGCTTGGTCGAGACCACGTTCGTCTTGTGGGAAAATTTTTATAAATTCACCCCCATAAGATCCCGCCAACAGGTCTCACTGTATGTCCTTACAAAGGAGCTCGAACAAGGAGGGAATTGATGTTGCAAAATGCGACTTACGATATACACCCGTCTTCACCGCTAGAGAGATTTCCAGCGCTCGTGCTCAACGCTGATTTTAGACCTTTATCCTATTCACCTTTATCATTATGGCCTTGGCAAGAAGCAGTTAAGGCCATTTTTCGTGACACCGTAACAGTGCTTTCAGAATACGACAGATTTATACGTAGTCCGTCTTGCGAATTTAAGCTTCCAAGTGTTCTTGTGCTTAATGAATATATAAGACCAAGACGTGCACCAGCTTTTACCAGATTTAATGTGTTTCTCCGTGATGAATGGAACTGCCAATATTGTGGGGATAAATACAGAACACAGGCACTGACTTTTGACCATGTTGTTCCACGCTCTAAGGGTGGACACACAGCTTGGGAAAATATTGTCACAGCTTGTCAGGATTGTAATACCAAAAAGGGAAGCAAGCTTCCGAAAGAATGCTCCATGTACCCGAGGCATAAGCCGTACGAACCTACGGTTTATGAACTTCAGGAACATGGCAAAAAGTTTCCTCCTAACTTTCTGCATAGAAGTTGGGGGGATTACCTGTATTGGGATTCCGAATTGGAAGACCAGTACGTTCACTAACGACATACCAACAAAGGAGGAATGTCATGTTTGGGAAACTTATAGATACTACACACACAAGAACTTCAGGTGAGGCGATATCATTTTATGTGATGTCACTAGTTTTACTTGTCGGTTTTTCAACCGTTCTGTTGCACGTGCTCGGAATGGCGGGAATAGTTGATGGTGTAGGAACATTTTTTGAAGGTCACAAACTTCATACATTGATCGGAACAGGGTTTATCCTCGTTCTTTCAAGTATGATTTTATCAGGACGGAAGCTTACGGGCGACCTCTTCTCGATACTCCTCGTGATCCTCGGTGTTTTCCTCGGATACACAACAAGCGTTATGCTGGGTATGATCCCTGTAGCCTTGTTGACTACACTCCGTAAGTAAACACTTAAAGATTAAGTTTACTCTAAATAGTTTAAAAACAGGCCGCTTTTGCGGCCTGTTTTAATTTTACCCCTAAGAGGTTGAACTATATTGTCGCTCACCTGTTCATTAGAACATGGGGTTACTTTTTCTTATCTTATTTTTACTTATTCTCACCTTTGCTGGATATCTGGGAAGATATTGGTGGGGATTTAAGGTTATTGATTTCTTTCACATGCAATATGCGGTTCTGTCGTTACTTGTGGCTATTTATGCCAACGTGAATGCCAATTACGATGTTGGTGCTGTACTGACGGTCTTTGCCGCTTTAAATCTTTTTCGTATTCGTCATTATATATGGGAGCGCGATGAAGATAGTTTTGAGGGTGGCTTCAAAATTATTTCGGTCAATGCTTATAGAAAGAATTTTTGTCCAGAGAAACTTGGGAAGTACTTAGAAGAAGAAAAGCCAGACATCCTTCTTGTTTTGGAAATGACGGATAATCTTCGTAAAGAAATTAAGAGCGTTGTTTCTCAATATAAGTATAAGCATGAAACGCCAGTACGCGATGGACATACTATATGTCTTCTCTCAAGGCATAAGCTTTCCAAAAAGAAAATAACAAAGCATGGAGGCCACGATACACCTCTATTAAGTGCAATCGTTAAGCTTGCAAATAAAGAATATCAGATTTTCTCTGCGCATCCGCTAGCGGCATTAAATGCTGATTACGCCAAAGACAGAGAACTCTATTTTTCAGAAATAGAAAAATATTTTGAAAGTCATTCGATGCCAGTTCTAGTTCTGGGCGACTTTAACAGCGTCCCTTGGGAAAAACATTTTATGAAATTTCTTAAGAAAGCCCATCTTAAAAGCACGCTTTGGAATACGAGTTATACTGTGACATGGCCGGCTGTGTTTCCGTTTATGGGAATTCCGATGGATCAAATTCTGGTAAATGATCAGATAGAACATAAAGGTCTGAGGCGTGGTCCATTTATAGGATCAGATCATTACCCTATTTGCTTGACGGTGAATGCAAAATAATTATGATGTGTCAGGAACTTATCTCAATCGGTAAACGTTTGGGGTGGGATTAACCAATAAAAAAATGGAGTGAAATCTAATGAGAATTATACTTGGAATACTAGCAGTGATTGCAATCGTTCTATTGGCCGTATGGGCAATAGACGTTGACGTATCAGGTGATGTTGAAATGCCTACAGTTGAAGTCACAGGTGGAGAAATGCCTGATGTTGATGTTGATACAGTTGATGTTGATGCAACGATGGAAGAAAAAACAATATTAGTACCTAATATTGATGTGACAGCTCCTGAAGAAAATACAACAGCTGAAGATTCTATGATGGAAGATGATTCCATGACAGAAGAAGAGCCTGTGATGGAAGACGACAACATGGAAATGTCACAGTAATTTAACTCATAGATTAAAGGAGTTTTACTATGGCTATTCAAGGCACAAAAGACAGTCTATTGGGGGATATCTTAAAGATACTTCTGGCTGTGATTTTGCCACCGTTGGGTGTGCTACTTGAAGTTGGTCTTGGGTTACATTTCTGGTTGAATATTATCCTAACATTGTTCGGATTTGTTCCAGGGATTATTCATGCGGTCTACATCATTGTGACTCGTTAGAATACAAGACTTACAGAAGATTTAAGAAAAAGCGGGCCCAGGTCCGCTTTTTTATTGACGGCGTGTTGCGTATTGCCTAAGACAATAGGTAAATCAACACAATAAAAAAAGTGAGAGAGCTATGTTGCGTAACCTATTTAGTTTTGAGAAGAAGAAAACAGTAAAAGAAGCTGTAATCTTTTATGTTTTTTATGTTGGATGTTTTGTTTTGGTTAGTGCAGTGATGCACGGACAAATTTAATTGGCTTTGTAAGTTTTTAACGACACATACAAACAGATTAGCCCCATTCCTAAACACAAAATGACATTATAATTTGCCATGGATAGACCTAATATAGGGTCTGCCCATGGTATCTCATCACATCGCGCGCCATTTGAACTTTGAATGCGCGCCATAAGTTCTTCGACAGAACCGCTAAGGTCTGGAGCGCTACATCCTTTGAGACCTTCCCACCATAAACGCTCGACCCCAGTATGAAAAAATGCAATTGCGCTATTGGTAAGAAAAACCAATCCTGTGAGAGTAAGCACAAATAATGAGTTAGGGGATTTTAGCAGATAGGTTATCAGTCCCATCACAATAACAATTACAAATGGCCAACGTTGCCAAATACAGAGCTTGCACGGCTCTAATCCCATTGCATATTGGGCAAAAAAGGCACTTGCCAAGGCAAAGATTGAGATACCGACAGCGAACAATGCTGTATTTCGGACAGTGAAAAAGGACATGGATTATACCCCGATCAAATTTTTGATTGTGTCTTTGAATAAAATTAAACCTTCGCTGCCAAAGAACAAGGCAAAATAGGCAAGCAGTCCAACCCAAAGAGACCCAAGAATTATTCCACCAATCACCGCCAATCCATCGCGGGTAATCACGCCAATCGACATCAGAGCGACTGCCATGGCAGGAACGGTATTGGTGAGGGGAATGGGTAGGGTAATAGAGAGCGCAAAGACGGTACCAAACAGTCCAATCATGATTGAGAATATTCCTCGTGTTATGAACGCTAGGCGTGGTTTAAAGAATATCTCAAGGAAGTTTATAATTGGCCGAGCCTTCTTAATAAATCCAGTGATTTGCTTTGGTTTTAATGTGCGTTTTTGAATGTTTTCCGGCATCCAGACCGTATGCCGTCCCATGGCTTGTTGAACAGTCAGAAGCAAAATAGGTAAAGCAATAATCATATTGATGCCCAGCGCAGGAATGGGTAGGGCAGCAGGCAGTGCCAATAAAAACAACAAGACGCCAAACCCACGCTCATGAAAAACTTCTATAATAGTGGAGAGGTGTACTTTTTCTTTACGAGAATTGGCAAGCTCTGCCAGTTCTTCAAGAAGAGCAGAGAGTGCACGTGGTTTTTCGTCAGGTGATTTAGAAACAGACATGCGACTACTAGACCATATTTTGCGAGTGAGGAAAATGGTTAATGGCTGTAAGCACCAAAACATCTTGCATGGGTGCAGAAGCTATGGCAAAACAACTCTCACGTTGCCGAACCTCAATTACTCATGCGGGTGTGGTGGAATTGGTAGACGCGCCAGACTCAAAATCTGGTGTCCTTAGGACGTGTCGGTTCGAGTCCGACCACCCGCACCAACCTTTGAGAAACACATACTCTAATCATGCTTGATATTTTGGAAGAACCCGTTCTAGTTATATTTGGAGGACTTCCTTGTTCAGGTAAGACAACTGTTTCGCGAGAACTTGCACGTAGAATAGGGGCCGTTTACCTGCGTATTGATACAATAGAAACGGCTATGACCAAATCTGAGTACCTTCAAATAAAACGAGCTGAAGATGTGGGTTATCTAGTTGCCTACGATGTTGCTATAGACAATTTAAACTTAGGTTATAGTGTTATAGGAGATAGTGTTAACCCTATAGCGATTACCAGAGATGCGTGGCGTGAAACTGCGAATAAAATTGGCAAGAAATTTATAGAGATCGAGGTGTTTTGCTCAGACCAATCAGAACATAAACGCAGATTAGAAGCTCGTAATGCTGATATAAAGGGTGATACCCCGCCCTTGACATGGGAGCAGGTGCAAAAACGTGAATACCATGATTGGGACCCAACATTAAAGCTAGATACATCTAAATTAAGTACAGAAGAGTGTGTCGAAAAAATAATAGAGGTTTTATGACTGCATATTTTTCCTCCCGATATTTCCATCTGATTTATGGTTTCTTTGCCTTGAGTTGGTTGCCGTATATCTTCTTACGTCTTACCGTACAGCCTTGTATTTACAGTCTTTTGTAACGTGCCAATGGCATTGTTGAGAAC
>JBBKVR010000054.1:0-13415 GCA_037968575.1 Bdellovibrionales bacterium | reverse complement strand
ACATATACTTTCAATCTGCTTGATCAGTTGGATCACGCTGACGGAAACAATCCTAATGATAATCTAAACCTACGCTTTGGTTACACAGCTACAGATGCTGATGGTGACATGGCAATGGGCACAATCATTATTGGTGTTCGTGACGATGGACCAGTTGCAGTTAACGATGCAAGATCTCTTGGTGACACAACAACATCTGTAGGCGGTAATGTCGTTGATAACGATGATGGTGGATTCGATGACGTTGCAACCGTTACAAATGTTCGTTTCAACGGTTCTAACACAGCTGTTCCAACGTCAGGAACAACAACGATCGTTGGTAATTTTGGTACACTGAAAATTGCTGCTAACGGGTCTTACACATACACAAGAACGTCAGATCAGGCTGGTCAGGATGTATTTACTTACACTCTTACTGATAAGGATGGTGACTCGGATACAGCTAATCTGACACTTACGCTTGAGCCAGGTGATGTTGTCCCAATCGTATCCACAGAGACTAACACTGTTGATGAGAGCGGACCGCTTACAACAACAGGAACAATTACTGTTGATTACGGTAACGATGGTCCTGGAACTATTACACCTAAAGGTGCCAATACGTTTACAGCGACAGGTTCTGTTGCTGGTGGTACGCTGACTTCATGCGGTGATGCTGTAGTAGTAACACTATCTGGTAATACTTACATTGGTCGTGCTGGTGGTCGTGATGTCTTTACTTTGAAAATCAATACAAATGGAACATATACGTTCAATCTGCTTGATCAGTTGGATCATTCTAATCCTAACAACAAAAACGAAATCATTAATCTGAAGTTCGGTTACGTTGCTACAGATGCTGATGGTGATATGTCTATGTCTACAATCACAATTCAAGTTCGTGATGACGCGCCGATTGCAAACGATGACAGTGACTCACTTGGTGATACTGACACGGTTGCAACTGGAAATGTCACAAATAATGACGATGAAGGCTTTGATAACGGCGGAACAGTTACAAATGTTCGCTTTGGTGGAACTGACACAGCTGTTCCTTCAACAGGAACTGTGACGATTACGGGTACTTACGGTACTTTAACAATCAGAGCAAATGGTTCATATACCTATAATCGTACTAGTGATAACCAAGGTCAGGATGTATTCACTTATACATTGACTGATAAAGATGGCGACTCTGACACAGCTAATTTGACAGTGACGCTAGCTAATGTTCAGGATGACACGCCAATCATCACGAATGCCACGAACGTGGTTGATGAGACTGATTATAATGGCAACGACATTACTGTTACTGGTAATGTGACTGCTAACTTCTTTGGTGATGGTCCTGGAACTATTACACCTAAAGGCGTAAGTTCATTTACTGCAACTGGCGCTACTGGCGGAACATTAAAGTCGCTTGGTCAAGTTGTTGTAGTTAGTCTTATTGGCAGCACATATGTTGGTACAGCTGGTGGTCGTGAAGTCTTTACACTGACTATCAACAATAATGGTAGCTATAGCTTCACAGCCAAGGATGTATTGGATCACTCTAATGCAAACAACCCGAATGAAATTATCAATCTAAGATTTGGCGTGACTGCTACTGATGCCGATGGTGACATGGCAATGGGCACAATAACCATTCAAGTTAAAGATGATGCACCAATCGCATTTGATGAAGCAGTTCAAAAAGTTGGTGAAGAGCTTCGTGTAGAGGGGAATGTTCTTGATAATGACATTAAGTCTGAAGATGCACCTAATACAGTTACTTCTATTGAATTTGGTGGTCAGACACATGCTGTTTCAGCAACAGGTATAACAACTATCGAAGGTCAATATGGAACACTTCATATTGAGTCCAATGGCGATTATACATACTTGCTTAATAGCTCATTGCTTTCTAACGAGTTTAACCCAACGAAATCTGATTTTAATGGAATGCCATTATCGCTAACCCTTGACAATATTACTGTCAAAGTCCTATCGCCTGCTTACACGGGTATGGAGCAGGGTTCATTGATTTGGTATGACAAAGGTTTCGGCGTATGGGGTAATGGTCAACCTGCTACAGTCGATCGCGTTAACGGCGGTGAAGTTCTTGAATTCACATTCAATAACCAGCCTGTTAACTGTGTTAACTTTAGTTTGGAACATTTCCAAACATACGGCACTGGTCAAGCGTATCTGGATATTTTGATTACGACTACGGGTGGCGGCACACTTTACCTTGAATATGCTGTTCCAACTGGCACAGGATTCCAAGACGATGTTGGTATTCTCCTTAATGCAGCTGATTACGGTGGTGGTTACATCACGAAAATTGAAATTGCATCTCTCTACAATGTTGGTCACGAAACTTGGTTCGACTTTGTAGTGAAAGATGTTGAGGCGAAACTAGATATTTCTGGCGTGATGGATCAGTTTGAATACACTGTTACGGACAATGATGGTGACTCAGACAGCGCAAGCCTAACATTTATGGGCGAAAACGGTCACATCACGATTGCTGGGCAAGACTGTGCAGAAACCATCAATGGTACAAGCGGTGATGACGTCATTCACGGTTACAGCGGTGATGACATTATCTATGGTGGCGCTGGTAACGATACTATCTACGGTGGTCTAGATGAAGATACCATTTATGGCGGCGCAGGTGATGACATCATCTTTGGTGGTGGCGGAAGTGACAAGATTTATGGTGGTGCTGGTAACGATATCATTAATGCTGGTGCGACTTTGTATAAAGAGACTTATAACAATGTTGATGGCGGACCAAATGAAATCTGGGGTGGTTCTGGATCTGATACATTCATATTTGAACGCAATGATCCAGGTTTTGATATTATCCATGACTTCTCTACATCAGAGGGTGATATTTTGGACTTAGGTGATTTCCTTCATGCTTATGACCCAACGACCCAAGCTATTGAAAACTTCGTGTTCCAGAGACAAGAAGGCAATAACACAGTGATTTCTGTTGATGTCACAGGTTCTGGTAATACAGCAGGAGCAGAAGATGTTGTTGTTCTAGAAAATGTTACTGGTAAGTCACTAAGTGAAATTCTGGCTCAAGCCCAATCAGGCATTGTTTAAGTAGCCACATAAGTGAACAAATAAAGCGCTTCTTTTTAAAAGAAGCGCTTTTTTGGTAAAAAGATACTGTTGCATAACTGCAATAGTAGGGAGTTAAGGCCTTATTTTTAACCAATTTTTACTTGCCATTATGTGGCAAAGAGGTCATAAATAGGCTGAATTTTTGTTAGTTACTGGGAATTTACAGTCAATTTTAAAGCTTCCATTAAGTGAAGTTAGGAGTGAATAAGATGAAATTAAATGTGAAAAAGACTTTTGGTCTATTGGCCTGCACAGCCCTAATCGGAGGAGCAGCGTTTAATGCGAGTTATGCGCAAGAGATATCTGACCTAAGCATTGACACTCTTACAGAGGCCGTATCAGTTGGTATGGAAACAAACCCAGAAACGGGTGTGGTCGAGAATAATCGCCGCGCGACCGATGAAGAACTAAGACAAGCGCAAGGCCTTTACCTTCCTTCAGTTGATCTTCAGGGCGACACAGGTTTTGAATATACAGATAACGTAACAACCCGCGCCAGAACTGGTGATGATGAGTCTTTATACCGTAACCAAATTGGCGTGACATTAACGCAACTTCTATTTGACGGTTTTGATACAAAATATGAAAATCAACGTCAATACCACCGTGTGCGATCTGCTTCACACCGCGTTCGTGAAACATCAGAATTCGTAGGGCTTGATATTGTTGAATCCTATCTGGATGTTGTTCGCCAACGCGAATTGCTTAGAATTGCGCGTGATAACGTTCAAGAACATTTGAGCATCATGGCGCGTATCGAAGATGGCGCTTCTGCTGGTCGCTCTACTCAAGCTGACGTTGAACAAGTTCGTGCGCGTGTGGCTGCATCTCGTGCGAATGAAGCAAACGTTGTAGAGGCCCTTCGTATTTCAGAGACATCTTACAAGCGCGAAGTTGGTGAAATGCCAGGTGACTTGAATGTTCCTGTTGTTCCTGTTGATGTTTTAGAAGCCAATGTGGAAGAAGAAGTTAAACATGCTCTAACGCACAGCCCAACTTTGGATATCTTTGAAGCTGATGTGAATGTTGCTGAGGCTGAATGGAAACAAACACAAGCTTCCTACTATCCACAAATGGATTTACAATTAAATGCAAATGCTGCTGATAATATCGGTGGTATCGAGGATGATGAACAAGGTGCATCTGCTCTTGTTGTGATGAACTGGAACTTATTCCGCGGCGGGATTGATAAAGCCCGTGAGCGTGAATTTGTATACAGACATGCACAAACAAAAGAAGAGCGTAACGATGCCGCTCGTGCGGTGGAAGATGATGTCCGTCAGACTTGGGCCCGTATGTTGTCAGCCCGTGAGCGTGCTGTTCAATTCGCCGCACAAGCTGCTGCTAACGAAGATGTTGTAAATGCTTATCGTGACCAATTTGATTTGGACAGAAGAACACTTCTTGATGTTCTTGATGCCCAGAACGAACTTTTTGTTTCTCGCTCAAACACAATCAACAACGAAATTGTTGAAATGTTTGCGATTTACAGAATTTTGGCTCTGAAAGGTGAATTACTTCCAGCATTGAACGTTGCATATCAAGCAGAAGTAGACCCTGACGATAATTACTGATAATCTGTCGAAGATTTAAACGACTAATCTTCGCAGGCTACATTTCATGACAAAGAAAAAAGAAGACAAGGCAACGGACACTTCGCCCGAAGCGCAGGAAAACCCTACTTCTTCAGAAGAATCCTCTGTTGCTGAAAGTCCTGTTCACGTAGATGAAAATCCAGAAGTGAGTGAGGTGGAAGAAACTAAGTCCCATCTCGAAAATCATGACCCTTGGCCTCTTGAAGCCGACAGATTAGCTATCCAAGACCCTCTTATTGAATGCCTGCGTATGGTTGCTGGTCACTTTGGTCGTCGTACGAGTAAAAATTCTTTGATTGCAGGACTGCCTGTTCCACCAACGGGTGTTACACCATCTCTATTCATTCGTGCTGCTGCCCGTGCAGATATGCACGCTAAACTCATTGAAAAATCTTTAGAAGCCTTGGCAATTGCACCAAACTTGCCATGTATATTGATTTTAGAGAGTAAGCAGTCTGCTATTTTGTGGGAAGTAAAATACCCAACGAAAGGCGCACCAAAAAAAGAGCCCGGTAAACCAATTGAAATTCACAAAGAGACACAATTTGTTGTTCAATTTCCTGAGACAGAAGATGAACACAAAACAATATCTTTAGCGGAAATGAAAAACCTTTATGCGGGATACTGTTTCTTCGTCAGACCTGTCGTGCGTAAAGATGATCGTGCTGGACCTGCTGAGATTGATAATACTGCCGATTGGTTCTGGGGTAGTTTAAAGAAAAACTGGAAAATTTACCGTGAGGTAATTGCAGCCTCAGCAATGATTAATGTCTTTGCGCTGGCGAGCACAATTTTCATTATGAATGTGTATGACCGCGTTATTCCAAACCAAGCTTATGAAACGCTCTGGGTTTTGGCGATTGGGGTTTTTGTTGCTTTTATCTTTGACTTTATCTTAAAGAATTTGCGTGCCATGTTCTTGGATGTGGCTGGACGTAAGGCAGATGTTGAAATTTCTGCCAAACTATTCGAACAAATGTTGGGTATGCAGTTAGCGTCTCGCCCAGCTAGTGCGGGTGTTCTGGCAGCGAATATGCGTGAGTTTGAAACAATCCGTGACTTTTTCACATCTGCCACTATGGCAGCGCTAATTGATCTACCATTCACTGGATTTTTCTTAATTATTATCGCGATTATTGGTGGTCCAATTGTTTTTGTACCAATGGCAGCTGTACCTTTGGTTCTTCTTGGTGGTTGGATATTACAAAAACCAATGGAGCGCATTGTTAAAGAGTCATTGCATGAAAATGCTCTGAAAAATGCTTTATTGTTTGAAACCATTACAGGACTTGAGGCTATCAAAACGCAGGCTGCTGAAGGTCACACACAACGTAAATGGGAAGAGTTGACTGACAAAGCTTCTCATACGTCCGTGCGCTCACGTCGCGTATCTGCTTTTGCTCTGAACTATTCGGTCTTCGTTCAGCAAGTGTCAAGTATAGGTATCGTGATTGCTGGTGTTTATCTCATTTCAAATGCAACCATCAGTATGGGGGCGTTGATTGCTTGTGTGATTTTATCGGGTCGCGCAATGGCACCATTGGCACAAGTTGCAGGTCTAATGACCCGCTTTAACCAAAGTTGGCAGTCTTATAAGCAACTGAAAGACTTGATGGAAAAGCCCGTTGAGCGACCAGCTGGAAAACATTTTATTTCTATGCCCCGCGTTAAAGGTAAAATTGAGTTTAGAAATGTTGTATTTGCCTATCCAGGTCAAACACGCCCAGCCGTTAATGATTTAAGCTTTACTGTTGAGCCAGGCGACCATGTTGGAATTATAGGTGCTGTGGGTTCTGGTAAAACTACGATTGAACGTTTGTTGTTGAACCTTTATCAGCCAAGTAGCGGTGCTATTCTTCTTGATGGCACAGATGTTCGCCAGATTGATCCAGGTGATTTACGTCGTAATATTGGCGGTGTGCAACAGGGTGAACAACTTTTCTTTGGTTCAGTTCGTGAAAATATTACAATGGGGCATGAAACGGCGCCTGACGGCGCTGTAATTCGCGCTGCAGAACTGGCGGGTGTGTCAGAATTCTTGCGTGATACCGAAACGGGTCTTGATACGCCTGTGGGAGAACGAGGCGAAGCGTTATCTGGTGGACAAAGACAGTCGGTAGCGATTGCGCGTGCGCTTCTTTATGACCCTCCTGTTATGATTTTAGATGAACCAACCGCGTCTATGGATCCAGCATCCGAAAACCGTCTGCGTAAACGTCTTCATAAAGTTACTGAGGACAAAACAGTCATGCTGATCACGCACAAAGGAGCGATGCTCTCTATCGTGAATAAGCTTATTCTTGTTGATCGTGGTCGTTTGGTGGCTTATGGACCGAAGGATGATGTCATTCAGAAATTGCAATCGCGTCAATATGGAACTGACGCTGAAAATACGGAAATTTAATCATGGCAAAAGAAGAAGACAAAAAACCGATACAAAAGCAGCATACAGGAAAAATGGAAGTGCCAACCATGCCTGAGGGTGGCAAAGCAACGCTTGATATGAGCGTAAACGAAACCTCTGAATGGAATAAAATCCGGATGGATTGGGCAAAAAAGCAAGTTGAAAGACTGCAAGCTCATGCCGAAAAGACATTTATTACTGATGAAGAACTTCCTGTCAGCAAGCACGTTGTTTTGGTTGTTATTGCTTTGTTTTTTGTTTTCTTTGTGGTTTGGGCAAACATAGCAAGGCTTGATGAAGTCACACGTGGTTTTGGTAAAATTATTCCTTCCAGTGAATTGCAGGAAGTCGCCTCTTTGGAGCCAGGTATTGTCGACGAATTCTTTGTTGTCAAAGGTGATCGCGTTAAAAAAGGTGACCTTCTTATTCGTCTTCGTGCTGTAGCGGCAACATCCGATCTTGAAACCAATGAAGCACGTTATTATGGCCTTCTTGCCACTGTCGCCCGCTTAAAAGCAGAAGTTGAAGGCAAAGAAGAAATCGAATTCTCTGAGAAGGTGATGGAAAATGCGCCAAGAAGTGTGAATGCAGAGAAAAATACATTCCTTGCAAATAAAGCACAAATGTACCAGCAAAAAAACGTTCTTGATCAACAGCTTCGCCAACGTCGCCAAGAAGTTTCGGAGCTTTCCACAAGAGCGGGTGACTTAAATACGGTTATCGGTCTATCTCGACAAGAGAAAAACATGATTGCGCCACTTGTTGAACGTGGTTCTGCGCCGCAAATTGAACTCATTCAATTAGAGCGCGGCATACGTGAAAAACAAACAGAATTAAACGGAGTTAGACAACAATTGCCTCGTGCGCAATCGGCTATTCAAGAGGCCGAAGCTCGTATTGAAGAACTAGAAAAAACAGCCCAAGCTGAAGCACGCATACAATTATCAGAGAAGCAGATTGAAATTAACTCTCTTGAGGCAAGTATTACAGGCTTGGAAGATCGTAAAGATAGAACAGCGGTGACCTCGCCAGTGAACGGTATTGTCCATAATTTAACGGTTAATACAAAAGGTGGTGTTGTGCAAGCGGGTCAGCCAATTGTACAAATTGTACCTGAAGGTGAACCTCTATTTGCCGAAGTGCGTATCAAACCAAAAGATATTGCATTTTTGCGCCCACGCATTGGCGACAAGCCTGGACAAAAGGCGACAGTCAAAATTACAGCTTATGATTTTTCTATTTATGGTGGACTAGAAGGTGAATTGATTGATATTTCTCCTGATACGATTACTGATGAGAAGGGCGAGACCTTTTACAGAGCGCGCGTTGAAACCAAGGAAACAGAATTGAAACGTAAGGGTGAAATTCTTCCCATTACAACAGGTATGGAAGCCCAAGTGGATATTCTGACAGGTCGTAAAAGCGTTATGCAGTACTTGTTGAAACCGTTTGTGAAAACACTCGATCAATCTTTGAGCGAAAGATAAGTTTTATCCAAGCGTCCCTGTTTGAATAAGAGCAATCAGAATAATCCCGAATAAAATGCGGTAAAGTACAAAAGGCGTGAATGTCGCCTTTTCTAACCATCTCATCATGAGAATAATGGCGATATAAGCGGCGATGAAGGCGATAAATGCAGCTAACGCTACTTCCATTCCGAATGTTGCATCCCCGCCTTGTGCCACGTCGTATATTCCCAAAGTTCCAGCTCCTCCAATGGCAATAATGGCTAACAATAATGAGAAGCGTGCAGCCTCTGCACGTGATAACCCTAAAAACCGCCCAGCAGTCATTGTAACGCCTGAACGGCTAGTCCCTGGAATAAGTGCTAAGGATTGCATTACGCCAATAAATAGAGCCTCTTTAAGACTGAGAGTTTCGGAAGTACGAGAGGCGACCTTCACTCTGTCAGAAATATAAAGAAGAACTGCAAAAACGATATTGGCAATAGCAATCACCATTAGCGAATTCATAAAATCAGGTTGAAAATTATGAAGAAGCGCGCCTGCAAGTATAACAGGTATTGAAGCAACTATGACTGAACTAGTAAGTTTCTTATTCTTGTCCTTACCTTTAGAGAAAAACCCAAAGAAACCCATGAAAAGTTTTGCAACGTCTTCTCTAAAATATAAAAGAACTGCAAATAAAGTACCAACATGGACAGCAATGTCCATAAGATGGTTTTGGGTATAGTTATTCGAAGCTTCGTTTCCTTCTAAAAGCCAGTGCATCAGCACAAGATGGCCACTAGAGCTGATGGGTAAGAATTCTGTGATTCCCTGAACCAATGCTAGAATAATTATAGGAAGAAAAAGCATCTTATTTTTATAATCCTTTTGGATTTATTTACATGAGGACGAGGCTACAGTAAATTGATTATATGGTCTATGTTGTTGGCATCATCGGGTTCATTAGTGGGTTTGTTTTAGGGCAGTTCCTGTTAGCAATGATTTTGCGCAATCGCCCGAGTGAAGATCTGGTAAAGAATAAAAAACTCCATTGGATTTATGGCACGATGAATTGGATCATCGCGTTTTTTGTGTCTTATCTAGCCATTCACTACTATCAAACCCTATAGGTGAAATATGAGTAAGAAAAATGACAATTATAGTTCTGTTGCTAGATCTTTCCATTGGTTAAGTGCAGTTCTGATTATCTTTATGTTAGGGTTGGGACTCTACATGACAGATCTTGATTATTCTCCTGATAAGATGGAGTGGTACGGTCTTCACAAATCCTTGGGTGTTGCTGTTCTGACTATTATAGCGGCACGGCTTTTATGGGTTATTACTCATAGCTATCCTAAATCACTAAAAACCCATAAGAAATGGGAAAAACTTTTGGCGAAGGGCTCTCATATTTTGCTCTATGTCGCTGCGTTCTTCATGCCTATGTCGGGATGGTTGATGTCACAAAGTTACGGACATCCTGTCTCGTTTTTCGGGTGGTTTGAATTGCCTGTTCTTGTTGAAAAGGATGAACCTATGGGAGAAATATTTGCGATTATCCATGAGTATTTGGCGTATACTCTTATTGCTCTTATTACTCTGCATGTTTTAGGAGCGTTAAAGCATCATTTCGTTGATAAGGATATCACACTAAAGAGAATGCTCGGTTTCCCGAAAGATTAAAAACCGATAGCGTATTTCGTGAAAAATGATATGATTTTCCATCATGAGAACGCTATTTCACCTTTGGCTTCAGCCTTTTTCCCGCAAAACGCGTATTGTTTTGGCAGAAAAACAACTCGAATTTGATTTGCAAATTGAAAAAGTTTGGGAAAGACGCACGGATTTCTTGGCTTTGAACCCGGCAGGTGATGTTCCAGTGCTTGTCGAGCCTGACGGAACGACACTATCGAACAGTGCTGTCATTTGTGAGTATCTGGAAGAGGTGTACCCGGAGAAAAGTTTGCTGGGGCAAGATCCTGTTCAACGTGCAGAAGTTCGCCGCCTTGTGGGGTGGTTTGATGTGAAATTTAACCGCGAGGTCACAGATAACCTTTTCGGCGAAAAAATCATGAAACAAATCTTACATCTAGGTGAGCCACATGGCCCATCTGTTCGCGCTGGACATGCAAATATTCACTACCATTTGGATTATATAGGTTTCTTGATAGAGCGCAGACGCTGGCTTGCAGGTGATGATTTTTCACTTGCCGATATTGCCGCTGCATCGCATATATCTGCAATTGACTATATGGGCGATGTTCAGTGGGATGAACATCACGCCGCACGTGACTGGTATGCACGAGTTAAGTCGCGCCCGTCTTTTCAACCTCTTCTCAGTGACCGCGTACCTGGTTTTACGCCCGTTAAACACTATGAAGATGTGAATTTTTAGCACTGTACAAAAAAACAAGAATAAAAGGTCACAGACAAAATGAGCAATAGTTCCACCCAAAAAGTCCTTTTTTGTTTTGGTTTTGGCTATACCTGCACCTATCTCGCAGGTCTTCTACAAAGCCTGAATGAAAATGGTGAAAGCTGGATAATCAAGGGTACAACTCGTGACCCCGAAAAGCGTGATTACTATAAAGAGCGAGGTATTAAGCTCTATCTGCATGATACATTGACGCCTGTTCCTGAATTATCGCACCGCTTGGAAGATGCAACACACATCCTTATCTCTGCACCGCCTGATAAAGAAGGTGACCCTGTTTTCCGCGCTTATGCCAGTGATATAACTCAATTACCTAACCTTGAATGGTTTGGGTATTTGTCCACCACAGGTGTCTATGGTGATCGTGATGGGAAATTGGTTGATGAGACAGCTGAAGTACGTCCTAGTACGATTAGAGGCTCAAGGCGTGCCCATGCAGAGGAGCAATGGAATAGTTTACACCTCAAAAGTGGGTTGCCTCTCCATATATTTAGATTGGCTGGAATTTACGGACCAGACAGAAGTGCCATTGAATCAGTAGAGGCGGGCATTGCACGTAGAATTTATAAAGAAGGCCACGTTTTTAACCGTATTCATGTAAAAGACATTGCCAATATTTTAGTTAATTCCATGAATAAACCAATTCCTGGTGAAATCTTTAATATTGCAGATGATGAACCAGCGCCTAGTCATGATGTTATTGGTTATGCGTGTGAATTGATGGGCGTTGAGCCTCCGCCAATTGTAGATATTGAAAAGGCTAATCTTGCACCAATTACCATGAGCTTTTACTCAGATAACAAACGTGTAAATAATGGGAAGGTTAAGAAAGCGTTCTCAATGGAGCTGGGATACCCAACTTACAGAGAAGGTTTGGTTGATTGTCTTGAACAGACAAGAGCCAAAACCTCGGAAGCATCCTAACTAGCGCGTTGAGTATCTTGTCTGGTTTTTGTCGCATCTAATGGCAAGCGTATCGTTACGGTCGTTCCCTTGCCTACAGTGCTTTCAACAAATAAATTCCCGCCATGTAACTCAGCCAGTTCTTTTGTGATGGCAAGTCCTAAACCAGAACCATCATGGTTACGGGAATATTGATTACAAACTTGCTCGAATGGACGCAGAATATCATTAATTTTATTGGCGGGGATTCCAATACCTGTGTCAGTTACCTTAATCGCAACATAGTTATCTCGTTGCAGGCATTCCGCGATGACTTTACCATTTTCGCCTGAGAATTTAACGGCGTTGGATAAAATGTTGAGAGCAATTTGCATCACAGCCCTGCGGTCAACTTTAATGACAGGTGACTTTGCTTCTTTTTTCCAATTTCCTGAAAGCTTTATATTGTCATCAAGTGCACGGCTTTCCATCATGTGGAGTGCCATATCCAAAACATCGTGAATTTTAACTTTTTCGATATCGAGCTCATATTTACCAGCTTCGATTTTAGACATGTCCAAAATGTCTGTGATTAAATCGAGTAAATGCTCACCACTTTCGCGAATACCAGAGACGTAATCGAGATATTTCTCTGTCCCTATAGGTCCAAGAAGTTGTTGCTGAATCATTTCTGAAAAACCAATAATGGCATTAAGGGGTGTGCGGAGTTCATGGCTCATATTAGCTAGGAACTGAGATTTAGTAGCATAAGCGCGCTCGGCTGAGTCTTTAGCTTGCATTAATTCTGTTTCATATTTATGGCGATCTGTAAGGTCTTGCATAATGCCAAACAGAGCAGTCACTTCGCCATCTTCTTCCATGCGGCAACGACCTTGGCATTTGATATAGCGCGTATCACCATCAGGACGTTTGATTCTAAATTCCAATTCAAAATCTTTTTTATCTATCATTGCGCGCTGAAAAGATTGAACGGCACGTCCCAAATCACGGCGATGTATGGCTTTGGTGATGTTATCTATTTTGGGCTGAAAGGTTTTTTCTTCCACACCAAGAATACGAAATATTTCTTTTGACCATTCAACAGAATGGTCTTCTAAGCGCCATGTCCAGTGCCCCATACGTCCAATGGCCTGGGCTTCTGACAGCTGTTGCTTTTGATTTTCTAATGTCTCTTGCTGCTGTTTTAAGCGTGTAAGGTCTTGGCCAACCATGAAGATTTGGGAACCAAATTTCCTTTGTCGCCATTCAATCCATCTGCGCTCACCATTTCTGCAAATAATACGTGATTCAAAACTCACAGTTTGATTTTTCTCAAGCTCGCCATTTTTCATGTTGATGAGAATAGGGCGCACAGTTGCTCTGTCCTCAGGGGCGACAATGTCCATAAATTGTAATGAAGGAAGTTGTTCCTCAGAATATCCAAACGTCTCATGGAATTTAGAACTTACATTTCGAAACGTCCCGTTTTTATCACATGAAATCATAACTTCATTGGTCATTTGTAAGAAATTACGAATATCAGAAGTTGAAAGTCC
>JBBKVR010000053.1:0-14862 GCA_037968575.1 Bdellovibrionales bacterium | reverse complement strand
TTTTAATACAAAACGCGGCACTCCAAGGAAGAAAGTGATAGCCATAAGAATAAGAACAAGCTTTGATACACCCATAAAATAAAAAGCGGTTGTGCCGATGGCACAGCTAATCAATGACAACATCCAGAATTTTGAAACATCTTGTTGAGAAAAACCTGCATGTTGTAGACGTTGAACGATAATGTTTTTCTTACGTTTCTTTTCAGCTTGTTCGCTACCTTTCAGTTTTTTAGCCAAATCAGAACGGCGTTTATTTTTTGTATCAGTCTTTTGTTTTTTAGAGAAAACTTCACGACCAGCAATAACAGATAGTCTGCGTTGGCGCTTTTTCTGGCTTTCAGATTTGACAAAGTAAGTTGTGAGAACAACAACAAGCAAAACCACAATTACAGTCAAAGTAATTTGTATGGGTGTCATGGCTTATCCGTAAGCTTCTTCCATGGCATCAAGCACAAGTTGATCCACGCCGTAGGTGCGCGCCTGATCAAAGAATTTCGGACGTAGTCCTGTAGACTCCTGACGGGTAATTAATTTACCATCATCATCTTCGCCTAAAATTTCTAGTTTGAACAAGTCTTGCATAGTAACAACTTCGCCTTCCATACCCGTAATCTCGGACACATGCGTAACCTTACGAGAGCCATCCCTCAAACGTTGCACCTGAATAATCACATTCACAGCAGCCGCAATCTGTTCACGTACAGCTTGTATCGGAATATTGAGGTTCCCCATTGCAATCATATTTTCCATACGTGACAGGGCTTCACGTGGATTATTGGCATGGACAGTCCCCATTGAACCATCGTGACCTGTGTTCATAGCTTGAAGCAGATCAAAGGCTTCGGGCCCACGCACCTCACCAACAATAATACGCTCAGGACGCATACGTAGACAGTTTTTTACCAAGTCACGCATGGTCACTTCGCCTACACCTTCAAGGTTAGGCGGACGTGTTTCTAATCGCACTACGTGTGGCTGTTGAAGTTGCAATTCACAAGCATCTTCACACGTAACAATACGTTCACCCGGCTCAATATAGCGCGTTAAACAGTTCAACATTGTTGTTTTACCAGAGCCTGTACCACCAGACACAAGAACGTTCACACGACAACGCCCAATCGCCATAATAAGCTTTGCACAACTTGGTGTAAGAGACCCAAACTCCATCAGTTTTTCTAGTGTCAATTTGTCTTTGCTAAATTTACGAATGGTCATACATGAACCATCCACGGCCAAAGGCGGAATAATTACATTCACACGAGAACCATCTGGTAAACGTGCATCACAAATGGGCGATGATTCATCTACACGACGCCCAATTGCTCCAACAATACGTTGGCAGATTGTTGTTAAGTGCTGATTATCACGAAATTTAATATCTGATTTCGTGATTTTTCCGTGTTCTTCAATGTAAATTGTATCTGGGCCGTTAATCATGATATCGGCAATCCCATCACGCTCAAGCAATGCTTCAAGAGGGCCATAGCCCAACATGTCATCACCACTCTCTTTTGCAATTTGTGCAAGCTCTGCTGGTGTTAAATCAAGATTACGAAAACGTGCAATTTCCTCGACGGCTGAACTGACCTCTTCACGAGCAGCCTTTTGATCCATACGCGCCAGAGCTTTCAAATCAATCCCATCACGTAAATCCGACCAGATACGTTTCTTGGCTCTTTGAATGCGCATTGCCTGTAAAGAATCTTCACTTTCTAGGTCCCGCGAACCAGCTTCGGTTGTTTCAAGACTTAGAATACTAGCTTCATCCAAATTTTTCTGTTTTTTAGAAGAAGCTCTTTTGGGTTTGGCTTTTGGGTTTTCCTCAACTTCAACATCCTGCTCTACAGCTTCTGTCTTCATAGGTTGCTTTTTTCCTGCAACAACTTCCTCTTCCCCTTCTGCTTCAGGGGAAGGTATTTTTGCTTTTGTTGGTGAAGCCTTTGCTTCTGATGTCTGCTTTTTTCCAAACATAATTTCTATTTCTTAAATGATTTCATAATGTTATCTAAAAATCCACCGTCTTGTTTTTCAACTTCGTTCACATCATCATTTGATGGTTTCAAGACATCTTCCATATTTTTAAGAAGTTTTCGTGCAATCTCGGCACAGAATTTATTATTAATGAGTAGGGTTCCTTCAAGCTCAGATGAGGGGAAAGATTTTGGTTCAAACGGAATAACCAAATCAGGTTTTTGACCTATACCTTTTTCAATATCTGCGACAGGCACTTCTTGTTTATCAAACATGCCTTTCATATTGATAACCAGTATCGAAGAAGAGGCCTTTTCCTCTCCACCTTTCAGTTCTTGAAGTTCTTGTTGTAAAGTACGGGCCGCACGCAAACTTTGAACTGTTGGGTGACTTATAAGAATTGTTTTATGTGCCTTTGCCAAAACAACACGTGCAATTTCTGCGCTCGCTTGTGATAAATCAACAATCGTAACGGGGTGTTCCGCCATCAAATTATCAAGGATACTTTCAAATTGTGATCCTGTGATTGACTTATCAAGTATTGCCTCTCCGCCGCTACCTAAAATGACAGTTTTATTATGTGGCTTGAGCAGCATTCTTTTTAAATTATCTTTATCAGTAGAAACAGCTGCTTTTGCCGCCGCCTCTAAAGTTGTGCTTGGCTCTAAGCCCATTGAGGCTGCCAAGAATGAGCGACCACCTGCAGCATCAACAATCACTGTTTTTTCACCTAAATTATCACTTACATATAACCCTAAAATGTGAGCGATTGCTGATGTTCCGACGCCACCCTTTGCGCCTAAACATGCGATGAGTTTACTCCCACCGACACCAAAAATATCAATAAGAGATTTGGCAATAACATCTCCGATAATCTCTTCTGATACAGGCAACACGAGATAATCGCTAACACCCATAGCAATCAGCTTTCTGTACATATTAACGTCGTTTACAGGCCCCACTATAATGGCTGCCGTATCTGCACTTACAAACTCTGATAAAGCCTTTAGACGTTCTACAAAACTTCCATCAATAGTATCGGTTTCAATAATCAGAACATTGTAACCATCAATTTTTGCGCCAGCTTTGATAGCTGTTTCGACATTCCCTTGTTCGATTTCAATTTGGATGCGGTCATAACGCCAGTCATTTTCAAGAGAGCGCACAGCATCGCGCAAAGCTTGGTTCTCGGCAAAAACGCCGATTGAGCCCGCCGGTAATAAAATTGATGTTTCGATAGCCATGCCCGCTTTTCCTAAACGATATTCTTTCGTTTTTTATTTAACCCTATTCATATAGGTCAAAAATAAATCTCTTTTAGTTGTTTGAACTACGTTCACCCGATAAAGCTGGACTAGGCCCTGGTGCATACACACCACTACCACTAATTGCATTCTCTGCTCTGCGTCCACTACCTAGTGTTTCAAAACCATCCTGTCCCATAAGGTCTGACGGGTTTGCGATTTGTTTTGCAAATAAACTCTCTATAGTACAACCGTAATCATATTCCTGATGGATATCTACCACCCCAACATCTGCGCGGTTTTCATAGCCAGGCATCGTTGCACAATCTTTTGGGCCTTCTGCAGAATACTGTACGTAGCGTATTGTTGTAACTGAATAATCAGGAGGCGAACCTACTGGTAGCACACTTGAACTAACTGAATTTATGCCACCGCTCATAAGCGAGTCTTCAATGCGCTTAGCTTCACGCTCCGCTTTGACTTTTGTGTTCACTAAAGACTTTGGATCGTATGTCACCGTAACGGCCATTTCGCCATTATCATTGGCCATATATGCCTTAGCAAGTGAATCCAAAACATCATGTGTTAGGTTTTGCGTAGCAAATACGTCTTGCTCTACCGTTTGTACAAGTTGCAATTTGTTAGAAGTAATTTTACTTGGCGTGTCAAAGCTACACGCCGAAAGTGCAGCGGATAAAACCAGAGCTGTAACAATATTTGTTTTAGATAAAGTCATAAGATTCTCTCTTAATTAATAATGTAGCCATAGCGGGTGTCTTCACTAGGAAGATGGTGGATATTATTACCGTAAACACGTTTTAGATTTGAAGCGAAAGCTGTTGATAATGGACTTTTTTGCTCAACACGAACCTCCTCAACTTGAGGTTTTGCCGCAAAAGGTTTCACAAGATAAGGTGTAACCATAACAACCATTTCTGTTTCTTGACGCTGAAAACTGCGTGATGAAATCAAATCACCCAGTATCGGCGTATCTTTGATACCAGGTATACCAGAAAGTCCTTTAGATGTTTCTGAGCGAAGAAGTCCTGCAATCATCATACTGCCTCCACTGGGAAGCTCCACAGTCGTTGATGCACGCCTGATATCAAGTCCTGGCACGGTAACATTTGCAAGTGTAATCCCTTGTCCAAAATCAAGTGAGGACACTTCAGTATCTAATTGCAAGCTAACTCTGTCATTGGAAAGAACCACCGGCACAAAGTTTAATGACACACCAAACTCTCTAAATTCAATCGTAATGTTTCCATCTCTGTCACGACCCGTAGGAACAGGGAATTCACCACCAGCTAAGAAGCCCGCCTGCTCACCAGAAATTGCCGTTAAGTTAGGCTCAGCCAAAATGTTCAAAAGATTTTCTTGCTCTAATGCACGCACCGCCAATTCAAGGAAACCAATTCCATTTATACCTGTATCGAATAATATACGACCTATTCCTGTTGGATCTTGCGTCAAAGATTGTGAACTTGAAATCACTTGTCCGCTTAATTCAGCCAGACTAGCTGCTGCTGTTTGAGAAATTAAAGGAGTTGCACCATCATTTGTATCGTTTGCATAAGTTTCAACACCAAGTTCACGAATAATATCGCGCGAAACTTCCATAATACGCACGCGTAACGAGACTTGCATTTCACCGCTAACCTTAAGAAGATTTTCAATCACTTCGTCTACACTTTGCGCATTACCCGCATTAGCAACTTCATTTACATGCGCAGCAACCATGCGTCCAATTTTCTGTGCTTTATCTGGCGTGGAAACTTCACCTGTTAAGTAAATTTGTCCGTTTGTTGCATAAATTTTAATATCATTTTCGTCAGGAAACAGTGAATGCACCATGTTTTGAATCGCATCTGTATCAATCTTCACATGAACATCAATTTTGGAGATAACATTACCGTCTTCATCCAAAGCAATAATGTTGGTGTCGCCCAAACGAGAACCAACGACATAAAGTTTATCTGATTGGATAGCAACAACATCGGCAACCGTTGGGTCTGCCACAAGAATATCAGCCACATTTCCATTTAACGAATAAACATCCGCTTTACCAAGTGTCAAATTAAGAGTTGATGCAACAACAGCAGATGATTGAATTTCAGACTTATTGGCATTTGCCACAGGGGTTAATGTCACAAAAACTATAACAAAGCATAGTGCAACACACACCACCTTTAAGAAACTGAACTGATTTATTTTTAAAGCGTTCATTGGCACTACATTCCTGACTTATTTCTAACCTTAATGGTTCGTGCGCCATCACCTGAATAGACACGAATGGTTTTGCTGGTTCCCCCACCATCCCCACTTCTTTTGGCAATTTCTTGTAAAATTTTGCTGACACTCACATCTGTTGTGATATCAGCATTTGCTGCATTCTTACTCTCATCTCCTACGGGACGGAGAGATAGGCTCAAATCACCCATTTCCGCAACTAAAGCAATTTTTTCTGCTTCATTTGCTGTAACCTCAAGCGTTATTGTACGGCCTACCTTCGCCTTATCTGTATCCGAATTGGTTGCGCGCTGATCAATAGCTAAAACTCTTACATTCTCCAAAACTGTCTCTGTTGCAAAACGATCAACTGTACCTCTCATAACTGACTTATCATCGTTTGGAACACGCACTTTATGCGTTAAAATCACATCCACGTGATCACCAGGATTAATAAAACCACCAACCATAGATTCAGCTGAAACCTTAATAGCAATCGCACGCTTACCTGGCTCAAGAGAGGAGGCAACAATATTTCCCACACCACTAGAAAGAAGTGCTAGTTCGGACAAAGGTTCACCCGATGCAACATCTCTACGGACACGTCCAGACAATGCATCTGTAACATTCTGATCTTCTTGGCGAACAATAGCACCAACAAAGACAGCACTCTCCGGCCATGATTGCCATTTCATATCAATAGAATCCAGCTCCGCACCCAAAGGGATATTTTTTGCAGCCACAAGAATCTCGACCGTTGAGGCATCAGAAACTTGGGGACTTTTATCAATGCCTGACCGAACAATGAATGCCACAAGAAGTGCAATCATGAAGCCACCAGCCAGAACAATCATCAAATTTTTGTTCATCAATCAATTCCGTGTAAAACAAATCCCGAATGGGAGAAATGTCAGAGTTTTTAAAGATTTAAAGTACGAAAGAACGCAGAAGATTACGCCCGATAATCCTATCATACATCGATAAAAATTAAAATTTATTAAAGAAAAGGTTAATTTGTATTTAAATCACTCGGCAAATGATTTTAAAACGTCAAGAGACAGGTACTTATTCTCGCAAATAACAAAAATAAAACTGACCGCAATAGCGATTCCGTAGGGAACAGCACTGCCACCTTTTTGAAGTGTTTCTATCCAAGCACTTCCAAGGTTGGATTTAAGTGGAGATTTCTTAACCAGAAGAGCCAGTAAGCCCAAAACACCACCAACCAGTGTCATAACAACCAAATAAGTAGGCAGACTTGCCAGAGGTAGCCACAAGGCGTAGGCAGATGCCATTTTGGCATCCCCTGCTCCAAAGACTTTCAGAACAAAAAGAATTGCTGTCACAACAAAGATAATAGATGCAGCGAGTAAATGTGAACTGATATCACCAAAGATACTTACTTCTAATCCAAAATAGGCTGAAATATATGCAACACAAAAGCCACCTATCGCAATAACAGGCACAGCGTTTAATATCTTCAACTCACGGAAATCCGTGACTGATGCCCAGATGGCAGCGCCTATACTTACAGAAAACGCAAAAGTATAAAGAATGAGAAAAATTATGTGACACCCATCAAAAGGTTAAAAAAATACCCGTCCAAGTAAGACGGGTATTTTTAAAATATAGAAGTTAATTATGCAGGCTCTTCAGCCGCTTCACCAGCGGATCCAGTAAGCGTATTAGCCATTGTTTCAAACAATGCACCAAGTTGCTCACCAAACACTGTGGCTCCAGCAACAATAGCAAGCGAGATAAGCGCTGCAATAAGACCATACTCTATGGCCGTTGCACCATCTTGTTTACCAAAATATAGGTGCATATAAGATAATAGTTTAATCATGAGAGAGTCTCCTTTGATTTATTGATTTATTGATTTCCAGTTTAGAAACGGTGAATATTCCCGATCACCATACAATCAGGATAGAACATAAAATTTTAATGCAAGGTTAATTATATTTAAAGCTTTATCTTTATTTCGTACTAAAACATTGAATTTTATACAATTTTTATGGATTTAAAAGGTTAACTCTCTTCAGGGATTACGCCCGAATCTGTAGAATCAAGTGGTAACCCGTTACTATCAAAAGCAACTTTTCCAGTCACTTCTTCGCCCCATTTTTCGACCATTCTCTCTTTATCCTTTTTCAGTTTCTTCAACATCACCTTATTTCTTTGGCGTGTAAAATAGACGGTACTCACAACACAAATCCATTCCAAGGCATACCCCATAAGTGCGCCAAAATACATTCTAATCAGTGATTTTGGTGTAATAATTTCGAGCGCCTTTTCAACCGTGTGGGCACCTGTGACAAGATCTAGCCAGTAAGGAAAACAGAATGCGAGATTGACGCAACCCACCGTTAGAAACTTTAATTTCAGTCGTGATTTATCAATTAGGAAGGCGACAACAGTCGGCAACATTCCCGTAAACAGCAATATCGTAGACGGTAAGAACACAATGGCTGTAACCACCGTACCTACGAACAATAAATTTCTTTTCCATTTTTTCATTTTCGAACGACCTAAAATATTTCAATGCCTGCGAACCGTGAAAGGAGTGTAAGGAATATCATTCCCCCACCAACGATAGATGCTAATAATGCCGCTGTCTCGCGACCCTTGTAAGCTCCCATTGAAACAGCTTCACCGAGTATTTTTTCTAAAAAAGTAATCTCTGATGTATAGGCTTTATAGTCTTTCTGCGCTCCATAAAAATCCCGCATATCTTTTTCGCGCTCATATGGACTATCTAAAAGCTCCACTAACTCTACGACATTTCCGCTATGTTTTAGTTTGTCCAATTTTTCTGAAATTTTTCGACGCAAGTCACGATTATAATAGGTATCAATGACTGTCTGCCCAACATGGTCAACGATCCAGGCTGTAATGCCTTCCGCAGGGGCAAGCTTACCCCTGCCTTGCAGTGCCGCTAATGTTTTCAACAATGCTGGTGTTTGAACACGAGGATCGGGACTATTTAAATCCATCAAGTAAAGATCAATGGATTGGCGCTCATGCACAGATAAGAACGCCGCGACATGTCTGTCTATTGGTTTATTAGGGGCTTTGCCCTTCAAACACAAATCATCCAATGCAAAAAATACATCTTCAGGGTTACGAATGTAGTAATTCTGATAAGCTTTTGAAAGACAAGGTGCTTCATCACATAAAAGATAAAATGCTCGCTCTACTCCATATCCAATACCTGGTTGTTTCAAGCTTAAAGCACTAATTCGCAACTGGTTTAGAGCATCCGTTGAGTCAACATCTGGTAGCCGTGTGCTATCCACCCAGAACGTCATCAACTTCGTTTTCATAAAGTCTGTGAAAGGCGCAATATCCTTGCCTTCTAAGAAGTGGTTAACCATAACTCTCCCTAAACCATCAGGAAAGAAGCTGAATGTTTTATAAAAAAGTGGATGGGTATCTGCAAGTGCCGAAGTACAATATGAAATCTTTATAGCGCTTAATTCTGCTGACTCTCTTAATTCCGCCGCAGTTTCTAACGCCTTTTCAAATTTTGTATGTAGTACAGGGTCGCTAATAGCTCTATCTATCCACTTCTCCAAACTTTTATCTTCAAGTAACTGCATAGCAGCGCCGCTTTGCTCGGCCATATCAGCTGCCAAAAGACCGGGACGCAGATATTTATTACCCAAAAACTCTAGAGGTCTTTTTGCTTTATAACGTTTGAATTTGGTTTGTTTTATAGATATACGATGCCCATCCTGCCACATGCGCACATCTTCTAATGTCCAACGTTGATATGGGTCGTCATTTAACAGCCCACGCAGCAACTCTAAAACACCTCCGGATATGCGTTCAGACCCTATAATTGCCTGAAAGCTACCCTCTTCTAATTTGAGTCTTCCTATTTCTTCTCTGGTTTTACCTTCTAGTGGGTCACCTTTACGCATTGCACAAGCAATAAGTGCGCCCATCGCATATAGATCATCCGAAATACTTCCTTCGCCACGCCCTAATGGATTGGTAAAACACCTCTCAATCGACAAATATGTTGCATTTTGCGCATAAAAGGCAGGAAGGCTCAGACACTCAGAGACCATAATCGACTTTGAATCTGTGAGGTTTGTTTTAGTCGTCTCCGCATAAATTGTATCCAGCGATAAACTTCCATGTACCATTTTCAGGTTATCCAAAGACAAAACCAACTCTACCAGAGATGGAATAAAGGTCTTAAGAACAACACTTTCTTTCAAACCTAAAGCATGTAATTTTGATGAAGGAAGAAGCTTTTCTCCATATGTGTTTTTGTAAATAAAAACATAAACTTGCTTCTTTGACTCTGCCCAATAAGCGGCACCAGATCCAACCAATTCAGGCATCGCAGAGCTTTTCATTCCCATATATTGGGAAACTTTAGATGTCCGCGGAACAAGGTTTTTTTCACACACAATCGCAAACAGAGACTCTTCCGTATTTCCCTCAGCCACGTAAGCTTGCAAAGGACCACGGTTTAAATGTGGTAATTTCTTATCGGGATATATTTTGATTGTGTCTTTAAAAAGAACAACGCGCTCTTTTGCCTCCTCCTCTTTTACAGGGAGACTTTCATCATCTTCGTTTTTTTCATTATCTTGAATATCAGACATGACATCAATCAGGGTATAAGGATGGGTGCGAAGAAATCGCGTGCTAATAGTCTACTTGAATTTTTGTAAAGTGAAAAGCCGTGCAAATTACGCCTTAAACGGGTCTTGCACAAGGATGGTGTCTTCACGCTCAGGACTAGTTGAAAGGAAAGCCACAGGCGCCTCAATTAATTCCTCAATGCGTCGAACGTATTTAACGGCCTCAGCTGGCAAATCTTTCCAGCTGCGCGCGCCATAGGTCGTCTCCGACCACCCTTCCACAGTTTCATACACAGGTACCACATTGGCTTGATCGCTTTGACCTGAAGGATAGTAATCAATTTTCTTACCATTCAATTCGTAGCCTATACAGACTTTAAGCTCTTTAAAGCCATCCAAAACGTCAAGTTTCGTAAGGGCTATACCATCAATACCTGCCGTCTTAATGGCTTGCTTGACAAGTACAGCATCAAACCACCCGCAACGTCTTTTCCGCCCAGTTACTGTTCCAAACTCATGTCCACGCTCACCTAAACGTTGACCAGCTTCATTGTCTTGTTCACTTGGAAAAGGCCCTGACCCAACACGCGTTGTGTAAGCCTTAGTAATCCCAAGAACATAACCTACTGTCTTAAGCCCAGTTCCTGAGCCTGTAGCAGCTTGTGCCGCAACGGTGTTTGATGACGTCACAAATGGATATGTTCCATGATCGACATCAAGCATAAAGCCTTGTGCACCTTCAAAGAGAATACGTTTACCTTGTTGCTTAGCTTCATCCAAAACTTTCCACACAGGGCATGCAAATTCTAAAATTCTGTCTGAAACGTCCGCCAATTGGTCAAAAACATCCTGCGGATCAATCTCATCTGCGCCTAAACCTTTAAGTAAGGCATTATGATGAATCATCAGGCGTTCAAGCTTATCTTTAAGAACGATTTTGTCTGCTAAATCACAAATACGGATACCACGACGGGCAACCTTATCTTCGTAAGTCGGGCCAATCCCGCGACCAGTTGTACCAATAGAGCCTTTTCCCCGCGCAGCTTCCAAAGCATTATCAACAGCTTGATGAACAGGCAAAATCACATGTGCATTCTCAGCAATTTTAAGAGATTGAGGCGTAACCTCAACACCCTTTTTCTTAACGGCTTCAATTTCTTTAAGCAAAGCCCAAGGATCAACAACGACACCATTACCGATAATGGAAAGTTTACCTTTTCTAACCACACCAGAAGGCAGAAGAGAAAGCTTATAAACAACACCATCAATAACAAGTGTGTGGCCAGCGTTATGACCTCCCTGAAAACGCACAATGACATCCGCGCGCGCCGAGAGCCAATCCACAATCTTACCTTTACCCTCATCGCCCCATTGAGAGCCAATTACCGCCACATTCGTCATTTAAGATACCTTTTCTATTGAATTACAAATATCGTTTACCGCTTCTTCGACTTCGAGCAGGTTATCCCCCTCTGCCATCACACGAATAAGCGGTTCCGTTCCTGAAGCACGCACCAAAATACGTCCGCGCCCATTTAGTTTTTCCTCAGATTGAGAAATGATTTTCAAAACATTTTTGTCCTTTAAAGGCTCGCCGCTTTTGTAACTCACATTTTTCAATATCTGTGGTACAGGATTAAACATCTTGAGAGACTTACTAGCTTTTTGCTTTGCACTCTTAACAATAAAGAGGATTTGTAATGCCGTCAGAAGGCCGTCACCTGTCGTCGCATAATCTGACATAATCATATGCCCTGATTGTTCACCACCAAGATTATATCCATCAGCTCGCATAGCTTCGACAACATAACGATCACCAACGGGGGTGCGAATAAGCTTTAAACCTTTCTCACCCAAGAAGCGCTCTAATCCGAGATTGGACATCACAGTTGCAACAACGCCGTTACCTTGCAACCATCCAGCATCACGTGCTTTCATTGCGAGTACGGCCATAATCTGGTCACCATCAATACGTGCGCCTGTTTCATCAACTACAATCAAGCGATCAGCATCGCCGTCTAATGCAATTCCGATATCTGCTTTTTGCGCCAGAACTTCTTTTGATAGTGCATCAATAGCTGTTGCGCCAAAACCATCATTAATGTTCTTACCGTTTGGTTTATTACCAATAATAGTTAAATCGGCTTCTAACTCCCATAAGATTTGAGGAGCTGCCTTGTAAGCCGCACCATGCGCACAATCAACAACAACTTTTAACCCTTCAAGGCTACCCTCATTAGGAAGGCTACGTTTCAAAGATTCTAAATAACGCCCTGTTGCATCATCAAGGCGTTTTGCTTGCCCAATTTTATCAGGCTCAGGAAGTTCAGAAGTAATATCTTTTTCAATCCATTCCTCAATTTCTGCTTCAATTGAGTCAGGCAATTTATATCCATCATGTCCAAAAATTTTAATCCCATTATCTTGATATGGGTTATGGGACGCTGAAATCATCACACCAATGTCTGCACGCATTGAATGTGTAAGAAGTGCCACAGCAGGCGTGGGGATTGGGCCCACAAGTACAACTTCCATACCCATGGCCGTAAAACCTGACGCCATAGCTTGTTCAATCATGTAACCGGAAAGGCGCGTATCTTTACCGATAATAACCCGGTTTTGCGTATCGCCTTTTTGATGTTTTCTAAGCACAATCGAAGTTGCCATCGCAACTTTCAAAGCAATATCGGCAGTCATGGGAAACTGGTTAGCAGTCCCGCGAATTCCGTCTGTACCAAAGTATTTTCTATTGCTCATAAGTTTAAACCTCAAGCACCTTGAGGAGCACTTCCATCCTTACCAATATTACCAGCAGATGGCACAGAGGCGCGGGGCTTTTGTGGCGTATCATCATTATCACGCTCAATCTTCTCACCACGCAACAGGGCCTTAATCTCGTCACCCGTCAGCATTTCATATTCCAGTAGAGCTTGAGCAAGTTTATGAAGGTCCTTCATTTTGTCCTTAATAATCTTGGTTGCGCGCGAATAAGCTTCCTCAACGATACGACGAACCTCTGAGTCCACCGTATTGGCAGTTGTATCTGACATACTTTTTGTCTGAGCAACAGAATGACCAAGGAAAACCTCCTCTTGATCTGCGGCATAACGCAAAGGCCCAAGCTTATCACTCATCCCCCACTCCATTACCATACGGCGCGCCATATCAGTTGCCATTTTAATATCACTGGAAGCACCTGTTGTGACTTGCTGTGCACCAAAAATAAGTTCTTCAGCAATACGACCACCCATAGCAACAGAGAGGTCTGCCTCAATTTTTGCCTTGGACATTGAAATTCTATCACCCTCAGGAAGACGCATAACCATACCTAGTGCGCGCCCACGCGGAATAATTGTTGCCTTGTGAATAGGGTCTGATTCAGGCTCGTTCAGTGCAACAATTGCATGTCCTGCCTCATGGTAAGCTGTTAGTTTTTTCTCGTCCTCAGTCATAACCATAGAGCGACGCTCCGCTCCCATCATCACCTTATCTTTGGCTTCTTCGAATTCCTCAGGACCAACAACACGCTTGTTTCGTCTCGCAGCTAATAGTGCCGCCTCATTGACCAAGTTAGCCAAATCAGCACCAGTGAAACCTGGTGTACCACGGGCAATCACGCGGGCTTCCACCTTTTTAGACAAAGGCACTTTTTTCATATGAACTTTTAAAATCGCTTCGCGACCATTTACATCAGGGCTAGGAATAACAACCTGTCTATCAAAACGACCTGGACGCAACAACGCAGGGTCAAGAACGTCAGGACGGTTAGTTGCCGCAATGATGATAATTCCTTCATTGGCTTCAAACCCATCCATTTCAACCAGAAGCTGGTTCAATGTTTGTTCACGTTCATCATTACCACCACCAAGTCCAGCGCCACGATGGCGGCCAACGGCATCAATTTCATCAATAAAAATAATGCATGGTGCATTTTTCTTGGCTTGCTCAAACATATCACGCACACGAGACGCTCCAACACCAACAAACATTTCGACGAAATCCGAACCAGAGATTGTAAAGAAAGGAACATTCGCTTCACCAGCAACAGCCTTGGCAATCAAGGTTTTACCCGTACCAGGAGAACCTACAAGAAGTGCTCCCTTTGGAATACGTCCGCCTAGTTTTTGGAATTTTTGTGGATCTCTCAAAAATTCAACAACTTCTTCCAATTCCTGCTTGGCTTCTTCAACACCAGCGACATCTGCAAAGGTAATTTTGTTTTTATCTTCGGTCAGCATACGTGCACGAGATTTTCCAAAACCCATAGCACCGCCACCACCGCCCTTGCCCTGCATCTGGCGCATAAAGAAAATCCACACACCAATAAGCAACAACATAGGGAACCAAGAAATCAGGATACCCATAAGAGAAATTTTATCGCCTTCGACTGCTTCAGCATTTATGCGCACAGGTGCATTCCCTACGCGCTCAACAACATTTTCCTCTTGAGGAACAAGGGTTGTAAATTTCTCACCCGAATCTGAGTACGTTCCAGTGACCTTCTGCCCTTTAATTGTAATATCAGAGACTGCTCCCTGCTTTACTTGTTCAACAAAATCGCTGTAAGCAACGGTTTCAGAAGAACTCTCCTTACCTTGTTGCGCCGAATTAAAGATGTTGAAAAGGAATGCCAGAGTTAAAAGGATTGCAATCCAAAATAAAAGATTTCTACTAAAGCCGTTCACGGAACCGTCCTGTCTATTTTATAACCTTCAATGAATACCTTAAAATAGTCGGTTTCCCTTTATAAACAAGGAAAAAATGAGAATAATTTACGCTGTTTTTTCTTTATCAATTTGTAAGGATTTTTTATCTTTTGA